>CAZZBK010000161.1:0-11559 GCA_964652155.1 uncultured Planctomycetaceae bacterium | reverse complement strand
CCTTGGTGACGGCCGTCGATCTGCCGCGGATTCTCCTTGTCGGTCAAGGTGCGTGCCGCAAAGACCCACAATCGCTCTTTACCTTGCGGATCGGTTATGCGGTAGATGCTGGGGCAGTTCTTGAAGTTGGCGTAGTTCGGCGGCAGCGCGTCGTCGATTCGCCGCCACGTCAGCCCCGCGTCATCGCTGCGTGCCATCGGGCCAGCGTGTCCACCGTGGCCGAGATTCCAGACACAAAAGATCGTCTTGTTGTCCGCCAGCAACGCCGTGGTGGGATGAGCGTGATAACTCTCCGGTCCATAGCCTCCTTTCGCAATGACGATCTGCCGCTGCGTGTCATCGACTAGGTCGACGTGCTTCAACGCCTCGCGCTGTTGCATCCATTGGGCTTGTTTTTCAGCCGGCGCTGACTCCCAGGCACGTCTTGCAACCTTTGCGGCATTGGCAACAGCGGGCTGTGCTTGAGCAAACGCATCAAACGGCGCAAGCAGTAGGGCGGCGATGAGGCTGAAGGTGAGTTTCAACGACGACACTCCGTGTTATAAGCGGAACATAAATTCGTTCGACGCCAACAGCGAATGGCAAAGCTCTTGCCAACGCAATCTCTCGCGTGCAGAGGCATCATTGGTTTCGAGCGTCGCGTCGAGTTGAGCCAAGAACTCCGCGGCGTCACGCTGCTCGGCCGATGTGATCGGACGGCCAAAGACGCGCAACCAAAGTTGATTCAATCTTGCATCCGATGACGATGATTCGGCGAGTAGACGATCGGCCAGTGTTTTGGCCCGTTTGCGAAAGAGGTCATTGTTCATCACAAACAACGATTGCGTCGGCACGACCGTCTGACTGCGCTGGCCAGCGATCTGGGCCGGGTTGACGAAATCAAAGAACGATCGCAGGCGATCGTGGGTGGCGGTGTTCGTGCGCATCACCGGCAGATAAATCGTCCGTACAAACTCTTCGTTCGTCCGCGGCTTGCGATGCGTGTAGTTCGGCGGATTTACCCCTTTCTGCACCAGCGCGGCGCAGTTCTCGACCTCTTCCAACACGAGCGCTGGGCCGCCGGCGCTCGATTGCAACTCGCCGCTCACGGCCAACAGCCCGTCCCGCAACGCTTCGGCGTCAAGTCGCTGACGATTCATCCGCCACAACAGCCGATTGTCGGGATCAACTTTCATCGCGGCGGCTTGGTTCACGCTGCTCAGCCGATACGCACGGCTCAACACGATGGCTCGAATCAACCGTTTCTGCGACCAGCCGTCGTTCATGAATCGGGTCGCCAGATGATCGAGCAGCGCGGGATGAGACGGCGTCTCGCCGCGTGTGCCGAAGTAATCGACACTGCGGACGAGCCCCTCGCCGAACAACTTTTGCCAGATGCGATTGACCGTGACTCGCGGCGTGAGTGGATTTCGCCGGTCGGCCAACCAATCGGCCAGTTGCAAACGCCCACTTTGTCCCGTCGGGATCGCGGGAAACTTGCTCCACGAGGCGACTTGCAACACTCCCCGTGGGACTATCTTGCCGGGCGCATACGGATTGCCGCGAATGTAGATCGGCATGTCGCTTGGCTGATTGCCATCGTGCATTGCAAACGCTTTGGGCACCCTCGACGCAAAGAACTCGGCGTGTTGAATCGCTGACCCGAGTTGCTTGAGCTGTGCCGTCACCTCATCCCGCCGCTTGGTGAGCGATGCCTTCGCGTCTGGCGTCGCAGCGTTGGTTTCCTCGCCGCTCGATTCAGCCGACTTCTCTGCCTGTTCGAGCTGGGCCAACTCCTGGTCGAGCGACTTCTTTTCACCCTCAAGTCGTTCGCGGTCGCTCTTCATGGTGGACAGCTTCTTGGCCTGCTCGGCTTCCAGTTTCTGACGCGCCGCGAGCTGTTCGGGCGTCTCCGGCAAGTCGGTCGTATTCAAACTGCTCCAGACGCCGAAGGGAATTTTGTGCGTCGACGGCGAGCTGCGCAGCATGCCCGCGATGCCGTAGTAGTCTTGCAGCGCGATTGGGTCGAACTTGTGATCGTGACAGCGGACGCAGCCGAGTGTCATGCCCAAGAACGTGTTGCCGACCTTGATGACCTGCGTGTCGACGTGATCGGCCTCCATCTTGGCCTTGTCGGGCTCGACGATCTCGACATCACCCACCATCAGAAAGCCGGTCGCCGTGATGTTCTCGGCCCGTTCGATGGGCGACGTAGCTGGCAACAGGTCTCCGGCAATCTGCTCGCGGACAAAGCGATCGAATGGTTTGTCTTTACGATACGCCTCAATCAGGTAATCACGATAGCGCCACGCATGTTCGGCAAAGACATTATTCGAAGTGCCGATCATGTCGGCATAGCCGGTGAGATCGAGCCAGTGGCGTGCCCAGCGTTCGCCATAGGCTCGCGAATCGAGCAGCCGATCCACGACCGCTTCACAGGCGCGCGGAGAGTTGTCGCGTACAAACGCTTCGATCTCGGCAGGAGTCGGCGGCAGGCCGGTCAAATCGAGCGACACTCGTCGCAGCCATGTGTATCGATCGGCGTCGGCCACCGGACGCAGCCCCACTTTTTCCAATCGTGCGAGCACGAATCGATCCAAAGCATCGATCGGCCAAGTGTCATCGGTCACCGACGGCAACGGCGGATTGGTCACCGGTTGAAACGCCCAATGTTTGCGACCGGCTTCCAGATCGATCGTGCGAATCACCTGCGGTTCATCAGCCACGCGCGGGTCGGGCGCTCCCATCGCGATCCAGGTTTCGAAATCCTTGACGACCGCATCTGGCAACTTGCCCCTTGGCGGCATCTCAAGCCCGTCGTATCGCAACGCCTTGATCAGCAAACTCTCCGCAGTCTTGCCTGGTATGATCGCTGCTCCGGTGTCGCCCCCTTTGAGCAGCCCGTCACGCGAGTCGACCCGCAAACCACCTTGCACGATCTTCGCCCCAGCGGCGTGACATTCATAGCAATGCGTCACCAACACGGGGCGAATCTTCGACTCGAAGAACGTCAATTGCTCGGGCGTCGGAGCACGATCTACAGCCAAGACCGCGATCGGCGCGAGAAGCAGCCACACAAAACATAGGCATACACGTCTCATCATTGGCTCCTACGATTCCAGTCGCTTGAGTACCGCCTGCATGTGTTGCTGCATCGCCTTTGCCGCCGCGTCGGGATCGTGGTTGCGAATGGCCGTCAGAATTGCCTTATGCAAGCGGCGGCCCAATTGGTTTTCACGCTGGGATGGAGTCGTGCGCGCCATTTGCGTCAGCACAAACGCGTAAATCACCTCCATCAAATTCTGCATTATCGGGTTGCCCGCCACATCGAGCAGCTTGCGATGGAATTGGAAGTCGAGTTCCAAAGCCTCGGCGTACGGCAACTCGTCGTCATCCAATCGTTTGAGCAACGTGGATAGATCGACCACATCGTCATCGGTTGCCCGTTCGGCAGCTTGTCGCGCGGCCTGCACTTCGATGGCTGATCGCAACTCGGCGTACGACAGCAACTCTTGCGGCGAGATGGTGACCGCCGACCGCAACAGCCGCACGCAGTTCGCCAGACTCGTGGCGTTCCCCACGAAGGTGCCTCGACCGCGTTGGATATCGACGAGTCCCATGCTTTGCAGCCGCGCGAGCGCCTCACGCAGCACGGGTCGACTGACTTTCAATTGCTCGACCAGCTCATGCTCGCCGGGCAACCGCTCGCCAGCGGTGAGTTTGTGTTCGCGAATAACATTCGCAATCCGCTCGACGACCCGATCGGCCGTCGATTGACGTTCAATGGCAGTGATGTACATGGGTAGCACCGAACTAGCGAAACAATCTGCGTGTCAACATGTCAGACATGTTAACCAGCGTCACGCTTGGTCGCAATTCTTTCCGAAAGTTTCAACAGCTCACACGAGCCCGTTCGGAGTAGGTATTGCTGACGCAATATATCTCACCGACACGCCGGTCCCCGCCTTGTCACTGGACCGAGGTTCCGAGCAGTTATCATTTCCACGAAAGGATCGCACAGATCTGGCCGTAACTAACGATCTTTGCTGCAGTTACACCAAAACCACGCGATCCAGGTATCGTCGACGTTCTCTTCAGAGAACATCGACGATACCTGGATCGCGTGGTCGCGTCGAATCGGTCACGAGATCGCCCCTAGTCGCTAAATAAATGCCAAAACCGTGGCATCTATACTGGGGAGAGCATTACCTATTGGGGCTGATCGTGTGATGTAGCACTTCAAGCATTCAACCGACCAATTTGTGTCTAAATTAATCCCGGGTAGCGTGACATAATACCTGGGGCTGCCTTAACCATTCGGTGATAGACCTGAGGATCATTCCCGAGTTGAAACATGAGCAATCCAATTTCGAAAGCGACTGAACCACCCCTTATTGTGGCCCCCGATGCCGATTTGCGGGTGCTGTTCAATCTGCCTCCCGATGTGCAGATTGAGTTCAGGGGTAGTCCCATTTTGGCATTGGACCAGCGATTCAATAACGCGACGGCATCAACTCAGTACCTGTCGCACGAATTGGTTCGCGAGCGCTTTTTCTACACGCTCCCACCAGCCCTCTGGGAGGCGATCTGCCAGAAGATTGGCGAGAATCGATTTGACAGTCAGCTTGTTGAAATGGAGCGTAAGCTAGGCCGCATGTGCGGCGACCATTCTGCATCTGTGGGGTTATGGCGAGGGCAAATCTTGCCCTTCGCTCACTTGCATTCGCTCCCGCCGTTGCAAATTGACGCTGCTGACTTCGATTCTAGTGCAAACCCTAAGAATCAAGCTCACGCCGACCACATTGCAAGAGTCGCGCAGCAGCATCTCGAGGGGCCAGCTAGAGTCAGCCGGGCATATCTGGGCTGGTTGCTGACGAATCGGCAGTTCCTCGAAGAACATGACGCCTTACTAGCGACATGGGAGCCGATGATCAGGCGTTGGGGATTTCATTCCTTGGGCTTGGCGATTACGCCCTTTGTTCCCGAAAATGGTGAAACGGAGCTCGCCGATTGGCAGCCATTTAATGCTGCATTTGAAGAGTTTTTTGTTCGTTGGCGTCTACGTGGACTTGCAGGCCCCTATCTGCCCATGCCTTTGCAGCCTCTGATGGCTGGCGGTTTTCCGTTTTCGGTTGTTAAGCAGTTGATGCGGTCGGGTGGCGTATTTTGTATTCCAGATACCTATCCGATTCCCAGCCGAGATGAATTGAGAGGGTTGCTCGACGGTGCTTTGCATCACGCCGAATCGCCAGCGCATTTGGCAGAGTGGATGAAACTGATTGCCAGTGAGAACATGGCGAAGCAGGCACTCAAAAGATTCGGACGCCTGTTTCAATTGCAGCACTATTACCTAATCTTAAGTAGCCGACATGCAGCAGTGCATGAAGGCAAGTTGTCCCGAGTACGCGACGTATTCTCAAAGTTCTTCGCGACAAGCGCGCGAACGATTGACGTTGATCTCGCAGAGATCCGCAAACGCCTTGGAGAAAACTGGATGGCTCGGGGTGCAAGCTCACCCCTGGGACCCTACTGAGGTTGATGAAGCAGCGTTTTTCAACGCTATCTCGATGTAGAACCGAGCCATCTGGTTCGGTTTATCGGACCACGCCAGTTGTCCTGCCGTGAAAGCCTCCGATTCAAGCAGGCGCAGAATATTGCGCAATCAGCATCCCAACAGAGTGCGCTTTCGGACTGGTTGCCGGTTTTGCACGATGAGGGGCAAGGGTTTGGTGCCCCAGTTAACGTAAGACACAACTGTCTCATCGGATGGCCCTTCGATGTCTAAACCTAAGTCTAAAAGTCTATCGCGTTCGCCGATGCTCCTTCACACGTATGACGACCTGCGCAAATATGCGCGTGCGTTTGCTGACGGCCATTTGAACTTACTGGTGGTCCTGGGCAATCCGGGACTCGGCAAAAGCCAAATTTTAAAAGCCTCGATCGGCGACCATGCTTGTGCGATTGAAGGGCGAACATCGGCGTTTGGCATGTATTTACGGCTATTCGAGCATCGCAATCAACCGGTATTGATCGACGATGTCGATGAGTTGCACCGAGATCGCGATGCAATTCGCTTGCTCAAATCACTGTGCCAAACCGACCACGTTAAAAAACTTTCATGGAACTCCGCAGCGTCACTCGGGACTAAAAAATCCGTTCCCGATACGTTTACAACGACCAGCAACGTGGCCATTGTCGCAAATGATTGGCAACGCCTCAACCTCGACATCGCAGCGCTTGAAGACCGTGGTCACGTGGTCGAGTTTGTTCCCGAAGCGATCGAAGTGCATCATCAAGCCGCTACTTGGTTTTGGGATCAGGAGGTATTTGACTTCATTGGGACGAATTTATCGCTTTTGGAGCAACCCTCTTTCCGGCACTATGTGACGGCTGCGGAGCTCAAGCAGGCAAGGCTGGATTGGCGCGGAGGTGTTCTCGCACGATGCCTCAGCGGTACTCGATTGGCCGTTGCGCAACTCAAGGCAAACAGTCAATTCTCCAGCGAGGAAGAACGAGCGCGAGCGTTTGTGGCCGCGGGGCACGGTTGTCGCGCAACGTATTTCAATATTGCCAAAACCCTGCCTCCTCCTTGTGAGGCGCCCAAGCTGATTCTCACCTCGAGCGAACCTCAATCGGGAATTCTCGATTTTGACATCCAGGAAATTTTGCGTCGTCGATTCGGCCAGATCGGAGAGGGGTAGATTATTAGACTACCCCTTCATGCGCGACCACCCGGCCAGCGACCTTCGATGAGCGCAAACGGCTTCCAAGCTGACTGCGCTCGTCCGAATCGGTTACCCAACCCAAAATAAGGTCATCAAGCCAATCGTTTCACAATCTGCCGCAAAAGACCTAGTGCGGCAGTCAACCAAACGAAGGCACATGGACGGATTGTTGGTGTTGGGGTGACTGTCATGGCTGACGAAGTTAATGCCTCTCGATTAGTCGATATCGACGCGCTTAGCGACCATTGCGGCTTGTCTGCATCGACGATTCGTCGCCTCATAAAGGTCGGCAAAATCCCCTTCTATCAACCGAGCGGCAAAGGGGGCCGCATCCTTTTCCCAATCAACGCAATCGAGCTTGCGTCCACGACACCGGCCGGATCACATCCTGCGCCGGTGGCATCGGCGCAGGCTAGGTCCTGCCTTTCAGGACCAGCGCCCAAGTGGACACAGGCTCGTGATCAATCTTGAAACGAGCTTTAATTATGAAATCTCCTGACAAAAATATGCTGATCGTTTGCCGCCATTTCACTTGGCGGTTGTTTAGTCGTGAGGGCGTGTTTTACGCCGACGGCCGCAGCGGAAAATTCAATCTCGGCAAACATTCCCTGGGCACGCGCAACCGTGAAGAAGCACTGCAGCGATTACACCAACTCGACAACCATCAAGCTGTCGAACTCGGCATGGTTGAAGCCACACCTACGATCATCTCGTCAACAATCCCAATCATCGAGGGCTGGCGACAGTACTTCGAATTCAGCGAGAGCAACCACGTCATGGGGGGCGCCTCGAAGGCGACGATCAAACGCTATGGTGCGGTGCGCGACAAGCACATCAAGTTCTGCCAGAAACATGGCATTGAAACCTGGCAGGCATTCGACGAGCATGCTTTGCGACAGTACGGAAACTGGCTGGCAAAGCAGAGCGCCGATCGCACGGTTTACTTGGAGCTGACGTTACTCAAGTCGATCACCGGCTGGATGGTCAACCAAAAGTTGCTGCCGGCCTCGGCCAAGTTGGTACTCCCGCTCAAGAAGCCTCAGGGCACGGACACTTATTGCTATAGCTCCGCTCAAGTCATGGCTATGGTTGATCACTGTCGTCGGCAGCCTAAGCTCGATTGGTTGGCCAACGTGATCATGGCCTTGGCTTATACGGGTATGCGGATCAACGAACTGGCAGGCTTGAGGTGGACCGACATTGACCTCACTCCGAATCGTGAGTCCGTCCGAATTGCCGATGAGCGTTCGAGTCGGCGTAAGCGCCAAGCGGGTACGGCGCGGACTACCAAGGGTCGCCGGACTCGCATGCTCCCGATTCATCCGGAACTGCTCCGTGAGCTGACCGGCTTGCAGCGGCAAGCGGACGGCTTGGTGTTCCATGGGGCCATGGGAGGCCGAGTTCGCTCACGGAATGTACTGGAACAATTTATTCGACACGTAATCGAACCGCTCAAGGCTAATTTCATCACACCGGCTGGCGAGATTGGCTTCGAGCACGGCCGGTTGCACAGTTTTCGACACTTCTTTTGTAGCCAATGCTTCCTGGGCGGGGCCTCGGAAGGTGAGATTAAGGAATGGCTGGGCCACGCGGACTCCAAGATGGTGCAACATTATCGCCATCTGAGCAGCGAAGATGCCCGGCGAAAGATGAGCCAGATCGTGTTTCTGGACCCGTCGGCAAACTTGTCGACGGGCGGTTGTTAGTTTTTTGTACCAAGCGTCGGTAGCGACTTCAGGCAACAAGAGGAGGACTCTGACGACGGTCAAGTGAGACAAACAGTAGTCGGGCCGAGGCGAAATACCTCGCGTAACGACTTAGGTTTGTCCCAGTGTTTGTCCCAGTGACTGAGACAAACGCAAAACGCTCGCCGCAAAGAGCTACCTAGTAGCCACTTACGACGAGCGTTTTGAAAACAAGCGGAGAGGGCGGGATTCGAACCCGCGGTACGGTTTGACCCGTACAACGATTTAGCAAACCGTCGCTTTCGACCACTCAGCCACCTCTCCGACGGCACTCATCCACCAAGCCTTGCGCCCAGCGACAAGACTTCTAATCTTACGTTCTCATCGCACCCCTGCAAGCCGGTTTTCTGGCCGGAGATTTGATTCCCCCCTTTTGTCCCAAACTGGGCGTTCTTCGAGAATAATCGCTTGCTTCCGAGGGACGAAGTCCGATATCATATAAGCCTCTGCCGATAGATTTTTCCCGCCCGCCACGCCCACCTGCCTGCACACTCACATGCTCCGTTGGCTTTGCTTATCCACCGCGTTCCTATGGCTGCCGCTCTGTGGCTGGGCGGGTTCGTCGCTCGCGGCGGCTGAGAATAACGCGACGGTCAAGTTCGAACTCGATGTGATGCCGATCCTGACCGTGGCAGGCTGCAATCAGGGTGCGTGTCACGGCAAGGCCCGAGGGCAAAACGGGTTCGCCTTGTCGCTCTTGGGTTTCGACGCCGAATTCGATTACTCGGCGATCGTCAAGGAGGGGCGTGGCCGACGTGTGTTTCCGGCGAGTCCGGAGACGAGCCTGCTGCTACGCAAAGCAACGGGACAAATCCCTCACGGCGGCGGCGCACGACTCAAGCTCGACGAGCCCCATTATCAAACACTGCGGCGCTGGGTTGCCCAGGGGATGCCGCGCGCCGGAGCGAACGATCCCCGTCTGGTGCGTGTCAAGCTGACCCCCTCCGAGCGACCGCTCAAGACGGGCGAGACGCAACAACTCAAGGTGACCGCCTACTACAGCGACGGCAGCGAACACGATGTCACGGCGCTCAGCGCCTTTCAATCGAACGACGTGCCCATCGCGGCGGTCGACGGGGGCAAGATCACGGCCGGCAAACTGTCGGGCGAGACGGTCGTGATGGCCCGCTACATGGGACACATCGCCACGTGGAACGTGGTGATTCCGTTCACGGGCACGATCGCGGCCGAGAAGTACGCGGCGCTACCGAAGCAAAACTTCATCGACCCGCTGGTGTGGAATAAGCTGCGCGAGGTCGGCGTGCTGCCGTCGGAAGTGGCCAGCGACGTGACGCTGCTGCGGCGGGTTTATCTGGACGTGATTGGTCGGCTCCCGACGCCCGACGAGAGCCGCGCGTACCTGGCCGATAAGCATCACGACAAATTCTCGCGGCTTGTCGACACACTGCTCGATCGGCCCGAGTATGCCGACTATTGGGCCAACAAATGGTGCGACCTGCTACGCCCCAACTCGTTCCACGTGGGCCAAAAGGCGACGCTGAATTTCGACGCCTGGATTCGTGACGCTTTCCGACGCAATCTTCCTTACGATCAATTTGTTCGCGAGTTGCTTACGGCCCAGGGGAGCACCTGGACCAACGGCGCGACGGTGATGTTCCGCGATCGACGTCGGCCCGACGATCTGACGACGATGGTCAGCCAGTTGTTCCTGGGCGTGCGGTTGGAATGCGCCAAGTGCCATCACCATCCCTTCGAGGTTTACGGGCAAGATGAGTTTTTTGGCTTCGCGGCTTATTTCAATCGGTTGGGTTTCAAGGGGACCGGTATTTCGGCGCCGATTAGCGGCGGCGAAGAGATGATCTTCGTGGCTCGCAAGGCCAAGCCGGTCATGCATCCCATAACCGACACGCCCGTCGAGCCGAAGCCGCTGTTCGGCGAGGCCACGCCGCTGAGCGACGATGCCGACCCGCGCGAAGCGTTGTTCGCGTGGCTCTCGGCGCCGAGCAATCCGTACTTTGCGCAGGTGGCGGTCAATCGCGTCTGGGCCGATCTGATGGGGCGCGGCATCGTTGACCCGGTGGACGATTTGCGGGTCACGAACCCGCCAAGCAATGCGGCCTTGTTGAAGGCCTTGGCCGACGACTTCCGCAGTCACAAGTTCGACTTCAAGCACCTGATTCGCACGATCACGGCCTCGCGCGTGTATCGGCTGTCGTCGTTGCCCAACGAGACGAACGTGGGCGACACGCGCAACTATTCGCGTCATTACCGCGTGCGTTTGCGCGGCGAAGTGTTGCTCGACGCGGTCAGCGACATCACGGGCGTGAACGAGACGTTCCAGGGCATGCCGCCGCAGTCGCGGGCCATGCAATTGTGGAACACGCGGCTGGGCTCGTTGTTCCTCGATTCGTTTGGTCGTCCGAATCCGAATCAAGACCCCCCTTGCGAACGGACCAGCGAAACGACGATGGTCCAGGCGCTGCATTTGATGAACGCTCCTGGCTTGCATGCCAAGGTCACAAGTTCATCGGGTCAGATCGCCAAGCTGGCCGCGAGCAAGCTGACCCCTGAAGCGTTGATCGAGGAACTGTATTTGCTTGCGTATTGCCGAGTGCCAACCGATGATGAGCGGCAGCAGATATTGCCGTTGTTCAAGTCAGACCGTGCCCGCTCGACCGAAGACCTGATGTGGGCCTTGTTGAATACCCCCGAGTTCATGTTTAAGGATTAGCCATGACCCGTCGTAACTGCCAAGGGATCACGCGCCGCAACTCGCTGCAACTCGGGCTGAGCGCCCTGCTGGGCACGGGGCTGGTCGACCTGCTGCGAATGCGTTCACTCGCGGCCACGTCGAGCGCCTCCAACGCGCGTGCCAACACGAGCTGTATTTTGGTGTGGCTCGATGGCGGTCCGTCGCATTACGAGACGTTCGATCCCAAGCCCGACGCGCCCGCCGAGATTCGCGGCGAGTTTCAACCGATCAGCACCAACGTGCCGGGCATCGAGTTCTCCGAGCACCTCACGCAGTTGGCGAAAATCACCGACCAGTTGGCGATCGTCCGCTCGATTCAGCACAACCAGGGGAACCACGGCGCGGGCAACCACTACATGATGACCGGCGCGCCGCCGCGGATTCCGGTCGGCTGCGG
>CAZZBK010000160.1:4721-11573 GCA_964652155.1 uncultured Planctomycetaceae bacterium | reverse complement strand
GGGAGCTACGCACGTTAGATAACCGCTGCGCACGGGCTGGCATTCGGTGAAACACCTCGGGCAAATGTCCGGGCATATCGACGACCAGGTGTAACTCCACGTCTTTTCGCAACCGCACTTGTAGTGATTTTCCCAGCGCAGAGGCGCCCCTTCCACATCTCGATCGCCCTCCCAACCATCAGAGGGAGGCAGGCCCAGGGCACGCTCGGCCGCCGCGATCGCGTTGCGCAGCTCGTTGGCGCGATCGGTCGCCGCCGCAGCCTCGTCGGCCGGTTGATTGTGCCGCGCGTGGTCGGCATCCTCCTCGATCGAGGCATGGGCATCCTGAGCGGCCCTAATCAGCCGCACCAGAGCCAGGACATCCTCGGGCGTCAGCGTCAACGCCACGCCTGTCGTGCTCGCGATCTCGCTCACTTGTCGTCCCTCCCGACCCGAATGTTCCGGATCAGATACTCGGTCAGCACGCGCACCCGCTCGTCGGTCGTCATCTCGACCATCGGCACAACGCACCCGACGAACACGTCGTCCAGGTCTGCTGGCGTTTGCGCTGCCCGGATCGCCGCGATCGTGTTGTCAGCCTGTGTCGGCGCGGTGCGGATGCGCTGGCTCGCACGCAGTTCCGCCGCGATCTCCATCAGCGTGATCGGCAGTCCTCCGCATTCGCTGATCGGCCTATTTTCGCTGATCATCGCGATCAGCGTGTCCGCCGCTGCGGTCAGCCGTTCGGCAGGCGTCGGCTCTGTCGGCGTGCCTCCAGGCACCAGCGCCAGTCGTGTGATCGCTGCGCCGGGGCGGGTCGTTGTCGGGTATGTCACTGTGGTTCTCCTCAAGTTCCTGGCCTATCCAGGCGAAACCGGGCGCCGCGGCACCCGGAAACGTCAGGGTAGGGCAGCAGGCTGTTGATCGTCGTCGGCCTGGGGGAATCTCGTGTCCGTGTCTATCAGCCATCCATCGAACATGAACGTCGTCGGCCCGGCCCGGCCTGGAATGCGTCGCACCCGGTACGCCTGATACGCGCCATCTTTCGATGGGATCGGCACGGCATATCGGCCGAATTGGTCGAGATACCGAAAGGTGTTCTCAGGGAGGGGCCGCAGGCTCATCGTGACAGCTCCTCGTCCTGGCGCGCGGCCTCGAAGTCCCGCGACGCCTGTTCCGCAGCCTCCCCGAATAACATCCGCTTGGTCTTCGGGTAGAAGAACGCCCGCGTCCCGGCCGGGTGACGCGTCCCGTCCTCCGTCGTCGCAGGGTATTTCGTGGTGATCCAGTGCGGGTCGCGGCCCAACCCGCCGTACCGGTATCCTCTGACCATGTGCCTCCCTCCTTCTATGCCGATAGATCACCGGCCATCCGAGCCTGCCACCGCGCCTCAGACAAGCCAGGATCGTAGGCGTCTGCCACCGGTGTGCGAGACACCGTGAATTGCACTCGCTCAGAGTAGGCTGCGTCGCAGTCCCTGCGCCCACGGTAGCCGATCGACGCGGAGTAGGTTGTTGACGTTCTGTCCCGCGTCCAATGGTCCGCCGAGAGGGTTAGGCAGGTCCCGCTCGCGCCGAACCGGCGCTTGGCCAGCCGATTCGCGAACTGCCACTCAGCACCCAGATCGGCCTGACACGACGGGTCGTAGGTGATCGGCCGCAAACCAATGCATGTGTATCTGTAGGTTGTCATCGCGCTCTCTCCTCGTCCTGGTCTGGCCCAGGCCAAAGCGCCCGCCGCAGCAGGCGCAAGGGTCAAGGTCAGCGGCCCGTCAGCGGCAGGCCGTAGCGACGACACTCCGCGTCGGTAACGCGTGTGCCATCCCAATACCGACCAGCAGGCCGCTTGATGGTCTCGGTGATCGAGTTCGGCCCCAGGTTATTCAGAAAGGCCTCGATTGTTTTGCCATGGGCGAATGTCGTGCACACAACCCGCGTCTCCGCGTAATCGCGGGCGACGAGCCACGTCCATGTCTCAGTGTCAGGGTTCGGCATGATGATTGTCTCCTCAGTGTCCCGGTGCCATCTGGCCCAGGCGAAGCCACCGCCGAAACGGTGGCACCGTCCAGGTCAGCCTCCCTTCCGCTTGCCACGGCCAACCCGCAGCTTCATCGCCTCGTCATGACCAGCCAGCGCACGGCGCAGCACAGTCGCGTCCCACAACCCGCCGTGCAGCACCCGAATGCGACCGTCGTGAACGTCAACCCGCCGCAGCACACGCAGGTGACGATACACAGCCAGCACACGCCGCGCGTCCGCGTCCGACATCTCAGGACACTCGCGCCGTACGCACTCGACGAAATCAGCCTCGCCGCGCGCCAGTCGTGCCGCCACATGGTCCGCAAAGGCAGACAGGGCAGCCTGATGCTGTTGGTCCATCGCTCAGCCCCTCCCACCGACGCGGCTGATACGCTCCAGCCTCGCACGGTCCCGAGGCGCAAACGTGCAGTTCTCCAGGATGTACTCCGCACCCCGGCCGGTCAGCCTCCACCCGTGCGTGTGAATCGTGGCAAGCCGATCCCCAGGACGATGTTCCGCGAACGGTAGCTCCTGCGGAAACCCAGCTTCGCCCCAAATGATCCGCGTCCGAAGATCGCCCTCTTGGTCCAGCATCAGATCGCCCTTGGATGACCACAGCAGGCGGGTCACAATCCGGTTGTGCCACGCGATGTCGGACGGGCGCCAAGTCACACAATTTGACATTTGATCTTCTCCTTGTTCCCAGGAACCCCGATCGGTAGCGACTCCGCCGTATTCCCGTGTCTCCGCGATATACACGCTCGCGCCGCAGGTGCCAAGAAAAAACTTGACACCGATACGAGATTAACCCACGGGGGCGGGGGGCCTGGGGGGTGGGGGCGAAAACAGACCCGGCTCGCAACACAATCCACAAGGTCAGAGCCTCACAGGTTACGCACGCGCAAGCGCATAAAACAGGGCCACCAGCCCAAACAACGTCAACCGTCCGCGACCGCCGCGCCACCCCACCCAGCCCACCGGCGACGGGAACGCCAGCCCCCCCCCCACAATCCACAAGCCAGACCACCAGACCGGGCCAACCCACCCCAAAACCGGTCAACAGCCAGCACAGGCGAAATCCAGTGGACCAGCACGCATCAATCCCAGCTAACGCCCACGCCGCGATACCGCACGCCGCGCCCCCACCACCACCACCAGACCAGGTCGCAACCCCAGCGCGCCAAGTCGCGGAACCGAAAAAACGAGGGGGAGGCAAAAAGGCGGAGGGGCAGACTGACCAGGATCGCGGCCGGTTGAATCCAGCCGAGGCGAGGGTTCCGGCGGCGCGGGATCGGCTGGCGGAGCGTGTGCAGGTGGCGCTGACGACGCTGGGCAAGATGCCCACCGATGCCCTGGCAGCGGCGCTTCGGTCCCATTTGGCGCGGCAGGACGTGGCCGACGCGATCCCTGGCGAGGTCCTGGTTGGCCTCCTCCTGGCCCAGATCGGGGCGGCGCTGTCCGGCGGGTCCACCAGTGCGACAGACCGCGCCGCCGTCTGGCGGATACTCGGCGCGTCCTGGGCCTCGATCAGCAGCGCGGCCAACTCCGGGTCGCTGGCTCCCGCGCCCGCGGCGCAGGACCAGGCGCACGTGGCCGAGGCGGCAGCGCGAGGGGCGGCCAGCGGGGCGGCGATCGCAGGCGCTGCGGTGGCCGATCTGGTGGCCGACGCGATCGCCAGGGCGGATCGGATGGCCCGCGAGCGTGCCGCCGGTCAACAATCGGTCACCATCGAGGGTCGGGCCGAGCCGGAACCGAGGGTGAAAGCAGGGTTGGAGGGGGGCGTGCACTTGTTGGGCGAACAAGTGCACGCCTCGCCGGCCATTCCGACCCGCCTTCCCGAGCCTGTGCCCAGGTCGGCTGACCTGCTGATGGACTGGCGGGACTGACGGTGGGGTGACAAGGCCCGTGCCCGATCAGGCCAGGGGCAGGATCGAGGCGTCGGGCTGGGCGATGCGAGAGGAAGCGGAACGCGCGACGCCATGCGCGGCGCCCGCGACGGAAGGGCCGGGCACCCCCCCCGGCATACCTTCGAGGGGGTGGGTGGCCATGGGCACAACATACCCCCCCCGCGAATTTTTGGAAAAATTGGTAGCTGTAGGTATTGGTGTTGGTGTCGGATATTCCGAGAAATATTCCTGACGGGTGGGGTGGTGTGATGTCTGTTGGTTCTGTGGAAGTTTCGGAGACGACGCGTCGTGGTGGTCGCCCGTTGATGACGGATGTTGACCCGCGGAGTGCGTCGCCTGAGTTGCTGGAGGCTGTGATGGCTTTCCGGGATGATCCGTTGGGTTTTGTGCGGTTCATTTTCCCATGGGGTCAGGCTGGGACGGCGTTGGCGGACAAGGATGGTCCGGACGTGTGGCAGGAGGAGAGGTTAAGGCGGTTGGGGGAGGCGGTAAGGGCGAGGCGGCCTTGGGTGCCTGGGTCGGAGAAGTTGGGGGCGTATCAGGCTGCGACGGCGACGGGGCATGGGACGGGCAAGAGTGCGCTGACGGCTTGGGTGGTGCTTTGGTTTATGTCGACGCGGGTCAATCCGTTTGTGGTTGTGACGGCGAACACGGCGCCGCAGCTGGAGGAGAAGACTTGGAGGGAGTTGGCGCTGTGGCATGGCCGGGCGATCAACGAGAGCTGGTTCGTGCATCGGGACCGGCAATTTTACATGAAGGGTCGGCGGACGACGTGGCGTGCGAGTGCGGTTCCTTGGACGAAGGAGAGATCGGAAGCGTTTGCGGGTGCGCACGGGGACGATGTTTTGATGATTTTCGATGAGGCGAGTGCGATCGATGATTCGATTTGGGAGGTTGCGGAGGGTGCTTTGACGACTTCTGGTGTGGTGTGGATGGTGTTTGGGAATCCCACGCGGAACACGGGTCGTTTTCGGGAGTGCTGGAGGAAGTTCGCGCATCGTTGGGATACGATGGAGGTGGACAGCCGCGAGGCGAAGGCTGCGACGAACAAGCAGCAGTTGTTGCAGATGGTGGAGGATTACGGGGAGGATTCGGACATTGTCCGGGTTCGTGTGAGGGGTTTGTTCCCGCGGTATTCGAACAGGCAGTTGATTTCGGAGGATCTGGTTCAGCGTGCGGTGATGGAGTTTGATCGGCGGTATGGCCGGGAGAAGATCACGAGGGCGTTGGAGGATGGTCCGGAGGCGGTGAGGCGGTTTGAGTTTTTGGAGGAGGTGGAGACGCCTTGGATATTGTCGTTGGATGCGGCGAGGTTTGGGCCTGACAAGAGTGTTCTGGCGTTGAGGGTTGGGAAGACGGGGCTGATACTGGCGAAGTATCATGGGTTGAATGGTCCGCAGTTGGCGTATCGGGTAGCTGAGTGGATCAACGGGTTGAAACCGGACGTTGTGTTTGTCGATGCTGTGGGGGTAGGTGCGTCGGCGTATGACACGTTGGTTGACCTGAAGTATGAGGCGGTCGAGGTTCAGAGTGGGATCGCGGCGGTGGACGATCGGAAGTATTTCAACCGGCGTGCGGAGATGTGGGACCGTGGGGCGCACGAGTGGTTGAAGGCTGGCGGGTCGTTGCTGGCGGATCAGGAGTTGATCAGCGATCTGAGTGCGCCTGAGTATAGTTATGCGTCGCGTGGGGAGCGGATGTTGCTGGAGTCGAAGGAGGACATGCGGATGCGTGGGCTTCGGTCGCCGGACAGTGGGGATGCTTTTGTGCAGACGTTTTTCATGCCTGTGGCGCCATCGAGGCGCCGGGAGGCTGAGGCGGAGCGGATTGCGCGAAAGTTGCGTGAATCGCGTGGTTGGCGTGATGGTGGCGACGGAACAACCTGGATGAGCATGTGACATGCCGCTCGACATGATGGGTTCTGCTGGTTCCTCTCGGATGTTCGACCTGACGGCGCGTCCGTTGCCCCGGCAGAACACGGAGGCGGTGTTGCTGCATGCGGGTCGGATGATGCGTGCGCAGGCTGGGATGGAGGAATGGGCGAAGATAGCGACGCAGTGTGTCGACTATTTCGAGGGGCGTCAGTGGACGGCGGATGATCTGCGGAAGCTGAGGGACGAGGGGCGGCCTTCGCTGACGATCAACGGGATTCTGCCGTTGGTGAACCTGGTGCTGGGGTATCACATCAACACGCGGACCGAGGGCGGGTATCTGCCTGGGCATGATGGGAGCGGGACTGCGGAGATTGCGGCGGCGCTGACTGCGGTCGGGAAATACATCGACGAGCGGAATGATGTGTCGTTCGTGTCGAGTGAGGTGTTTCTGGATGGGCTGCTGACGGGGCGGGGGTATTTCGAGTCCCGGATCGATTTTTCCAAGAATGCGTTGGGCGAGCCTCGTGTCCGGGCGGTTGACCCGTTCTCGGTGTATCATGACCCGGATGCATTTTCGTATGACCCGAACGAGGGGAACTACCTGATCAAGTCGCGTTGGGTGTCGACCGAGGAGGTCCGGTGCCATTACGGCGAGGAGGCCGAGCATTGGGTTTCGCCATTGCTGGGCGGTCGGGGTGGTGGTGGGCTGCTGCCGGTGGGGTATGGGCTGGACATGCCCGAGATCACGCCCTGGCGGAATTTCGGCGGTGATCAGTATGACCGTGGGGTCTGGGGCACGTTCACGGATCAGATCTTCGATTGGGTCGACAAGCAGCGGAAGGTGGTCCGTCTGCTGGACATCGAGCATTGGGTGATGACCGATCGGTGGTTTTTCGTGGACATGGAGACCGGGGATCAGAAAGCGGTGCCGGACGCGTGGGATCGGCAGAAGATCGAGCGTGTGATGCTGTGGGCGGCGGAGAACCGGGTGCCGCTGGTGGTTCAGAAGAAGATGACGCGCCGGCTGCGGTGGACGCACATGGTCGCGGATGTGGTGGTGTTCGATGAGTGGTC
>CAZZBK010000160.1:0-4621 GCA_964652155.1 uncultured Planctomycetaceae bacterium | reverse complement strand
GCGCAGCTTGAGGCTGAGGCGAAGGACGATCTGATGGAGATCGCCGGCATCAACCCGTCTGCGCTGGGGCAGGACGACAAGTCGAACATTTCGGGGCGGACAGTGCTCGCCCGCCAGCAGGGCACGGTGATCGGGCTGGAGGGGTTCATGTCGAACTACCACCGCACGATTCGCATGCTGGCGGCGCGGAAGCTGGAACTGATCCAGGGGTTCATGACCGAGCCGCGGATTATCCGGGTGATCGGGTCGGGCGGGAACCCGATGCAGGTTGAGATCAACCAGAGGACGGCGGCTGGGATCGTGAATGACCTGTCGCTGGGCCGGTATGCGGTCCGGGTCGACGAGACATCGCTGACCGAGAGCTTCCTGGCTGGCCAGTTCCATGAATTGCTGGAGATGAAGGCCGCTGGCATTCCGATGCCGGACGAGTTCATCATTGATGCGTCGTCGATCGGTCGGAAGGAGGAGTTGCGCGCACAGATCGCGGCGCTGCGTGAGCAGATGGCCGCGGCGGGTGTGCCGGCACGTGATGATCCGGCTTCGGCTGGCACCGGGCCTGGGCCTGGTGGTTCGATGACTGGACCTGATGGCGGGTCATTGCCCGCCGGGTGATTGGAAGGGGAATATCATGAAGCGGTTGTTGGTGGCTGGCTTGCTGATGGTGATGGCCAGCCCTTCGGCTTGGGCGCAGACAATCACGACAGGTGGTGCGGCGCAGCAGCTTTGGGCGGCTGGTCAGGTGTCGCGAGGATGCTTTGTGCAGAACCCGCAGACGGCTGCGGCGCAGGGCATCGCGACGGCGGAGAGCCTGTGGATCGACTTCACGGGCGCGGCTGCATCGCCGACCAGTGGAACGGCGATGGAGATCTTGCCCGGTGTCGCGTGGCCGTGCCCGCCGCCCTCGTTCGGGTCCGTGTCGATCTACGGCGCGACCACGGGACACAAGTTCAACGCGCAGAAGTGGTGAGATCAGCATGACGATGAGACGGATTATTGCCGGCTTTGGGCTGGCCGTTGGGCTGGCCTGGGGTGCGGCCGCGCAGGTTCTGGCGCCAATCACTCCCCCGCCGCAGCCTGGCATCGAGGGGCGGAAGTTCATCGACAGCATGCCGAGCTACATGACCGCGAATGACGGCGGGGCAGCCGGCACGGCACGGCGCCACGGCGTTATGATCCGCATGCTGGATGCGTCGGACGATCTGGAGTTGCAACCGACGTTCTTCATCGAGGCGACGGTATCCTGCACATCCGGGTCTGGCACGGTGACGCTGACGCCAGGGGTGATCCCTGATGTGGCCATTTTCAGCGTGGGCACGACCTATCAGATCAAGATTCCGGGATGCGGCGCTGCGAGTGGCATTCTGACGGGGAACCTCACCTCGATTTCGGCCGCTGGGGCAAGCCAGACGATTGTGTTGAATGGGGCGACGGCTGGGACCACGTTCAACGGCGTGGCGACGCTCGCCCTTGGTCCTCAGGGTGGGCTGAATACCACCATCGACAGTGCCAACCGGACCACGCCCAACGCGGCCAGATATTTCTCATCGGCGGCCATTTCGTTCACGGCGGGGTCTCGGACGCTGACCGTGCCGTCCGGGATGTTCGCAGCGCATGACTACAGCGAGGTCGGGCCTGGGGCGTTCTACTACACCGAAATCTCGATTCCGAACGCTCGTGGCGCTGCCTGTAACCTGCCTCTGGCAACCGTGATTACGGCGCTTCCGACCGCCACCACGGCGACGCTGCGCGACGCGCCGACGTGTACCGTGGCGGGCGGGTCCGGCTGGCTGCATTGGGGGCCGATTGTTTTCAGCCCCAATGACGTTGGCCTGTCGATCGAGCTTCTGAACGGCACAAGCATCGGCAATCTGGTCACGACCATCTCGGCCTATGTCGATCCGCTGCATGTGGTGCTGGCGGCGAACAACACGGGCGGAGCCAAGGCGTCCAAGACGATGGCCGAGTTGACGATAGGACCCAACGACACGACGCGGTTCTTCGCGGCGACGGCAACTGCGGTGGCGGCTGGCCAGCGCTATTTCTACATCCCGCCCGACAAGGCCTACTTTCTCCCGACGGCGACGGCGGCGGACTTTGAGACCGGTGCTGCCGTGGTCTGGTGCGGTCCCGGTGAGGTGTATCTGCCTCGGTCGTTGAAACTCGGCAAAGCGGTGGCGCGGAATTGCATCAACCCGCCGCCGACGCCTTGGCCCGGCAACACGATCGACCCCGGCAAGCATCTGAGGACATCCCGCGGGGCGATCGGGACCATCAAGGTTGCGGTGCTGGGAGACAGCCAAGGCACGGCGATCTACAACGACCTGTCTCGGACGGGTTTCCCGGACGTACTGTGCGCTGCGATCCGCGCGGATAACCCCGGCCGAGCGGTTGACTGCACGAACAACTTTGCGATCGGTGGCACGAACTGGGCGGCATTCGATCCGACCGGCCCAGATCAAGGGTTTGGTGTCGGCATACCGAACGTGTCGCCGGCATCCCTGCCGACATGGTACACGCCAACGTCGAACCAGTATTACACCTTCGTCCAGGCGGCGTGCCCGCATGTTCTCGTGGTCAAGTGGGGGTTCAACGACGGCTACAACTTCCTGCCCAGCGCGATGAAATCGTTCTTCGACACCACGCAGGGCACGACGTGGCGCACTGCTTGCGGCTTCAACCCGGACGTGATTCTGGTCACGGAAGGCGGACCAGGGCAGGCGGTTCCTGGCGGTTACACCACGCCCGATGCTCGGCGCTATACCGCCGATTTCCTGCGGTCGGTGTCGGTGACGTGCGCATTCGTCCTGGCGAATGGTGGGTGTCCCGGCCTGATCGACATGGCCCGGGCTCGCGAACTGGCGAACTACGGGTTCTCGACCATGGACCTGATCCCGGAGCGGGCGGATTACGTCTACCCGACAGCGCAGCCCAATGGCGGGCCGACCATCACCACCACATCCTATACCTGGCCGGCGCCGACCATGGACTATGGGATCACGATCACATCGGCCCGCCGAACGGCTGCCGATGCCGCTGCGTGGTGGTCTGGACAGACGGTCACGTTCACGCTGGGGGCCGGGGCTTCTGGCACGCCGGCCAGCACTGCGGGTGTCGACGGCCTGGACCTGCCCATGACGGGTGGTGCGCTGACGCTGGGGTATTCGGGCGGCAACTACACGGTGAAGGTGTCGGCCTTCGACGTGACATCGACGGTGACGGCGACAGGATCTGGGACCACGGTTACGTGTGCCACGGCTTGCGTGAACATGGCGTACAAGGGGTTCTCGATCGATATCCCTGGCGCTGGCACTGCTGGTGCAACCCACACCACGACGATCACCGCCATCAACCAGGCTGGAACGGTGATTACCTTGGCTGATGCCATCATCACCAACTTCACAAGCGTGTCGAAGGCATTCCGGTTCTATTGGGACATCGTTCCGACCTTCAACACGGGTGTGCTGGCACGCTGTTCGGTCGTCACCACCTTCTGCGACTCGGCATTCCTGTTCACCCGTCAAGGCAACATGATCAGCCTGTATGACGGGACCTGCTTTTCGTGCGGGCCGATTTTTTACGCACCTGCGGTGATCTTTGGCGGGTACCACACGCCGACCGTCACGTTCGCGGCGATCACGTCCTGGCGCCTTGGGAACACGTCAGGGACGAATGTGCCGCGTATCACCCATGGCCGCCCGGAAAACGGCACGCCCTATTCCCCGTATCTCTCCGATGCGGAGATGTGGGGGCGCACGCCTGGCGGCGCTGGGCGATGGGCAGGCGGGAACAATGTGCATCCAAGCACACTGGAAGCGGCGATGCAGGATCGAGTCCTGCATGATATCGGCTGGTCGCTCGACACTGGTGGGCAGGCGTCCGCGGTTTCCACTCCGACGACCGGGTTTACCTATGTGGTTCCGCCTGGTCAGACGCTGACGGTGTTTACGCCGGCAGGGACACTGGCGACTGGCACTGTGACGTTCGCGGGATCGATCGCGGAGAACCAGATGGTGCAAATCATGAGCACGCAGCAGATCACGTCTCTGACGGTTAATCCACCGTCTGGGCTGACCATGACGGGAGCGACGGCAACCACGCTGGCGGCGAACGGCACCCTGACCTATCGCCGGGCCGGCACAAGGCTGGTGAGGGTCCAGTGATGATCGGGGCGGTCACGTGCGAAGGTGAGGCCGCCCCTGATCGCTTGCGAATTTTTGGAAAATGGCATAGCCCGATTCGGCACCCGGGATTGGGTCCTGCGGTGTTACCCAAGCCCTGGAAGAATCCAGGGCGGGAGAAACGATGGTCCGGCGAGCCAGCAACCGTGGGGGTGGTGCGCAGAAGCGCCCTCAACCACGGCCAGGCGTAAATCGTGAAATCTCCGTTAATCGGGGGTCACAAGGGAGCCGAAGATGGCTGCGACACTGGAAGGACTATCGCAAGGCAAGGCAGGCATTTCTTGTGGCTCTCGCAACCGCAGCGGGCGCAAACGCATGGAACCTGGTGGAACGGCTCCTAAAGCATCTGTGGGCGCTAACCTTCTACACGTCGTGGTTGACTTTGCAGAAAGGCGTCCCGTATGTGCCTTTTTGGTGAGCAGTCCCGTGTTCGCTCTCGTGAT
>CAZZBK010000159.1:0-11698 GCA_964652155.1 uncultured Planctomycetaceae bacterium | reverse complement strand
GCCATGATGCTGCTTATTCTATGGCAATATCCCTTCTGTCACCATCAGGGCCTGGTTCGGCGCGGCGATTATCTGTTGCGTCTAGTCCGTTGGACGCTCGCGTCTTTCTCAGTTCTTCATCGACCTCAGCTTTGGAAAACTATTCGATCCATTTGACGACGGGTCTGCCAGGGAAACCATCGGAAGCCCGGTGTATCCCGGTCTCGCGTTGCTCGCCGGGGCTTGTTCAAAGGGAAGGGTTCAATAAGACTCGGCCAACCGAACGCGCGCTTGCCGTGCTGGAGCACGGCGGTGACGCGCGGCGATCCTCACGAGAAGTCCACTTCGGTGCGACACTCCGACGGTCAGACAGTCACCCCTTCAGCTGGCTGAGCGGGATGCGCAGGAAAAACAACGTCGGGCCGCCGGCGTCGGCAGACTCGGTGTCGTAAAACACCACGCCAATCGTGTCAGCGTCGAGCTGCACGGTTCGGGGACAGGCCCGGCCGCCGATCGGTCGACCGGGGTTGTAGTACTCGAACGTGTGAGCCCAAGTGAGGCCATCGTCGAACGAGATCACGTAGCGGATCCGCTCGCCGCCGACGCCCGGGCCGAGAATCTGCGAGGCGAGCAGCCAGCCGTTATCGAGGCAGACCAACTCGTGTCGCCAACCTTGCGTATGAACGTCGGGAAACTCCTGGATCGTTTGCCAGGTCATCCCTTGATCGGTTGAACGAAGCCCCTGGCCGCTGATGAACGTGCCCCGCGGCGTGCGGACGATCGGCACCAAACCATGCGCACGTCCGTCACCGAACGGTCGTCGCTCTTGTGTCACGGGATTAAAGCGATGCGTGGCGTCGGTGAGCGAGAACAGCCAGTCGTTCTCGCCAAGCTCGACGATCGGATGGCGAATCACGCCCGACTTCTCGCTGTCGCGCGGGAAGGGCTGCGGCGCGCTCCAGCTCAGGCCGTCGTCGCTGGAGCGCGAGTACAACACGCTCCGTGGCTCTTTTTCATTCGTGTCAGTGCTCCAACGATTCCAGGCGTGAACGAGTTGTCCGTTCTTGAGCGTGGTGAGCGAGCCTGGGTAGTAACTTTTGTCGACGGTGTGCGCGAAGGGGACCGATTCGCTCCAGGTGCGACCGCCGTCGGTCGAGCGCGTGACGCGCAAGTCACGGTGATTGACCCGCCCATAGCTGACGACGATCGTGCCGCGCGGGCTGATGCACGCCGCCGGGTGAATGTGCCCATTGACCACCTTGGCGATGGGGACGGGCTTGAGCGCCACATCCTCGGCGTGAAGCAACGGAGCGAACAGGAACCAGGCACACGAAGCCAATAGAATCTGGCGCATGAGAACCTCGACGAAGCAAGCTTGCGAACGGACCGTAATATCCTACGGCAAGATACCGCGCGAGCATGACGGCCGCTACGAGAAACAGCGAGACAAGCAGCTCTTAATCTTCGTACAGCATGACGCGCGACTGGCCCCTTTGGGTGATGTAGCCGCGATAGAGCCCCTCGCTGTTGTAGGAGGCGGCAAAATTGCCCTGGGCGTCGAGGCAGACGACGGCCCCTTCGCCGCCGGCCGTTTTGAGTTCCCGCTGGATCAACTCGTCAGCCGCGTCTTGGACACCCTGCTTGAGAAACTTCATGCGGTCGACAATCGAATGGGCCACGGCATAGCGGATGAAGTATTCGCCATGCCCGGTGGCCGAGACGGCGCAGGCGGCGTTGTCGGCGTAGGTGCCGCCGCCGATGATCGGCGAGTCGCCGACGCGACCCCATTGCTTGTTCGACATGCCGCCGGTCGATGTGCCCGCCGCGAGCACGCCACGTCGATCGATCGCCACGGCGCCGACGGTGCCATGCCCGTCAGGCTTCTTCTCCGCGCGCAACTGCTGTTGCAGTTGCTGCCAGCGGGGCTCGGTATAGAAGTATTTTGGGTCGACGATTTCGAGGCCCGACGTCTTGGCGAACGACTCGGCACCGGGACCGACGAGCATCACGTGACGCGATTTCTCCATGACGGCGCGGGCGGCGAGGATGGGGTTTTTGATCGTGGTGACCCCGGCGACCGCGCCGGCGCGTTTGCCCTGGCCTTCCATGATCGAGGCGTCGAGTTCGTTCTTGCCGTCGTGCGTGAACACGGCTCCGTGGCCGGCGTTGAACAGCGGCGAGTCTTCGAGCACGATGATCGCGGCCGAGACCGCGTCGAGGCTTGTGGCGTCGTCGCGTTGCAGCGCGGCATACCCGGCACGCAAGGCTTTTTCCAGATCGGCCCTTAATGCCTTCGATAGCTCGGGAGTCATGTCCTTTTTGTCGAGTCCGGTGCCGCCATGAATGGCGAGCACGACGTCGCGGGCCACGGGTTCAGCCGACATGGCCCAACTCCCCAACAGACATCCGAGCCAACCGCAGAACCAAAGCGCGCGTTGCATGGCGAATCGTCCGTGTTATTTGGGCTGAGGCGCGGGGCCCAGCCGGCGATATTTTTCCTGATACTTTTTCCACAGCGTCTTGTGGCGGTCGTTCAAGTCGACCGTCCGTCCTTGGATAAAGGCACTCGTGACTAGCGTGGTAATTTCGAGCGGGTCGCCGGTCGTGACGATCAGCGTCGCGTCCTTGCCACTCTCGATGGAACCGACACGGTCGGCCAGGCCAAAAATTTGCGCCGGGTACAACGTCACGCTTTTGAGCGCTTCATCGCGCGGCAAACCGTAGGCGGCGGCCATTGCGGCATGATACGGTAAATTTCGCATGTTGCCCATGCGCCCCACGCCAGCAATGCAGAACCGGACACCGGAGTCGTGCAGCCGCTTGGCCGTCGTATAGGCCGAGTCGTAGGGGTCGTGGATTCGCATGGGCAACCGTAGCACCGACGCGATGACCACCGGAATGTCATGTTTTTTGAGCAACTCGGCGCAGCGCGGGGCGTCGTAGCCGCCGAACAGGATCATCTTGATCTTCTCACGCTGACAGAACGCAACCGCCGATTGGATTTGCTGAATCTCCTCGGCATCGATCACCACCGGCAGCTTGCCTTCCAAGACCGGAATCATCGAGTCCAGGCGGATATCAAAGTCGGGAGCCTTGGTGTTGCTCTCGCGGGCGGCTGCCTTGGCCTGAGCGTAAGCGCGGGCTTGACCAAAAAACCGCCGCATCTCGGCGATCATGTCGTCCTTGTCGGTCACGTGTAAGGCAATCGAGTCGGGCATGGGCCAGTTGCGGATCGCCGTGATCTGCGGCCAGCTAATGTGCAACGCCGCCTCGGCCTTGAGCAGCAAGTCTTCTGTCGTCCAGCCGTCGAGTTGAATCACCGCGCTCTTGCCCATGATGAGCGTGCCGTCGGGACTCGTCACGGTGAGCAACACCCCGTTGCTGCGCGTGGTCGGAATCAGTTCGCTGTCGGGATTGATCGCCGAGGCGGTGCGCACATTGGGGTTAATGCGTCCGGTCTCGATTTCGTCGACCGTCGAGCGGACGGCTTGAATTTCAACCAGGCCCAAGTGACTGTCGGCGTCGAATAAGCCTGGGTAAACGTGCTTGCCGCGGCAGTCGATCTTTTGCGCATCGTCGGGTATCGCCACGTCACGTCCCACGGCGACGATTTTGCCGTCGCTGAACACGACCGTTCCCCCTTCGATGGGCGGAGCGGTGACGCAATGCACCGTGCCCCCCACGAGCGCGACGGGCCGTTTCTGTGGCGGGCCGGGAATCTGCGGCGTGGCCCAAAGGCGATCGGATATCGATAGGCACATCAGCGATAAAATCAACAAACGCCACATCATGGACGCAACTCCTGGATGCCAAAGCGAGCGCAGTGCGGGCAGAACATATCGCCCCGGGGCAGCAACATTTTCGGCGAGGGCTCGTCTTCGCCGCCGCCGCTGGCTTGCCCCAGGTCATGAATGCGTTGAATGAGTGCGGCGCGCCGCGTGGTCAGCTCGTCGCGCAGTTGACGATCGCTTTCAAGATCGAAATACCGTCGGCCATCGACCCAGGTCTGCTCGCAACGCGAGTAGGTCGACAGTGGCGAGCCGCTCCACACGACCAGATCGGCATCCCGACCCACGTCGATCGAACCGATGCGATCGTCGACCCCGAGCTGCTTGGCCGGGTTGAGCGTGACGAACTTGAGCGCTTCGTTCTCGCTCACGCCGCCGTACTTGACGGCCTTGGCGGCTTCGAGGTTCATGCGGCGGCCCAGCTCGGCATCGTCTGAGTTGAACGACACGACGACGCCAGCATTGTGCATGACCGCGCCGTTGTACGGAATCGCGTCGAAGACCTCGAACTTGTACGCCCACCAGTCGGAGAACGAGGAGCCGTGCGCGCCGTGCTTGGCCATCGCGTCGGCGACCTTATAGCCCTCGAGGATGTGATGGAATGTCCCGAGCCGGACGTTAAAGTCCTCGAAGGCGCGGAGCGTGGCGAGAATTTCATCCTGCCGATAGGCATGGCAGTGGACGATGCGTTGTCCGAAGACGACCTCGGCCAGGGCCTCGAGTTCCAGGTCGACACGGGGCGGCGCTCCGCGCTTGGTCGATCGATACTCGACCCAGCGGCCGCGATACTCGACCGCGGCGCGAAACGAATCGCGAATCAACTGCTCGACCCCCATGCGGGTCTGTGGGTAACGGGTACGAAACTTGTCTCCCCAGTTCGCTTGCTTGACGTTCTCACCCAAGGCGAACTTGATCGTGGGGGGCGCGCCGACAAACTTGAGCGCTTCGGGCAATGCGCCCCAGCGGAACTTGACGAGTTGACACTGCCCGCCGATCGTGTTGGCCGAGCCGTGCAGAATGTGCGAGGCTGTGATGCCACCGGCGAGTTGGCGGTAGATGTTGACGTCGGTGGCGTCGATGAAGTCGGCAATGCGCACCTCGGCGACGCTGGTTTGACCCGACTCGTTGACGCCGCCGTCGGTGGCGATGTGCGAGTGGCAGTCGATCATCCCGGCCGAGATGTGCTTGCCGCGGCAGTCGATCTCGACCGCGTCGGCGGGGACTTTGAGCTTGACCCCGACGCGCGTGATCTTGCCGCTCTCGACGAGCACGTCGGCGTTCTTGAGCGTGCCGCGCGGGCCGCTGGTCCAGACCGTCGCGTTGCGAAAGACCACCGCCTCGCTCTGAATCGGGTGCTCGGCGCGACCAAACTCGCCGAAGGGATAATTGACCGGGAACAGCGCCTGACGCGGCTCGTCGGCTTTCTCCTTGTCAGCCTTGTCGCTCGACGCTTTCTTATCGCTCTTCGCTTCCTCGGTGGGCTTGGCGTCGACCGCTGGCACATCGATCTGTTCAGCGGTGACGGCACGCTGCGAGCCATTGGGCAGGTCCAGATACCCGAGCGCGGCGAGCTTGTTGTTCTCGCGCGGTTCGACCGACAGACTCAACTGCACGAGCCCGTCCCAGTCGAACGACGCCCCTTTGAAATTCACCCCCAACTGTTGCCCATCGAGGACAATGCGCTCGGCGGTGATGGATTTTTTGTTCCGCTCGATAGTGGCCGAAAGCTTGCCGCTCTCGCCGCTCACTTTGAGCGCGAGCGACTCGTTGCCGCCGTCGGGACGCTCGACCTTCAATTGCCACGTGCCGCGCACGTCGACGAGCGGCGGCAGACTGTTGAGATATCGCTGGCCATCGACCCAGGTTTCGTGCAACTTCGTCGTCTTCTCGAAGAGGTCGCCGTCGGTGACGATCAGGTTGGCAATCTTGCCCGCCTCGATCGTGCCGAGCATCTCGCTCACGCCGAAGAGTTCCGCCGGCGTGACGGTCAGCGCTCGCAGCGCCGCGTCAGCACTCAGGCCGCGTCGGACACACGTTCTCAAAGCGGCCAAAAACTCGGTCGGGTCTTTTAATCCCTGCGTCGTAAAGGCAATTTTTACACCCGACTCGGACAGCCGCGCGGCGTTCTCGGGGGCTAGGTCCCAGTGCATCAGCGCAGAGAGCGAAACGCTTTGAGCCACCTCGGCCTTGGCGACGGCCGGAGCTTTGGGGAAGTTGACCGGCACAATGACCGGCCGCTGCGTCGCGCGAATCGCCTCGACTCGCTGGTACTCATCGCCCGACCCGCGAATGATCACGTTCAAATCGAACTCACGACCCACTTGATCGGCGCGCAGCGCGTAGAGCCAATCTTGCGTGTCGATCACGACCGGCGCGCCGCGCTCGAGGTACCGTTGCAACACTTCGAGCGCCTCGTTGTGCTCGGGACGCACGGTCGAGGTCTTCTGACGATACGCGCTCCAGGCGAGCTTGTACCAACGGGCGTCGTAAAATGCTTGCCGCACGAGGCTCATGGCCCCCATCGGCGAGTTGGGATAAGCGTCGTCGTTCCAGGCCTTGGTGGCCCAGAGCTTCATGTGCAGCGCGGTCCGGTCCTTGACGATCGCCCGCCCGCCGGTCGTGTCACCGGTCAGCACCAGGGCGCTCGTGCCGCGAATGATCTCGTTGGCCGGGGCCACGACCCGCGCGCCGACCCCCTGTCGCCGCAGCTTCAGATTCACGTCTGGCTTGTTGCGGTACCAGTGCTCGGCCTGCCGCTGGGGGACGACGTGGGAGTTCCAGTAGCCGGTCTCGTGTGCGGTGGGGGTGTCGGTGTCGGTCCCCGTGAGTTCGTAGTAGGCGTCGATCAAGCCCGGATAGATCGTCTTGCCGGTGAGGTCCCAAACGCGGGCTGTGCGAGGGACGTTCACCTCGGCCCCGGCAGCCACGATGGCACCGTCCCGTATTACGATCGTTCCCTTCTCGATGACCTTGCCCGGCCCGATGACCAACCGCGCGCCGGTGAGGGCGTGCGTGGACGGAGGATTGTCGCGCAACCCGTCTGAGGGGGCCGTGCGAGGCGGAGCGGCCACGAGCAACGTGGAACAACCCAGCACCCCAATGACGAAACCAAATCGAAGCCAATTCATCGAGCAAATCCGCAAAAATAAGCCGGAGGGAATGTAAGGGGTTTGCGGATTGGGCAAACCGGGGCGAAAGAACCTGTCCAACCATAGCTGACCGCTTGCGCTTAGGCTAGCCGTCTGACGCTGAATAGGACCGATTTCAATCTCGTTAACTGGCGAGCATGGAATCAGTTAAGCCGATTGCAGCAGCCGTGCCGACGAAACAGTGTGGGGCTGAAACGTTTGAATGATTGCTCTCTTCGAGGTGCCGCGCGATGCTCACCGTCTTGCTGTTGTTGGCATCGAATGTGTTCATGACCTTCGCCTGGTACGGGCATTTGCGGTACAAGGAATCGTCGCTTTGGCTGGCGATCTTGGCCAGTTGGGGGATCGCCTTCTTCGAGTATTGTTTGCAGGTGCCCGCCAACCGGATCGGGCACGGGCAGTTTTCTGCCCCGCAGTTGAAGATCATCCAAGAGGTGATCACGCTCGTGGTGTTTGGCGTGTTCTCCATGATGTTTTTGAAAGAGCCACTGCGCTGGAACCACTACGTGGGCTTTGGCCTCATCCTGCTGGCGGTCGTATTCATGCAAGGATTTCAGGAGTCCAAATGATGTCCAGCGTGGAAGCCTTGGTGTTCTGACTCAGGCGTAAGCGGCCCTGAGAGGTCGATCAGCCTCGACGAAAATATAGCCGACTGGCCCATGCTTCTGCTCGCCATTCGTGCCGGTGTGATAGCGCTCGTTCGCGCGGCGGGAGGTCTTGATGACTGACCTCAACGATCGCAACGATCAAGGTGTTCAAGTCTTGGGAGCACAGGGCACCATCGCCACCGAGTCAAAGCCAGGCGTAAACACGTTGCGACGCCCTACCAGTTATTTTGGAAGACGTAGTTGATGGCAGCCTGGGTGACTTTGTCGGTGCCTTTCCCGGCAAGTTTCAAGGTGACGAGACGAGGGTAATTGTTAATGGTTATTCTGGTACTGGGCACAACGCTGGCCGGGTACTGCAGAATGGCCTGTGCTCCGCTGGCAATGAGGGTGTCGTCCCCCGGCGAATCGTAGAGTAACGCCTGATCGCTGCCGCCGGCGGGAGCCGGTAGATTGATTTGCTGAAAACTGGTTGCCTGATAGAAGAACGCGGCACCGCTGAGCGAACTGAAATCGGGCAGCACACTCAATGTGTCGTCCCCCGACGAATCGTAGAGCGTGGCGGTGTCGTTGCCTCCCTGCGAGGCGTCGGCGTAAACCTTGTCAAACGCCGATAAGGTGAGACTGTAGCCAGAACCGCTCCAGGTGCTTAGCGAGGGTTGCCCGATGAAGCTGTCGTTGCCGGAGGAACCGTAGAGCAAACCGGTGTCGGTGCCCCCCTGCGAAGCGTCGACATTGACCGTGGCATAGGCCCCGACTTGAAGAAAATATCCTGGCCCTGTCAACACACTGAACTGCGGCAGGCCGGTGAAGGTATCGTCGCCGCTGGAGCCGTTGAGTTGCACCGTGTCATTGCCACCAAAGGCATGGAACGAGAACACGCGCCCAAAGTTGTTGACCGTCGCCGCGTAGCTCGGACCTTGGAATCGGCTTTGCGTTGATGTGCCGGTAAAGGTGTCGATGCCGGGAGAGTCGAACATAAAGGCCAGGTCGTTACCGCCGGACGAAGTGGCCGTGTACGAGCCAAAGCCGATCGTCTGATAGAAATACGATCCCGGATTTTGCAGCGTGGCGTAGGCTTGTACGCAGCCAAACTGGTCGGTGACCGCCGAGTCGTTGAGCGTGGCGGAGTCGGTTCCGCCGCTGCCGGCATAGACGTACACGGCCGCGAAGCCATCGGCTTGCATTTGCATGCCGCCGGAGTTCATCGTGCAACTGGTTGGCGTGCCGACGAACGAGTCGTTGCCGCTGGAGCCGATGAAGATGACCGTGTCGATCCCCCCGCCGGATTGCAGCGTCACTGTGCCGAAGCCGTTGAGGTAGTTAACGGTACCGCCCGTCTGTAGCTGCGTATGATCGGTGAACACGTAACCGAAGTCGACGCCACTGGTGCCGCTGAACGTCGCGCTATCGCCGGCCTGCCCGACCAGAAACATCGTTTGCAGGTTGGTGCCCACGATGGAGAGATTCAAGCTAGGATTCGTCCACGTGAAACCATGACTGGAGAACGTAACCGAGTCGGCGGAACTGGTGTCGCCGTTAAGCGTGAACGTTGTATTGCCATCGCGACCATCGATGAGCAGCGTCGTTAATCCGGCGAACGAACTGGCCGAGTAGGTCTGGCCGTCTACGGTCAACGACGAGTTGGTGCCATTGAGGTTGATGGTCACCGTGTCGGACTGATTCGTATTGGCCAGTTGGACCGTCGAACCGTTCACGACCGTGAAGTGGGGCGCGGTGTTATTGCGTAACACATTGATCGCGATGGAGTCCGTCGCGGTCAGCGGCCCACCCAATCCGGAATATCCCAGGTCATTGATGAGGACCATCAAGGAGTCTGTTCCATTGTAGTTGAGAGTGCTTTGATAACCCAGGCCGTTGAGCGCGGCAAGCGTGTTGTTGATGGCCGCCAGAGACGCGCTGAGGGTCAGGGTTCCGGTGCCGTTTCCGCTGACTTGACCACTCGTTAACCCGGCGGCAACCGTCGTGGGGAGCGACACGCTACCATGTTGAACCCGCAATGTGACCGAGACACTCGCCGTGCCGACGTCCACATCGCTCACCACAATGCCACTGATCGAGACGAAGGTGTCTTCCGAGGTCGTCACACTTCCGGGGACGCTAACCGTCGGAGGCTGATTGTCGCCAGAAACGGTGATGACAAACGATTGCGGGGCCGATGTGTCAATGCCTCCGCCAGCCGTGCCGCCACTGTCATGCAACAGAGCCGTGACCGTTGCCGCGCCAACCCTATTTGTGGCGGACATGTATGTGAGATTGCCTGCGCTATCAATCACCGGCTGCACGCTGAACAAGCTGGAATTATTGTTGCTGACGAAGAAGTTGAGCGTTTGACTCGATTCGGTGCTGGGGCCCGGTAAGAGATTGGTCGCGAACTGGTTCACGTCTTGTAATGATGCGTTGGCAAACGTGGATAGGTTGCCACCGATCACAAAGCTGGGGGACTGGTTGATCGGTAGTACCTGGAGCATCGCGGTTTGGGTTGCCGAGGTGTCGTTCCCTCCGTTGACGGTGCCGCCGTTGTCGCGGAGTTGAACGCTGATCACGGTTGAGCCAACCACATTGGGCGCGGGAGTAAAGGTCAGCACGCCCAAATTCGAAATCGAAGGTTGCACGCTGAATAGGCCTGAGTTGCTATGGGTGATGGTAAAGTTGACCGACTGAGTCAACTCGTCGCTCGGGCCAGGCAGGATATTGGTCGCGAAGGCGGCGATCGACTGTGGGCCGCTGTTTTGCCAAGCAGATGAGTCGCCTACCAAGCTAAACGAGGGGGGCTGATTAACGGGCGTCACACTGATCAAGAATTGTTGCGCGACGGAGGTGTCGGTGCCGCCGTTGGCCGTGCCGCCATCGTCGTGGATTTGCACGTTGACGATGGCAGTGCCGTTGGCGTTGCTCTCAGGCGTGTATGTCAGGACTCCGCTATTGGAAATTGTCGGCTGCACGCTGAACAAAGCGTTGTTCGTATTGCTGACGATGAAATTGACCGCCTGGGTCGACTCGTTCGCGGGGCCGGGCGACGGCTGGCTGGTCAATCCACTGACCGACTGCGGTCCGGCGTTCTCCAGCACCGTTTGCAAGCCACCAAGAAGCGTGAACGACGGTGGTTGGTTGACATGCGTCACGTTGATCAGGAATTGCTGCGGTGCCGAGGTGTCGGATCCGCCGCCGCTTGACCCGTTGACGTGCAACTGGACCGTTACGACCGCGACTCCGAAGACATTGGAGGCCGGGGTGTAAGTCAGCGAGCCGCCACTAGAAATTGTCGGTTGCACGCTGAATAAGCTGGAGTTGTCATTGCTGACGATAAAGTTGATGGACGGTGTCGAGTCGGTGCTGCCCGTCGAGATATTCGTGATGAACGGCGAGGCAGTTTGTGAGGTGGCATTTTCCAGCACGGTCTGGTTGCTCCCCAGTGTGAACGTTGGGGCCTGGCTGAGCGGGGTGATGTTGATCACAAATTGCTGCACGGCCGAGGTGTCGACGCCGCCGAATGTGGTTCCACCGTCGTCATGGGCCTGCACGCTCACGAGGGCCGAGCCCGAGGTGCTGCTCGCAGGGGTGTATACGAGCGTTCCGTTGGCATCGATGGTCGGCTGGACGCTGAACAGGCTGGAATTGTTGCTGCTGACAATAAAGTTCACGGCTTGTGCCGATTCGTTGCTCAGCCCGGGTGAAATGTTCGATGCAAAACTGGCGGTCGACTGTGCCCCGACGTTTTGCAAGACCGATTGATTTCCCGCGAGCGTAAAACTTGGGGCATGGTTCACGAGATTCACGGTGACGGTGAATGTCTGCGTGGCCGAGGTGTCGACACCACCGCTGGCGGTCCCGCCCGTGTCGTGCAGCGTAACCGAGACCGTGGCGCTGCCGACAGCATGGAACGCCGGTGCGTACGTGAGCAAGCCCGCGGCGTCGAGCGCCGGCTGCACGCTAAACATACCGGTGTTGTTATTGCTCGTGGCGAAGAATAGCTGTTGCGCGCTCTCGTCGCTGGGGCCTGCGAGGATCGCCGTCCCCCACAGTGGGATTGATTGTCCCCCCGCATCTTCGTTGATGACCTGATCGGCGCCACGGCTGAAACCCGGCGCGTCGTTGACGGCCGTCACGTTGATCGTGAACGTCTGCACCGACGAGGTATCGACGCCGCTGTTGG
>CAZZBK010000158.1:0-12090 GCA_964652155.1 uncultured Planctomycetaceae bacterium | reverse complement strand
CACTTCGAGGCGGTGTCAGATGTCACTCGCCGGGGTTTGCTTCGCAAACCACCAGCCACCCACAACGGTGACGCTCACACTCCTCGACGCTCGTTGCAACTGCGTCCATGCCCCTTGAGCCGACCGCGTCAGCAATTTTTTTGGAAAGAATGGGTACCTGGTTGACATACGTGGAATGGCTGACTAGAATCCTCACATATTGATACCGAGTCTCTGTATCAATATCGCTCCCCGATGCGAACCTCCGGTGGCCTTTCGCCCGTGAGGCGCTCTCGCTAGGCAATCGCGACAGCTGCCTTCGCCACAACACCCAACTGGAAAGGAGGTTAATACGTCCCCCCTCGTTCGCATCGTCCTGAGGTCGAACGGATCGATCCAGGTTTATTGATTTTACATTCAATCATTGGAGCTCGAAAAACATGAATCGATGGATTGCCCCCCGCGCGCGTCGCGGTCTCACCCTGCTCGAACTCGTCGCCGTGATGGCGATTTTGGCGGTCATTATCGGAATGATCGTCCCCCGGCTCGACTTCTTCAAAGATCAGGCCGATCACGTTGCCGCCGCAGGAAACTCGGCCGACCTGTTCACAATGGTCCAAGCCCAAAAGATCAGCAGTGGTAGTTTTCCCTCGTTCGACTTGCTGGTGGGAAGCGACGGCACGGCTTACTCCAAGCTCTGGTCAATCAGCGGGACCCCGCCGGTTGTGGGAACTCAATTGCTCGATAGTGGTGGCACGCGCTGGTACTCGTCCTTCCTCGAGTCAGGCCTGAAGAGCGGGTACTATCAACTCTCCACCGCGACCGACGCGAGCAACTCGGCCGGGAGCGCCTCAACCAATCCGGTCGTCGATCTCACTTCGGCTCCCGCGTCGACCACGGGACTCTACGTCGCCGAGTTGGACTATAACTCGACGTCCAATCCGTATGTGTCGACGATCTTCCAGCGTTGCTTTCCCGACGTGGCCGCGGTCAGCGGCGTCTATACACCTCCGAGCGGAACGAAGCTGATCGCGATGGGCATTGGCCCGCGCAGCTCGTTGGTGGGCAATACGGTGGAAAGCATCCCGCTTGACATTCAAACCGGCGACGACCCCACGCTTGTTTACTCGCGGTATATCGCCATCTTCGCCATTTACAGCAACGGCAAAGCCGCGCAGCTGAAGATGGTGGTCGATCATCGGTTGAAGCAAGTCGACAAGCGATTGGATCAATATCGTAAGAGCAGCCCCACGACCGGCGTGTAAGCTCCGGCGGCGCTGCGCGACTGCGAACTCCCTGTGCGTGTGATCGAGCCCAAGGCGCGGCAACGTCTTGGGCTCGATCCTCGCTTCTGACCAAACCATCACAACCGTTGAGATCCAGCCATGAAATACCAGAACATCCTTTACCTCATCCCCCTGCTGCTTTCGCCCACGTTATCGAGAGCCGAAAAAAACGCCTCCGACGTGGCTCCGCTCCCGGAGGCGATCACCAGTTTTGGTGCCGCAGTCCTCGGTGATCGGGTGTACGTGTACAGCGGACATATTGGCGAGGCCCATGCGCATAGCAAGGCGAATTTGAGCCGACGCTTCTCACGCGTGAATCTTCGCTCGGGCGACGCCTGGGAGACGCTCCCCATGCAGACCCCGTTGCAAGGCTTGGCGTTGGTCGCGGTCGGCGAGCGCGTGGTCCGCATCGGTGGAATGCAGCCGCAGAATGGACCGGGCGAGGACGAAGACCTGCGATCGGTCGCCGAGGTCGCGGCATTTGATCCGCGAACCCAGCAGTGGTCGCCGCTGCCCGAACTGCCCGAGCCCCGTTCATCGCACGATGCCGCGGTGGTGGGCTCGACCATTTACGTCGTGGGTGGTTGGCAATTGAATCATGGGTCGAAATGGCATTCGACCGCCTGGAAGCTCGACACGGCTGCCAGCAATCCAGCCTGGAAGCCACTCCCCGAGCCGCCGTTTCACCGCCGCGCGCTGACGCTCGTGGCTTGGGGCGACAAGCTCTGGGCGATCGGCGGCATGACCGAGAAAGGCCCCAGCGGCGAGGTCCATGAATTGGACTTGGCCACGTCGCAATGGTCAGCCAAACCAACGCTACCGGGCAAACCGATCGAGGGCTTCGGTTGCGCCGCGGCCGTCGATCAAAGTCAGCTAATTGTCAGCACGATGAGCGGCCAGTTGCTGCGAATCGGGCCCACGGATTCGACATGGTCCACGGCCGGACAGTTGACGCTGGGCCGATTTTTTCATCGCCTCGTGCCCACTGAAAATGGCTTGTTGAGCATCGGCGGCGCAAGTTCGCGGGGACATCTCACCACGGTGGAGTATGTGAAATGGAACCGCAACACCCCTTAGAGATCTCCGAGCCTTCCCAACACGATTCGCCACCGATTCGCCGCCTGCCAAGCGAGGATCTGTTGCGAGGCGAGCGCGAGGTGCACATTATCCACCAAGGGGCCGTTTACCGGCTATGTGTCACCTCGCGCGGACGGCTGATCTTGCAAAAGTAAACTTCGGTTGCTTGACAAGCGCTCGCCTGTCCTCCAGCTTATGGAGCACATGCATCGATGACGCCTCAACTGCCGGAGAAATGCCCATGTTGTCCTGGATGTTTGTCGCCGCGCTACTGGGAGCCGATCCCACGCCCGAACAGCTCCCGTTGCTCAAGACGTTTCGCGATGAGTTTGTCGTCATCACGCCAGGCACGGAGATGTATCCGGCCCGGTTCACGATGGGGAGCGACTCGGGCCCGACGAACGAGCGACCGGCGCATCCCGTCATGGTCAAGAATCGTTTTTCAATCGCCCGGTACGAGGTGCCCCAGAACCTTTGGCAGGCCGTGACGGGCAACAACCCGAGCCGCTGGAAAGGGCCGCGCAACTCAGCCGAACTGTTCTCCTATGACGAGGCGGTCGACTTCTGCCGCAAAGCCACCGAGCTGATGCGGGCCGCCAAACTGATCGAAGCCAACGAGGCGATCCGACTTCCCACCGAAGCCGAGTGGGAATACTGTGCCCGTGCGAGCAGCACGACCCGGTACAGCTTCGGAGACGACCCGGCTGAGCTTGGCAAGTATGGCTGGTTCAATGGCAATGCCGCGGGCAACGACCCGCCCGTGGGCGCCAAGCTGCCCAACGCCTGGAAACTCTACGACATGCACGGATATCTTTGGGAGTGGTGCAGCGACGCCTGGCACGAGGACTACACCGCTGCGCCGACCGACGGCAGCTCGTGGGAAGCTGGTGGTGACGCGAGTCGCCGCGTCTTGCGCAGCGGCTCCTGGAAAGACAAAGCCCCCTCACTCTCCAGCAGCTTCCGTCGTGGCGAAAGCCGCACGACCCGCGATGACGCCATTGGCCTACGCTGCGTGCTCTCGACCGTGGAGGCCAAGTGATGCGCATTGCCTGCGGAGGTGTCAGTCACGAGACGAGCACGTTCCTCCCCACTCCCACGACCTTCGACGACTTCGTGCAAGGCTTTGGCCTGTATCGGGGCGATGAGGTTATGAAGCGATTTCGCGGGGCGAACATCTGCACCGGCGGGTTCATCGACGCCGCCGCGAAACACGGCTTCGAGCTGATCCCGTTGCTGTGGTCGTTCGCCTATCCGAGTGGCGTCATTCGCCGCGCCGATTACGATCGTCTCAAGGGCGAATTTCTCGATCGGCTCCGCGCGGCCGGCGCGGTCGATGGCGTGCTGCTCGACCTGCACGGCGCGATGGTCGTCGAAGGCATTGAAGACGGCGACGCCGATTTTATCGCCTCGGTTCGTGAAGTGGTTGGGCCCAACAAGCCGATCGTGGTCACCTTCGATCTGCATGGCAACCACACCGCTCGGCGTGTCGAGCTGGCCGACGCCATCGTCGGCTTCGACACCTATCCGCACGTCGACATGGCCGAGCGCGGTCGTGAGGCCGGCGACATCATCGTCGGTATCCTGCAAGGCAAGTTGCGGCCAAAAATGGCCCTGCGGCAGTTGCCCATGTTCTGGAGCGCCGAGCAGCAAGTGACCGCCCATCCGCCGATGAACGAAGTGCTCGATCGGGCCCATGCTCTCGAACGGCGGCCCGGAATCATCTCGGTCACCGTCTCGACCGGATTCCCCTGGGCCGATGTGCCCGATCTGGGCGCGAGCGTCATCGTCGTGGCAAACAACGACGCCGCGCTGGCCAAGCAGGCGGCCGACGAATTGGGGGACTGGATCTGGCAGCACCGCGCGCGTTGGTTCAAGCGGCCCCTCTCGGTGACCGAGGCCCTCAACACCGGTGAACAAGCGGGCCTCCGCCCCATCATGTTGGCCGACTACAACGACAACACCGGCGGCGGTGCTCCCGGCGACTCGACCGAGGTGTTGCAAACCTTCATCGATTGGCAACTGGAAGACGCGCTGGTGCTCTACATCGTCGACACCGAAGCGGTCGCCGCGGCTCACAAGGCCGGGGCGGGCGAGAAACTGCACCTCAAGCTCGGCGGCAAATCGCATCCGACGCAAGGTCAAAGCGTCGAGGCCGATTTTGAAGTGCTCAGCGTCACCGACGGCTCATTTAAGTACGATGGGCCCATGTACGCCGGGCTGACCGGCTCGCTCGGCCCGAGCGCCGCCCTGCGCTGCGGCGGCGTGACCATCGCCGTCGTCTCGAAACGCGAGCAACCGCTCGACCAGGCCTTTGCTCGCTCGCTGGGCATCGACTGTTCGCAAATGAAATACATCGCGGTCAAGAGTGCCGTGCACTTCCGGAGCGGGTTCGAGCAACTCGGCGGCGTGATTTACAACGTCGCCGCGCAGGCGCTGCACAGTCATCACTTCGGCCAAATGCAATTCACCCGCCGACGACCGATGTACCCGATCGAAATTACCGAGTAGGTTCCGGTACCTCGTCAGCCGTGGGTCGGTTCGCGGCGCAAGAACTCCCCGTGATCGGCCTGGCCCACAAACGCGCCGTCGCGCGCCTGCACTCGGCCGCGCACGGTAACGACCCGCGGCCGACCTTCGATCGGCCAGCCCTCGAACGCGCTGTAGTCGACGTTCATCGACTGCGTTTGTTGCGAAATCACGCCTCGATACGTGGGGTCGTAAACCACCAGATCGGCATCGCTCCCGACGGCAATCGTGCCCTTGCGTGGATACAGTCCGAACAGCTTGGCGGCCTGCGTGCTGGCCACATCGATGAAGCGCGTCAACTCGAGCCGCCTGCGCGCCACGCCGTGCGTGTACAGCAAGTTGACGCGGTCTTCAATGCTCGGAATGCCATTGGGGATTTTGGTGAAGTCGCCGCGCCCCAGCTCTTTCTGGCCGTGAAAGTCGAACGGCGCGTGGTCGGTGCCCACCGTGCTAATCTCGCCCGAGCGGAGCGCGTCCCACAATGCGCTCTGCTGAGTCACGTCGCGTAGCGGCGGCGACATGACATACTTGGCCCCCTCGAAATTCGTCCGCTCGGCATACGACTTGTCGAGGACCAAGTACGGGATGACCGTCTCGACCCACAGCTTCACGCCCCTTGCCCGGGCCGCGCTCGCCGACTCAAGTGCCGCAACGCACGACGTGTGGACCGCGTACACATGGGCCCCGGTCAGCTCGGCAAACGTCGCCAAGTGATGGACCCCCTCGGCCTCGACCCGCGGCGGGCGTGACGCCTCATGCCACTCGGGCCCCGACTTGCCCTCGGCCAACAACTGTCGTTGCCGCTCGAACACGAGCGTTTCGTTCTCGCAATGCGCCGTGACGATCACGCCCCAGCGGCGGGCAAGCTCGAGCGTCCGATACAACTCGGTATCGTCGACCCCAAACGCCCCTTTGTAAGCCAGAAACACTTTGAACGACGCCGTGCCATCGTCGACGATTCGACGCAACAAGTCGGGTGTTTGCGCGTCGAAACGTGTCACTCCCATGTGATAGGCGTAATCGCAGGCCGACTTGCCTTCGGCTTGCGACTTCCACAGTTGATACCCTTGCCAGGGATCGTCCGCTCGGCTGGGGCAAACCATCTCGATGATCGTCGTCGTGCCACCCACCAAGGCCGCGCGGCTCGCCGTCGGATACGTGTCCTTGGCCAGCGTCCCCATGAACGGCAAGTAAATATGCACGTGCGGATCAATGAACCCGGGAAACACGTACTGCCCGGCGGCGTCGATCACCTCGGCGTCGGGTGGTGCCGAGAGCTGCTGCCCGATTTGGGTAATACGCTCGTCCGCACACCAAATGTCCGCTCGCTGGCGTCCCTCGGCCGTGACAACTTCGCCGTTCTTGATGAGGAGTCCCATGCTCTCTGGCCTTTCGAGTGGGTCGTTGCTGCTACAAATGATCGTAGCAGATTTGTGACCATGAGCGGGTCGGCTATTTGTTTCCACGCCTCTGCGGAGCCGCTAAGATACGCGTCAACGTGTGCCATTGGAGTCGTTGCAACTTTGCTGGAGTGAACGTTCATGCGCTGCTTTGCCACCATGCTCTCGATTGGATTTCTCCTTTCGGTTCGAGTCTCCTTCGCCGAGCCTGTACCGGCCCAGCTCGTGAAGCAAACGGTCGATGCCGCCGGGGGCGAGGCCAAGCTGCTGCGGATCTTTCGCATCAAGGAACAACTCGCGGTCAGCTCCGATCCCGCCGCCAAGGGCGCGCCGCGCACGACCGTCATCGAGCCACCCGCTCATTGGTGGGCCGGCAAGCGTGACCGCGTGACGCAAGAAAAGGAGCCCGCGATATTTCTCGTCTGGGCCTGGACCCTCGGCGCACTCGTCGACCCGCAATCGAAACTCGACACGCTCCCCGACGGTCAGGAAGATGGTCGAGCCACCTACGGCATTCGCATCAGCGGCACGATCAACCCGGCGATGGACTGCTTCTTCGATCGCGAGACCAAACGGCTCGTTACGATTTTATGGCGCGGCGACAAGCATCTCTTCAGCGACTGGCGCGAGGTCGACGGCACACGCTACCCGGCCAAGTGTGTCGGCTACAAAGTCGCCACCGGCAAGCCCTGGTATCGCACCGAGATCCTTGAACTTGAACGGCTTAAAGAGCGTCCCGCCGACGTGCAGCCGTAAATCGATATGAAACCCGAACTCGTATCGTTGCACGAAGACCTTTCGCCATCGGCCTACTGGAGCGCCGACATGGCGCCGGTCGCTCCCGAGGCGCGGCGCTGGGGCTTGCGTGACATCGCCGTGCTGTGGATCAGCATGTCGGCGTGCATCCCGACCTACATGCTCGCCTCGTCCCTCATCGATCAGGGAATGAATTGGTATCAGGCCGTGCTGACGATCTTTTTGGGCAATTGCATCGTGCTGTTGCCGATGGTGCTCAACGCGCATGCCGGCACGCGGTACGGTATCCCGTTCCCTGTGTACTGCCGCGCGGCGTTTGGGCTGCGCGGGGCCAATATCCCGGCGGTCATGCGAGCCCTGGTGGCTTGTGGCTGGTTCGGCATTCAAGCCTGGATCGGCGGCATGGCGATCCATACACTGCTCGGCGTGCTCGCTCCCGAGCGGGTCAACGACGCGCCGCTCTCAATGCTCGGCGTGAGTGCATCGAAGTTGGCCTGCTTTCTCGCGTTCTGGTCGCTCAACATGCTCGTGGTGTGGCGCGGCATCGAGTCGATTCGCGTGCTGCTCAATATCAAAGCGCCTTTGCTGATTACGCTGGGACTCGCCTTCCTCGCCTGGGCGTATATCGCCGCCGGAGGCTTTGGGCCGATGCTCGAGCGCCCCTCGCAGTTCGCACCGGGTCAGAGCAAGGCCGGCGAGTTCTGGCAGTTCTTCTTTCCGGCTCTGACCGCCAACGTCAGCTTTTGGGCCACCCTCTCGCTCAACATTCCCGACTTCAGTCGCTACGCCCGCTCGCAACGCGATCAGGTCTGGGGCCAAATCGTCGGCCTCCCTACCACGATGGGCCTGTTCGCGTTCATCGGCGTGGCGGTCACCTCGGCCACGATCACCATCTACGGCGAACCCATCTGGGATCCGATCCACGTGCTGGCCCGATTTACGAATCCCGCTGTGATCGTCTTCACGATGCTGGCCTTGGGGCTGGCCACGCTCGCCACGAACATCGCGGCCAACGTGGTGGGCCCGGCCAACGACTTCGCGCATCTCAACCCACGTCGAATTTCGTTCCGCGTCGGCGGACTCATCACCGGGCTATTGGGCATCGCCATGCAACCGTGGCGGCTCTTGGAAAACGCCGCCGTCTACATCGACAAGTGGCTCATCGGTTACTCGCTGCTGCTGGGCGCGGCCGGTGGGGTGCTCATTGCCGATTACTATTTTATCCGCCGCACGCAACTCGACCTCGCGGGGCTCTATCGGCGCGAAGGACCGTACTGGTACCGAGGTGGCTTCAACCTGGTTGCCCTGGTCGCGCTCGCCTGCGGCATCGCACCGTGTCTGCCCGGCTTTTTAAGTGCCGTGGGCTGGATCAGCGTCAGTCATTTCTGGACGCACCTGTATCACTACGCCTGGTTCGTGAGCTTCGGCGTCGCGCTCGTCGTGTACACCCTGGTGATGAAATGGCTCGGCCACTCGACTAGAATGGGCTGATCGAAATCGACCCCGTTGGGATTTTTTATCGCCGAGGTACGCGCATGTTTCGTTGGTCTATGGTGCCGATGTTGTTGGTTGCCTGGAGTGGGTTTCTCTCTGCGGCAGATAACGCTGCCCCGGTTCGTAAAGCTACGGGCATCGAGAAGCGTGAGCTGTGGACCACCTCGCGCGTCGTCGGGTCGCCCGAGCCACCCTCGCCGTACCGGCTCGCCCGAGCGTTCCCGGGCATCAAGTTTGCCGAGCCCCTCGAATTGCAGGCGATCACCGGCACCGACCGCTTCGTCGTCGCCGAGCGCGCCGGCAAGCTGTTCACGTTTCGCGACGATCAGCAAGTCGACCATACGGACCTGTTGCTCGATCTGAAACGGACCGTCTACGGGGTCGCCTGTCATCCGCAGTTCGCCACCAACGGTTACGTCTACGTGGCCAGTGTGCTCGACACGACGAAAGAAGAACCCAAGGGGAGCCGAGTCTCGCGCTACAAGGCCACGGGCTCTCCGCCGGTCGCCGACCCGGCAAGCGAGACGATCATCATCGAGTGGCCCAGCGGCGGGCACAACGGTGGCTGCCTCCGTTTTGGGCCCGACGGCTATTTGTATCTCTCGACCGGCGACGGCAGCGGCATTGCCGACAGTCTCGAAACGGGTCAGGACGTCAGCGACTTGCTCGGCGCGCTGCTGCGGCTCGACGTCGATCGGCCCAGCGCGGGACGCAACTACGGTATCCCCGCCGACAATCCATTCGTGGGCAAAGCCGGTGCTCGGCCCGAGCTGTATGCCTACGGACTGCGACAGGCCTGGAAGTTCAGCTTCGACCGGCGCAGCGGCGATCTGTGGGCGGGCGAGATTGGCCAGGATTTGTGGGAGATGGTGCTCAAGGTCGAAAAAGGGGGCAACTACGGCTGGAGCATTGTCGAAGGGACGCATCCGTTTCGGCCCGCTCGCAAGCTCGGCCCGACACCCATTCTCAAACCGATCATCGAGCACGCCCACAGCGACTTCCGCTCGATCACCGGCGGCTACGTGTATCAGGGATCGCGGCTCAGCGAGCTGCGCGGTGCGTATATCTACGGCGATTACGATACCGGCCGCGTCTGGTCGTTCCGCTACCGCGACGGTCGCTTGAGCGATCATGGCGAGCTGACCGACACGCAACTCCGCATCGTCGCTTGGGGCGAGTCGAACTCGGGCGAGTTGTACGCAGTCGACTTTGTCGGAGGCGGCTTCCATCAACTCGTCAAAGCGCCGCCAGCCGACCCGAATGCGCCTAAGTTCCCGCGTAAGCTCAGCGAGACGGGCCTGTTTACATCGACGAAAGACTATCAGCCAGCCAAGGGGGTCATTCCCTACTCGGTCAACTCGCAACTCTGGAGCGACGGCGCGATCAAGGATCGATTCATCGCCCTGCCCGGCGACAGTCAACTCGAGTTCGACGCGGTCACGTATCCACAACCGGCCCCCGGCTCGACACCCGGCTGGCGCTTCCCGGATGGCACGGTGCTGGTCAAAACGTTTGCGTTGGAACTGGAGCCGGGCAAGAGCGAGAGTCGCCGCCGGATCGAAACGCGGCTGCTGAGCGTCGAGCGTGTCGGCGGCAACGAAGAGTACGGCGATCAGGTGTGGACCGGCTACACGTATATTTGGAACGACGAGCAGACCGACGCCGAACTCGCCGACAGCAAGGGGCTCGACCGGGTGTTTCAGATTCGCGAGGGGGGCAAGGTCCGCGAGCAGACGTGGCATTTTCCCAGCCGGGCCGAGTGTACGCTGTGCCACACCGTCTCGGCCAAGTATGCCCTGGGGGTGAATACGATGCAGATGAATCGCGATCACGACTACGGTGGCGTTGTCGCGAATCAGTTGGCCACGCTCAACCACATTGGGCTGTTCAAGACGCCGCTGCCGCAATCGCCCGAGGCGTTACCCAAGCTGGTCGACTTTCGCGACACGACGCAGAGCCTCGACGCCCGGGCTCGCTCGTACCTGCAAAGCAACTGCGCCCATTGCCATCGCAAATGGGGTGGCGGGAACGCCGAGTTCCAATTGCTCTCGACGTTGCCGCTTGCTGATTTAGGAATCGTCAACACCCGGCCCAATCACGGCGCGTTCAATCTCATCGACCCGCGCGTGCTCGTGACCGGCGAGCCTGATCGTTCGATGTTATTTCATCGCATGACCCGGCTGGGTTTAGGCCGGATGCCGCACATCGCCTCGAACGAAATCGACCGCGACGCGGTCGAGTTGATCCGCGAGTGGATTGGGTCGTTGAAGAAGTGAGTCTGACTGGGGAGACTTGAACATCCGCGCGATATGTCTCCCGTCCCCTCTGATCGGCCGCGCTCTATTTGCTGGGGGGCTGTCTCAATGAAGCACTTACATCAATTACGCGGCCAATCTTTCCTGCTATGTCAGCAGAGTCAACCAGCAGATAAGCTGTTTTGCCGTCTTCTCGAAAGAGCGCCTTTCTGCCTTCTCCGACGCTGTATGTAATTGTTTTCTCTTCAAATGCATCGAGTTCAATTCGCTTCGTGTTGAAAGCTCCAAATATCGAACGTGACATCTCAGTATTAGGGTGGTGATAATAAAGAATAAGATAGATTTTCCGATCCCACGGATTTCGAACAGGAACGTCAATCTCAACTCCCGTCGGAGTGGGACGAATAGTCGTCGTTCGAAATACTCGAGTCTTCAAGGCAGGCTTACCAGAAGCCCCTTTCGGCGTGTTGAATATGGCGAAACTCACAGCAGCGTTGGCATCAATCGCTGCCGCAGGTACACACTGCTCCATTGCCTGTCTAAACATTGAATTGGGATCACCATTGATCATTTCATATTCGGTCGTGCTGTCTTTTATCAGCCGAAGTTGATCAATGCGGGCATCCGTTTTGCCTTTGCAGATAACCTCGACGGATCTGCCGGCATGTCTTTCCGTCACCTGATACTGAAGGTCCGTGGTTAAGACGTTTCGAGCGACATTTTCCTCTAGGACAATTTTTGAGTCGACCAAAACACGATCAACGGAGCTTCGTAATCGGGTGATGGATTTATTCATTAGCTTCAAGTCAACAACATACTCAACACTTTTGGGAATGGCCGTAGTTGCGGGTGGTTTGCTTCGAAATTCAACAGGCGTCGGCAAGAAGACGAAATGTTTGTCGACCAGCTCGCGTACTGATTCCAGGTTATCTGGCAATATGATGATCGACTTGGGTGCTTCAGCGAGTGTGACACTAGCGATGCCCAGAGTTAATGTCATCAATATTAGACGGATAGCCGCCATGACTTCATCCTCCATTGCCGGAAGCATAGACAATCAGCTGAGATCTATCTGGATATTCGAACGAGAATGGGAGTCAAACAACCGAAATATGCCTCCATTATTTTCCTCAGCTCGAATGTATGAATGGAATAGCAACCTGTTTTTGGGGCAGGATCAGTTCGACAATCAGCGGCATGGGATAGCACCGATGTTGAAGGTCCGGCAACATGACATGATATGCCAGAGGCGAAACATCAGTCAAACTTCTTGGACCCACCACTTGACCGTAGCCCCTGTTGATAGCGACGGAACGT
>CAZZBK010000157.1:0-12304 GCA_964652155.1 uncultured Planctomycetaceae bacterium | reverse complement strand
GCAGCGCGGCGGCTGTCTCGTTCCAATGGGGTTGCTCGGACCAGTCGCGATTATGATCGTGCGGGACCGCGTCCTTGCCGCCGTTGCCGGTGGCCGTGTTGTCAATGTCCATGATCGGCACCACGTAGATCTCGGCATGTTGCCGCAGCCAAGCCGCGTCGCCATCGTCACTCACAAGCCATTCGGCGAAACCCTGGGCGACCCAACTTGAGCCACATTCCCAGGCATGTTGTCGGGCGTGGACCCACACGCCGAACCGCTGCTTTGCCGGCCGATCGCCTTGTTGCACGCACAACATGGGCACGCTCCGGCCGCCGCGCGAACGACACAGTTCCAAGGCTTGGGCATGAGGCGAGCGCGCGGACAAATCTTGTATGAGTTTGAGTGCCGTGCTGGGAGTGAAAGGAGGTCCCCAGGCAACATACACGGCCGCGGCATCGCTCTGGAACGTGTAGATCATGTCCTCGCCGTCGCGTATGCCCGGCTCGGTATGCCGCCAGGTCTTGCCATCGCTGCCAAAGGTGGCCTGCTGCGGCATGGCCCAAATGGCCGAGAGGGGCTTGGCGCCGGGCTTGTCGAGCATCGCCGATGAAGCACGCAGGCGCAAGGTGATGCGCTCGCCGGGGTTGATGCCCGTGATTTGAAAATACCACCAGCAGGGCCAACCGCGCACGGGGTCGCCCCCGGGCATGAAGCGGATCGTTCGGGTCGTTTGATCCACTTCGACACCGCGTGCCGATGAGCCCTCAAAATCCGTGCGGACCGAGAGCATGCCAGACGAGCTGACCAGCGCCAGCCAAGTAAGAACCGCCAGAGAATTCATGACCCGCTCAACCGAGCAAACGGACGATCGGTTCGTCGCCGTGACGAACCCGAACCGTCATTGTACGTACCCGCAGTGCCGTGGACCACACAGCGTTGGACGACGAACCGAGTGACGGTCATTTTTCCGGCAAGAACTGCCGGTTGAATATCTCGGGGTCGAAGGGGTCGCGGGGGACGAAATTGCTCGACTTGTCACGCGACTCGCTCTCGCTCGGCAGCAGCGACTTGAGCATGGTCGCCGACTGTGTGTCGCTCGGACGAGCGATGTTTTGCAGCAACACCCCCGCGCCGCGCTCGGGGGCAGCGGCTTGCGGCGACTCGACCCGCTGCGGAAGCCCGCTGTCGGCGGCGCGGAAGACCCAGATCACGAGTTGCTGATACTGCTGCGCCTCGCGACTGCTGAACACCGCGGCGCGGGCCCCACCGTGTGCCTGCACCGATTGCTTGAGCAACGGGCTCTCCGCGGGCGATTGCCGGTTGAGCTGCTCGATGGTCGCAAAGAGATTCCGCTGTGTGAGTCGCAGACTGGACGTTCTGCCCAAGCGATTCAAGGTGAACGAGGTCGACGATTGCGGACCATGACAGCCGGCGTTCGTGCAATGATTCAGGAGCAGCGGTTGCACGATGGTCTTGAAGTGCTCGACCACCCCGGGTGGCATGGTGCGCACGAGCCGATCGAGGTCGTCGTTGCTCGGCCCACGTGCATGAGGCTTTTGTTCGCTGGGGGGTTCAGCGGCCCGCGCTTGCTCGACTTTGAGCCGTTGCTCGACGAGCGCGATGCGTGGCAGCCGCGGGTCGAGCTGTCGAGCCGCTTCGATTTCGCGCTCGGCAAACGAGTACAATCGCTGGCGGACACACCAGTCGGCCAGGTTGAGGTGTCCCTCGGCCTCGCCCGGCGGCAGATACGTTCGCTTGCGAAAGTACGCCTCGTCGAGCGTTTGACAGACCATCTCGACATCGACGGCACGTGGGCGTAGCTCGCCATTGGAAAGCGTGACGAGATAGTGATCGCCGATGCGCGTGACTTGCCCGCTGATGACTTCGCCGTTAGTCAACAAGACGATGCGTGGCTGTGTGCCCAATGCCAACGGATCGTTTTGCGCCCAAGCAGGGGCCGCCAGCAAGCCGATCAGCAGCAGTGAAAGAATCGAGCGCAACATCATACGCGGACGGTACGTTAAGCAGACCGTTGGCTCAAGAGCACTTGCCAAGAACGTGGTTAGAAATGGATGAGCCCGCGCGGCGTCGCTAGCTGCCAGGCGAGCGGTTACCTATAATGCTCGTGTTGTGAGCCGTCCCTGGAACTCTCGAACCATCACTCGCATGCGCCCCGGCACCGAACAACGACGCGAAGTGGTGTATCACGGGCTTGTGCAGGGAGTTGGTTTTCGAGCCACGGCGCGCGAGCTCGCCGCCAGCTATGCTGTCACCGGTTACGTCGAGAACCTGCCGGTCGGCTCCGTGCGGTTGGTCATCGAGGGGGACGAAGCCGAGTTGGAACGGTACCTTGCGGCGCTTTCGGCCGAGATGGGGCGACGGATCGAGGGCCAACAGTCACGGTCGCTTGCGGCGCTGGGTGAATTTTCTGACTTTTCGATCCGCCGCTGAGTATCCCCCTCAGTCCGAACACTTTGCCATGACGGAGCCCTCGAACATGACGTGGTTTGCAGCACTCGTGAGTGTACCGGGCTGGGTGCAGCCCCTGTGGATGGTCCCGGCCGTCATTGCCGCCAGCCTGGGGGCGATGACGCTGGTCTACCTGCTGCTCGTGGGGTTGCAGCCCAAGGTCGCCGCGATTGCCCGCGCCGCCGCGCTCGATGGTTGGAATCAACCGCTGTTTTGGGTCGAGCTGGGACTCGGCGTGACCATCCTGCTGTTCTCCGCCGTGATGCCGTACTTCACCTTTGGCGACGACGTGCGGATGATGAAAGAGACCTCGCTCACGGTCGTTAAAGTGCTCGCCATCTTGCTGGCCGTGTGGCTGGCGTGCGTCTCGATCGCCGACGAACTCGAAGGGCGCACCGCGCTCACGCTGCTATGCAAACCGGTGAGCCGGGCGCAGTTTATTCTCGGCAAGTTCTTGGGTGTGCTCGCGCCGGCACTGTCGTTGTTCATTATTCTCGGCGGCGTGTTGCTGGCAACGGTCAGCTTTAAGGTCGTCTACGAGTCGACCATCCCCATGTCGCCCGCCGAAGCGTCGCGCCAGTGTTACGGCGAGATGATCCAACTCGTGCCCGCAATGTTTCTGGCGTTCCTCGAGACGGTCGTGCTCACGGCGATCAGCGTGATGTTCTCGACCCGGCTCGCCATGACCTCGAACATGGTCATCAGCGGATCGATCTACGTCGTCGGGCACCTTGTTCCGCTGCTCGTGCAATCCAAGGTGGGCGAGAACAAGATCGTCACGTTCGTGGGCCAGTTGCTTGCGACGCTGCTGCCGGTGCTCGACCATTTTGACACCAGCGCGGCTTTGGCGACCGGTGGCACGGTACCGCTGGAATATCTGCTCTGGACCACGCTCTACGCCGCAATTTACAGCACGGTGGCCATGTTGTTGGCGATGCTGTTGTTTGAAGAGCGCGACTTGGCCTGATCTCAACCAGGGCGACCCTACAGCCAATCGAGGCCGACGTCGAACCACTCCACGCTGTGGGTCAGCGCCCCGACGCTGATCCGCTCGACCCCGCAGCGCGCCACCTCGGCAACCGTCGAGAGGTTGATGCCGCCGGATGCCTCCAGCTCGACCTGTGGCGCGATTTGGTTGCGAATCGACACCGCCTGGCGCAGTAAAGCACAGCTCATATTGTCGAGCAACACGATGTCGGGTCCGGAGGGCAACACGGCCCGCAACTGCTCGAGCGAGTCAACCTCGATTTCGACCATCGCCGGGTCGGGTCGTTCGGCGGGATCGAGGCGCGCTAGAAACTCTCGCGCCCGAGTCACTGCCTCGGCCGGTGTGTAATGCGCTCCGCCGCGCTCTTGAGCGCCCAGCGCGAGATGGTTGTCCTTGATGAGCACGCCGTCGAACAAGCCCAACCGATGATTGTGTCCGCCGCCGCAATGCACGGCATATTTGTCCAGTCGTCGATAGCCGGGCATGGTCTTGCGGGTGTCGTAAATTCGCGCCGCGGTCCCTTGCACCGCGTCAACATAGCGCCGCGTTTGGGTGGCGACTCCGCTCAGATGGCCAATCAGATTCAACAACGGTCGTTCGGCGGCGAGCAAGCTCCGCGCAGGTCCCGAGACTTCCGCCAAGGTGTCGCCCGGGGCAATCACCTGGCCGTCTTCCGCGCGGGGCTTCCACTCCAGTCGCGGATCGAATTCGTCGAGCACGATCGCGGCAGCCTGGAGGCCGGCGATCACGCCCGCGCGGCGAGCGCGGACCACGGCGCGGCCGTGGCTCGACTCGCTGACGAGCGCCACGGTGGTCCAATCATAGACCCGATCAAGGTCTTCGCGGACCGCGAGGCGGACCAACTCGCGGCAGTCCTCCTCGACGTCGGCGCTCCAATCGATCTGACGGTAGTCGCTTCGCATGAAAAGACGTTTACAATACAGGAAGCAGCAATGCCCGCGGGCGTCATCGGTGCTGATCCTAAAACCGAAGCGCGAGGGGGACAGTCCCCGTCGGTTTTAGGACAGGCTCTAAACCGCCCCATGTCGCAGCATATCACAGCCGGCCCCCGAGGGAGACCCACTTGAGTCGTTGGCGCGAATCGATGGCGACCCTGTGGCAGATTCGCCCGCGCGATCAGCGCTCGCTGGCGACGGTGGTGCTCGCGCTGTTATTCGCGCTGGGTGGCTATCGCGTTTACCAGCACAGCTCCGGCGGCGGAGTCATCGAGTTCGACGCGACCGAGCACGAACGGGCACTGTTGCAAGTCGACATCAACAGGGCCGATTGGCCCGAGTTAGCCCAACTTCCGGGGGTAGGAGAGACACTTGCCCGCCGCGTGGTCGAAGATCGCCAGCAACGGGGACCGTTCCGTTCGGTGGAGGAGTTGGGGCGAGTTAAGGGACTGGGGGGCAAGACGTTAGAGCGCGTGATGCCCCATGTGGTCGTGACCCGCCCGAGTCCACCACCCTGAATCGCATGGAATTTGCGCCCTTTTCTGAGCGAGCGGGGCCTGCTAGTTTATAAGGCTCGAATAACCCACCGATCGACCGCGTGCATTGGGAGTGAATCTCATGGCCAAGCCCCATCGTCAACTGAAAAAAGCCAATCACGGCCAACGTCCGGCCAACGCCAAGGCCCGTCGTCTCAAGCGCTGGCGCGTCAAGACCTAGTCGACAAGGTCGTGCAGCGCATGGTGCGCTGCCGCAGTGGGTCGACCGTGGCTAGGCGCTGTTGTGCTTCTCAACAGCCCGACTCCTTGTTGCTTCGATTTCGGGCCACAGTTTCGTGTTCGGGTCACGGTGACACGCGGTGCGTGCTGTGTGCAGAACATCCCTGGGATGACTGGTATGTCCGCCCAAGATTTGATTCTCGACTTTGACGAGTACGACCTGCAAAACGTGGTGGCCGACACGGAGGCCATCCGGCGTTATAACCCACAGCGCTTCGAGTTCGAGCAGCTCACGGCGATCTGCCTCGACGATCTCGAACGGCAAATCTGCGTCGGCTTTAAGGATCAGCTTGCGGACTCGTTTTGGATTCGTGGGCATATGCCCCAGTACCCCTTGTTGCCGGGCGTGCTCATCCTAGAATCGGCCGCCCAGGTGTGCAGCTATTTCTCGGGCAAGCATGACCTGCTGGGGACCAAGCTGATGGGGTTTGGCGGCGTCGATGACGTGCGCTTTCGCGAACGAGTCTTGCCCGGCCAACGCTTGGTCACTGTGCTTGAGGTGCAAAAGGTTCGCCGTGGAGCCATGATCGTCTGCCGATTCCAAAGCTTTGTCGAGCGGAATCTGGTCTGCGAGGGGCTCATTCGCGGCGTGCCGCTCACCAGCGGTTAACGGCTGGCTCGCGATCGACGAGGCCTGTGCCGAACCGCAATTTGTCTCGATTTTGGCCGTTGATTGTGGCCGCGCCGAGCGCCAAAATCCCCTGCATCGAGCCTTGTGCAACAATCGGGGCGGCACCTCATGCACGATCCACTCCAGGGGCGAGATCGGTTACGCCCAACACTGACTGCCTTGCTGGAAGCAGACCAGTACGCGCGCGATGTGTGCCGCGATCGCTGGGAGTTTGCCATCGACCGCTCGACCCTACACAAACTGGGCGCGTCGGATAACGATCTCCGCTGGCTGGTTTGCAAAGGGTGCCTCGCGCCGGCACGTGAGGTCACGGCGGACAAAGCCCTCGAGCATCGCGCATTCGAGCCGCAGGGGCCTATGGTCTTCGACGCACGGACTTGTTTTGTGCTGACCGCGACAGGTCTGCAACAGGCGGCCGAGTGGTTGAGCGCTCCGTGTCCATCCGTCGACGAAAACGCTTCACCCGCGACCCCGGTGGCGACACAGGCGAGCATCCCGCGTTGGAACGCCGCCGCGCGCGTGCTTGAATTTCAAGGGCACGTCATCAAGCAATTCCGGCTGCCAGCCCAAAACCAGGAGTTGATCCTCACGGCGTTTGAAGAGGACGGTTGGCCCGAGCGGATCGACGATCCGTTGCCGCCGCGCGCCGATCTCGACCCGCAGCGTCGCTTGCATGACGCGATCAATCGCCTGAACCGGCATCAACGGCACCGCGTGATCCGTTTCTACGGCAACGGCACGGGCCGCGCCATTGTGTGGCGCATCGTTCCAGCGGCGTGATCGAACCGCCGTTTTTTCCGGGGGGCTACTCACCGCCCCCCGTGCGCCATGCGAGCGACGGTATCGAGTGGCGCTCGCCGGACCGAAGCTACGCGGACGCCTGGGCCAACGTCCGTGGATATTGCTGCTCCGCCCCCTCGCGCCTTCAGAATCGAACAACGGACGCCGCGGAGACGCGCTGCACGCTCGCTCGACGAGCACGGCGCTCTCACCAAGGGAGTTCAAAATGAGTCCGTTACCCGAGCACGAAACGTTATTCCAAGAGTTGTCGGCCGCGCTCGAGCAAGCCGCGGTCAACCCCGCGGCGCCGTGCGACAAGTGGCAGTCCCTGCGACCCACGGTGCTGCGAATTGCCGGGGCGTTGCGGGCCGTGGGGGTCTTTGTTCCCGCCGCCAAGCAAGCGGCCACCATGCTCGATTCAGTCCAGACGTTGATCGACAGCCTGTGCTCGACCGCGGCCAGCACCACCCCTTCTTGCTGCGAGGCGGATGAGGACCCCAGCGCGCCAGCGAGCGGCGCGCAAAAAATTCGCCGCTACGGCTGGATTCCCGACCTGCCCGATCAACGCGATCATCTCTACGCGGCGCCGTTGCACATGCTTGGGGCATTGCCCTCGCACGTCGACCTGCGACCGCAATGTCCGCCCGAACTGTACGATCAAGGGCAACTCGGCAGTTGCACGGCCAATGCCATTGCCGCGGCCATCGAGTTCAACAAGCTCAAACAACAAGCGGCAAACGCCTCGACACCCTCTCGTTTGTTTATCTACTACAACGAGCGCGTGCTGATGGGAGACCATTACGTCCAACAAGACTCGGGGGCGTATTTGCGCACCGGGATCAAGAGCGTCGCCGCTCAAGGCGCTCCGCCCGAGCGTTACTGGCCCTATATCATCGACCAATTCGCGCAGCGTCCGTCGCCGCTGGCTTACCAAGAAGCGCTCAAACACAAGGCCATCGCCTACCAACGCCTCGCGCAGTCGCTCGTGCAGATGAAGGCCTGCCTCGCCTCGGGCTACCCGTTCGTGTTCGGCTTTACCGTGTACGAGAGCTTTGAATCGCCGGCGGTCGCCCGTTCGGGAGTCGTTTCGATGCCCGGCTATTTCGAGCGGGCCTTGGGCGGTCATGCCGTGCTCGCTGTCGGCTATGACGATGCACAGCAGCGATTCATCGTGCGCAACTCGTGGGGACCGCACTGGGGGCAGCACGGCCACTTCACGATGCCCTACGCCTATTTGCTCGACGCAAACTTGTCGAGCGATTTCTGGACGATTCGCAAAGTGCAGTAGATTGGCCGCCCGCCGTTGTTCGTCGTCGACATGCGTCTCGGCGACGAGCAACGGCACCGGGCATTCGAGCCTTTCCTAAAACCGAAATGCGAGGGGGACAGTCCCAATTTGCTTCGCAGACTGCGCAAATTCGGGGCAGTCCCCGACGGTTTTAGGAAAGGCTCTTAATAGGCCATTTGCAGGCCGACAACGGCACCGTGCAAGACAAGGCTGGCGTTGGTGCTGATCGAGTTCGTATCGTTCAGGCTATGCGACTCCGGGGGGATGTTATTCTCGAACAGCCCCACGCCAGCTACGCCAAGCACTCGATACGCGCCATACAGGCTGATGAGTGGCGTGATCTGAACGGCCGTGCCGAGATCAAATTGCGCCAGCATCGAGAAGTCGTTTTTATAGAAGTGGGCGTTCATCGTCTCGCCCTGGGAATTGGTGGCAATGATGCCGTCGCCCCGTTTGAAGATGATATGCCGATCGACCGTGAGCACGCCCAGGCCGACCTTGGGGGTGGCGAACAAGCGCAGTCGGCCGCTCGCGTTCCAGTAGCCTCGTCCGCCCGTCTGCAGGCCGATAAAGTTGCTCGTCAAGTTCTGATCGAAAAACGCGCTCGACGCACCCCCGTTATCGCCAAATGCGGTCCCCCCCTCGGCGACTCCGTAGCTGGTCCCTTCCTGAAAACGGAACCATCGCAGGCCGGCCAGTCCGGTGTAGCCGAACCGTGACTCGCTCAAGGCTTGTGGGTTGACCAGGTAGTTGAGTTCCAGGTTGTGTATCTCGTCGCGGCGCAAAAAGCGATGCGAGGCGGCGTTGTCGGCCAGATCTTGCAGCTGCGTGCCCCCCGCGTTCAGGTTGCAGAAGCAACTCGTGGCATGCACCAGCGAGTTCGTGGGACTATCGACCTGCGCCGACGATTGCAACGGATCGATCCAGAAATACGACATCTCGAATGCCGAGTTGCAATCGAGCGTCCGGCCAAGGCGGATCTCGACGCCGCCATTCCAGGGGCTCTTGGCATCGCGCGAGTTCATCACATCGAGCAACGCGTTGTTGTTGACCGAGGTTAATACCGTGCGGTTCGGATTGTTCCGCGTCATGATCAAGCCCGCAACGCCACCAAACCAGCGCGGGCTGCAATCGTCGCAACAGCCCGAGTCGCAACTGCCCGATGGGTCGCCGCAGCCACCGGGCATGAAGCCCCCCATGCTGTACGCATTCGACCCGAAGCCGGGTCCCACGGGTGGCATGGGCATGGACCCCGAATGGTAAGGATCGGCACCATAAGCACCCGGCAGAGGTGCGCCATACGCATTCATCGGAGGACCCGAGGGTGCTGCGCCAAACGAGCCGAGCCAAGGATTTTGGCTGGCTGGTGGGGGCGCATACGGCCCGGCAGGGTACGGTCCCGTGGGGTAAGCACCCGCTGGGTAGGGCGCGTTGGGGTACGGTCCCGTGGGATAAGTCGCTGAGGGATTGGGCACGCTGGCCGCCGAAGGGGGCATGTTCGGCGCAAGTGCCGGGTTCATCGTCCCCTGTCGCATGGGGGCCAGCGTCGGTTGACCGCCGATGATCCCATGCGATGGGTAACCGCCTGGCAACTGAGCGCCGACCGTCGCGGCGCAGCACACCATGCCGAGTCCCAAAAGCCAACGGATGATTCGTTTCATAATCGCAATCCCTCTCCAAGACGGCAGCTTGTTCCTGACGGCTCGTTGAGCTGTTCTGACGTTCGTGTTCGCGCACGCTCTGCTTAACGGATGACCTGATACCAACGCGCCGATGGCGCGTTGGTTGAAGCACTCGACGACCCGCGGAACATCGCCGTCCGCAGCACGGTTGTTACGGGCTCGGGAGTCGTCACGACCTGCACGTTGCCCGCCTCGTCTCGGACTTCGAGCTTGAAAAACATTTGAGCGGGGACGCGCGTCGCCAGCCGCCCTTGATACACGCCGTTGTTGGGCAATCGCTCGGCAAGCGTGACCCAACGCGACTCGTCCGGCGGTCGATACGCGATCGATACCGGCAGCGAGGCCAACCGCGCGTCGCTCGCTTCCCAGCGGACAATCAACTCCGACTCGCCAACCGCTTCGACCGTGAGCAGCCGCGCCTCGGGAGCTTGTAAGTCGACCCCAACCCATGCCGCGGGCGCATCGCCAGCGGCCGGAACGTTCGGCAACTTGTCTCCCCGGGCGAGCTCAAAGACCAGCGTGAAGCCATAGAGCCCTTCGTGTGCCGTGTTCACCCTCATGGGGCTAACACGATCCTCGTCGACGCCGTATCGATTCCAGCTCTGGCCGCCGTCGCGCGTCCAGTACAACGCCACGCTCTGGATCGGCTCGTCGGTCGTCGGCGGCACGTAATCCACATCGAACGTTGGCGACTTCACCATGCGAAGCCGCGACGGATCGCTGACCACGCGCGGCAAATCGATCAACCCACCGGGACTCACGGCCCCCAGCGGCAAGGCCGCCGACACGCTCTGCACGCGCTTGACGCTCTCGACCTGCACGCGCAGTTCGGGCTCGGGAGGCTGCGGCGAGACACGGCCACGACGATCGACCGTGCGTAGGTAAAACCAAAACTCCCCTTCAAAGGGCGCGCGGAACTGAAAGCGGCCCGTCAGAGGAACCACCGAATCAGCCACATGCCACGATTGACCCTGATCGCTCGACACCACCAATTGCACGAAATCGACCGACTCGTCCTCGATCGAAAAGGGGATCGCAAAATCGCTCGATACGCTGCGCAGCTTCGTCGCAGGAGGCGCGGCCCAAGCGAGCGACGCCCCAAGGGCCAGCCAAGCGATCAAGGGAATGGATCCCAACGAATATTTTTGCATGACCGCTCACACCAGACGCGGGAACTCGGGAAAGTCGATCGCGCAGCACCTTGCGCACGAGGCGACTGTCGTAACCGTCTTATCGACGCTAGCGAGAATAGCGCTTGAATCGGCTAGCGCGGTTGTAGGGCCGAATCGATCGCCGCGGGCCGAACTGTTCGCTACAGTCGTTACAGCCTATTCAGTTTGTGCTGTGCCAGCACCGCTGGCGCGCGACGAGTTTCACGATCTGGCTGGCCCTGCACGCTCACGAGCAACAGAAGTCGATGTTGATCGCCCCATGATTCCAGTGGAATGAGCGTCACCGTTGTGGGTGGCTGGCGGTTTGCAAAGCAAACCCCGGCGAGTGACATGTGACACCGCCTCGAAGTGAGCCGGGGTTTGCAGACGCAAACCGCCAGCCACCCGCTCAATGATGCCCTGGATGCCAGATCCTACGATTTACCAACGTTGAAGATGCTCACACATTTCAAAGGCAACCTTCTCGGCCCACACGCCAGGCTTTAGTGGCGGAGATGAATGTTGGTCACGGGTCGTCCACCAAATAACGACTTTCGGCACGGTGGGACATAATGCTGTCAGGGTTGAGACACAATACTTGGCCGGCGGACCAACTTGAGACCCATTATTTGGCACGTGACGCGCTGCATCGCCAGATGATTTGCCAACGCTTCGCGACTACTCCAGGATCGTTCGGTTCACATCCGAGTACGCTTTGAACCCTTCGTCGAACGTAACCAAGTCGTACGCCGCAGCCTGGGCGAACGCTGCCAGAAAGGCATCGCTCCAAACCTTGGGCGAGAACGACTCCTTTTGCGTGTAATGCCGCCACAACGGCTCGAGGCCCATCGGTTCTTCGGCAAACACGATACGGGGATCGTCCAAGAACGCGTCGTACAACCGCCAAGCTTCCGACAACGATACGGTTTCCTCTCCGAACGCTTTGCGATTCGTTGCCAATCGCAAAAAGCCCTGTTGCGTCAATCGACAGAAGCAAGCGGCCTGATCCGGAACGGTATCGAACCAACTTTTGGCAGCCGCATGATGTACATGCCGATTGAACGCCAGAGCCAGCCAGAGATTGACGTCAGGCAGGAACATCATCTTCGTTCAGAAGTTCGGCGACGCGTTCGGCCGTTAGATTAAGCGTGCCGGGGCGGCTGGACGATACGAGCGGCAAGTTTACTCGGCGCTTCTGGCGGTTAGGTTGGGTACTAGACGCAACAGGGCACGAGACGGTTACCTGCATGCCTTCCGGCAACGTCAGGCCACCTTCCAAAACCACCACGCCGTTATGCACTCGACCGGAAATAACCATGCTCATATTTTCTCCCCCTTTCAACCCAAAATCAAGCCCGGTGCCGCGGCGATGCCAACTTGTACTCGGCACGGTTCTTCGTGACGTGAATCATGAGGTAGATCAGTAGGACGCCGCCGTCATTGGCAATCATCGACGCTGCGACGTTCCGCTGAGCGCGTGTAGACCGCCAACGTTAAGGCATAGTTGGTCGCGTGCAGACAATCATCTCTGCTGTGGTGTGAGCGTCAGCGTTGTGGGTGGCTGGTGGTTTGCGAAGCAAACCCCGGCGAGTGACATGTGA
>CAZZBK010000156.1:0-12914 GCA_964652155.1 uncultured Planctomycetaceae bacterium | reverse complement strand
CCTACGCGCGGTCGATGGGGAAGGCGAGCACTTGCTGAATCGTCTCGACTCCCGCGACCAGCATCACGATCCGATCGAAACCCAGGGCCACCCCCATGCACGGCGGCACGCCGGCTCGCATGGCGTCGATCAACCGACTGTGCTCGCTCAATGGCCATTTGCCGTCCTGAACGCGCAACGCATTACTCTCGCGGTTCCGCTCCATGAGCGTCGCCGGGTCGAGCAACTCGTGATAGCCGTTAGCCAACTCAATGCCGTCGGCGTAGAGCTCGCAGCGCTCAGCCACCGGTGGCTCGGTGAGGCTCAACTGAGCGAGCGCGGCCTGTGACGGTGGATAATCATGCAGAATCGTGGGGCGGCCGCGCCCCAGTTGCGGCTCGACAAGTTCGACGAGCAACCAATCGAGCCAGGCGTCGCGGTCGGCAGACACGAAACTCTCCGGGGGCACGAGTCCCCGGTCACGTCCCGCGGCTTGCAGTTGCTCGACCGAGTCACGCAGAGGGTCGATCCCCACGTGCTGCGCGAACGCTTGGCGATAGGTGAGCCGCTCGGCCGCGCCCCGTTGCAGCAAACACTCGGCCACGTCGCTGAGCAACTGCATGCCCGCCTGGTAGTCGTCCCCCACTCGATACCACTCGACGATCGTGAACTCGGGATTGTGTCGCGGGCCGATCTCGCCTTGCCGAAACGCTTTGGTGATCTGATAGATCCGTTGACCGCCGCAGGCCAGCAACCGCTTGAGGGCGAATTCGGGCGAGGTCTGCATGTAGAACCGCTGCATGCCGCCAGGCACGACCAACTGCGTTTCGAGCGGATCCAGATGCCGATCGACGACCGTGTCGGCCGACAAGATGGGGGTCTCGACCTCGATAAAGTCGCGCGCGGCAAAGAACGCTCGCAACCGGGCAAGCAACTGCGCACGCAATTCGAGAATGGGCCACGATGCCGTGGAGCGAAAGTCGTCAGACAAAATACGAGCCTCAAAAGGAGTCAACGCGCCTAGCGCCACAGCCGGGCATCACGATCATTTTTCGCCATCGATCTTGTTGTCGGGTTCAGAGCAGGAATCCAAATACTTGGCCACGAGTTCGGCATGAAACAGCAGCCGCTCGGTCTGAGTATAGAGCACGTGCCCAGCCAAGTGTTCGGCGACATTCGATGACTGTGGACCGTAGTCGACCAGCACGGTTGTGCCGGTGTCGGCAATGCGATGCCCGCGGCGCAATCGCTTTAATAGGTCGCGGAGCGAATACTCGCTTTGCAAGAGTCGATTGAGTCGCGAGTCGCTCAACGCGCTGCGCAGCGCCAACCAACCCGGCGGCGTGTTGGTCCCCGCAATGGCCAATTGTTGCACATAGTCGCCCCCCTCGGCCGACAAGACGTCTGCGAGCGCGGGCGGAAACTTGCCCAGGTACCAACGCGCTTCGTCGTGCGGTCGATGAAACACCACATGCAGCAGTCGGCCCAATCCCGCACGGTGCCAGCCATAGCGGATCGGCGTGCCAAACGTGACGAAGTCGAATTGGCGAGGGTTCCAGCGCGGCTTTCGAGCAGTGAGCAGCGCGCGGACCCGTCCCCAATGGGGCAAATCGAACCGGCCTCGCAGTGGTGTACGGTAGAACAGTCGCGCGGCATGAAAAAATGCCATCACGCCATCGAGGTCGCCGCTGAGCAAGTTGCTCATCAGCGCGAACACGTTCCCCGCGTGGCTGTGCCCCCAGAACATGACACGCTCGGAGGGCTCGAGCGGCAGTTGGCTAAGCCTATCGAGCAAGCGCACCGCGCCGTCAGAGCGGCCGATGTGATGATTCTCGCTCGACCAAGTCAACGGGAGCACGTCGATCGCGGGCTCACCCGGCTCGTTGAGGCCTGCTTGCAAGAGCCGCAGGTACTCTGGGGAGAAGTTGCCATAATCGCCGGCGAGCTTGTTGATAACTTGGCGCACGCTCTCGCGCAGGTTGCGTCCCGACTCGGGGAACCAGCGTTCGAGGTCGGCGAGCAGCCCGAGGGCATCGTCGCCGACGAACGTGCCGTGAACCAGGCAGACGTAGCGCACGCGCTCTGCTCGCCACCGCGCGCCGATGGCTCGCAACCGTTCGCGCCCCTCCGGCGAGTCGACGGCCGGCGTCGGCTCGCAAGGCACGCGAAAGCATGGCGTCGTGGGCTCGTCCCCGCTGTAGCGTTGATGTCGAAAGGCGGCGGTCACGCTTACCCCGTGTTTCAGGCCAATTTGCACAGCGTCGGCGTGCTAGCTCGCCGCTACCGCGATCATTACAATGTGGCAAACTAGAAGCAACCCAAAACTATGGTCTCGCGATCGTTCAAGGAGATTCTCATGCGTCGTTGGTTTCGTCTGTGGAGCGTGGCGCTCGCCGTCGCCATGATGAGTTCGCCCACTTGGGCCGACGTGGTGTTGCCCGACGTGATCGGCAGCAACATGGTGCTGCAACAAGGCGTAGGCGCCACTATCTGGGGTTGGGCCGAGCCGGGCGAAGAGGTCATTGTCTCGATCGGCGACAACAAAGCCACGACCAAGACCAACGCCGCCGGCGATTGGCGCGTGCAGCTCAAGCCGCTTGCCTCGGGCGACAAAGTCGAGATGACTGTCCAGGGCAAGAACACGATCAAGCTGACCAATATCCTCGTCGGCGAAGTCTGGCTCGGCTCGGGTCAGTCCAACATGCAATGGTCGGTCACGCAATCGCTCAACCCGCAAGAAGAGGTCGCCGCGGCCAAGTACCCGAACATCCGTCTGTTCCTCGTGCCGCTGGTCCCCTCGGGCACGCCCGCCACGCGCGTCAACGCCCGCTGGGTCGAGTGCTCGCCCGAGACCGTGGGAAGTTTTTCGGCCGTGCTGTATTTCTACGGCCGACATTTGCACAACGAGCTCAAGGTTCCCGTCGGGCTGATTGCCTCGTCCTGGGGCGGCACGCGGATCGAGCCGTGGATTCCACCGGTCGGTTTCGAGTCGCAGCCGGAACTCGCTCCACTCTTGGACCAAGTGCGCACCTCGAACCAGCGCTACAATCAGCAATTGTTGCAGCAGGTACGTCAGCTCAAGGCTTGGTTGGCGCAGGCCGAAAATGCCTCGGCCAATCAGAAAGACCTGCCGCCGTTTCCGACCATTCCGAACCATCCGCTCAACAGCAATGGTGCCCCGACCGGCTTGTACAACGGCATGATTCATCCGATTGCGCCGTTCGCGATCCGCGGCGCGATTTGGTACCAGGGAGAGTCGAACAACGGCATGGGCATGCAGTACTTCACGCTCATGAAGGGCCTGATCGAAGGCTGGCGCCGCGTGTGGAGCAACCCGGAGTTGGCGTTCTACTACGTGCAGTTGGCTCCGTTTAAGTATGGCAATCGCAACGAGGCCGACCTGGCCGGCATTTGGGAGGCGCAGACCGCCACGCTCGCCGTGCCGCACACCGGCATGGCCGTCACGACCGACATCGGCAACGTGAGCGACATCCATCCGAAGAACAAGCAAGAGGTGGGTCGCCGCCTCGCCTTGTGGGCCTTGATGCAAGATTACGGCCGCAAGGACACGGTCTACTCGGGACCCTTGTACGAGAGCCACGCGGTCGAGCTTGACCAGATTCGCATCAAGTTCAAGCACAGCGGCAGCGGCCTCGCAAGCCGCGATGGCAAAGCCCTGACGTGGTTCACAATCGCCGGCGAGGACAAGAAGTTTGTGAGCGCCTCGGCCAAGATCGAAGGCAACACGGTGCTCGTCGGCTCCAGCAAGGTCACGTCGCCGGTCGCGGTCCGGTTCGGCTGGAACCAGTCGGCCGAGCCCAACTTGTCGAACAAGGAAGGCTTGCCCGCCTCGCCGTTCCGCACCGACACGTGGGACACACAACCCGAGTTGAAGTAAACGCCCCTCACGCGGCACTCGACTGTGGTATCGAACCGCGCGCGGCGCAGCTCGTTGCGTCGCGCGCGGCATTTTCTCCAGAAGGGTTTGACTCCATTCGCCATGAAAACGTTGCTAAGCGAAGCTGACTTGCACGCCGGGGTGACCCGTTTGGCCGACGAGATCAATCGCTTCTATGGCGACCGTCCGCTGACGATCATTGGCGTGATGACCGGCTCGCTGGTGCTCATGGCCGATCTGATCCGGCAGTTGCGCATGCCCTTGAGGGTCGGCGTGGTCCAGTGCCGCAGCTACCGCGGCGCTGCGACGCGACCCGGCACGCTCACGCTGAACACCGATCTGCTCCCCGAGGTCAAAGCGTGTCATGTGCTGCTGGTCGACGACATCTTCGACACCGGCAACACGCTCTTCGAGTTGCTCAATCATTTCGACACGCTTGGGCCCGCGTCGCTCCGCTCGGCGGTGTTGCTGCGCAAGCAGGGGCGCTCCGAGGTGGCCGTGTATCCCGACTACGTCGCGTTCGACATTCCGGACGAGTTTGTCGTGGGGTACGGGCTCGATTACCAAGACGAGTTTCGCAATTTGCCCTACTTGGCCGCGTTGGAGTCGAGCGATCTCTCATCGAGGGGAACGGCGTGACAGCGTCGCTGATCGTGCTGGTGCTGGGGCGTCGCGAGTTGGCCAAGCGTGCAACTCGCCCGCTGGAAGAGTTGGCTTTGGAATTATCCGCACGCGGTCACGCGGTCGTTGGGCTGATAAACGAGCCCGTGGCTGCCGAGTTGCCCGGAGTGACCGCGATCGCGCTGGGCAACGACGCGCCGCTCGTGTGGAGCGCGTGGTGTTTTCGTCGCCGAGTGAGTCGTTGGCTGCGCACGAATGCCGCCCGCACTCAGGCAGTAATCGTCGACGGTTTGTTGAACGCCGCCGATTGTGTCGTCGAAGCGGTAACAGCCGCGCCGGTCATGGTGCAAGTCGAACGAACCGGCCTGGACGGTGATTGTCATGGGCAGCTACGTCAGTGGCGCGGCATCGCTCGCAAACGGGCCTGCCAGCGGGCCACCTTGTTCGTGGCAAGGTCGCAATATGCCGAGCGCGAGTTGATCGCCGCCGGCTATCCACGCGACCGGATTGTGTGCAGCATGGGAGACACGACGAGCTTGGTCGATGATTACGAGCGATGGATCGAGCGTTGCCGAGAAAATGAGCGTGTGGGAGGCAATAAGCTGTGAAGCCGCGGGTCGTCCATATCGTTCCAGCCTTCGATCCGACCGGCGCGGCCGAGCAGGCCGTGTGGTTGCAGCAGGCTTTGGCCGATTCGATCGACACGCACATCGTGGTTTGGGGCCAACAGCGCGCCGAGGCGCCGCTGCCCGTCATGCCGAGCGAGACTGTGGTTCTGCCGCGCCGCGCCGGCTGCGATCTGTTCGCCGCTGGGCAACTGCGTACCTATCTGCGAACACTCGACGCCCCGCTGCTGCATAGTTGGCTTTCGATTAACGATGTCTGGGGGCAAGCAAGTTTGGCTTGGATCGCGCCGCGCAAGCGAATCATCAGTTACCGCGACTCGCTGCCACGGCCTGCGTGGTTGTCGCGCCGCGCGTTGATGTCGGCGGCGCGGGTGATCGCTCCCACGGCACAACTGGCAACGCAGGCGATCGAGACGTGCGCAGAGCGCGCCATGGTCTCGACCATCCCAGATGCCGTGACCGTCTCGCCCGCAACCGATAAACCCGCGCGCTCAGCAACGGTGAAAACAATCGTCGTCTGTGGGCGATTGGGCTATGCCGATCACTGGCAAGACGCCATCTGGGCGGCCGACATTTTGCGCGTCGTTCACCCAGGCCAGTATCACTTGCGCCTGCTCACGTCCGGCGAACAGACCGACGCCTTGCGGCGATTCATTCGCCAGATCGAAATCGAGGACACGGTCCAAATCCATCCGCAGAGCGAGTGGCCCGAGCGGCTCGCGGAGGCCGACGTGTTCTGGTCGCTCAACACGACGGCCGAGGCACCGCGCGCGTTACTCACGGCGATCGCCGAGCGCGTGCCGGTGGTCGCCTGCCAATCGCCGACCCACGCGGCGTGGATCGAACACGATCGGACCGGGCGAGTGATTCAAGGGGGGGATCGGGCCGATCTGGCGCGACAAACCTTGTGGTTGTTCGAGCATCCTCAGCAGACGGAGCAACTCACGCTCGCTGCCCAGCGCATCATATACGAACAACACGCACCCGAGCAGATGGCCCGGCGTTACGAGCCGTTGTATGGCGAACTCACTCGCCAACGTTAGCGACGGATCGTGACGCGCGAGCCCTTGGTGAGCATGTCGAACACGTCGACCGCGTCCACGGCACTGAGACGCACGCTGCCGCGAGGGTCGACATTTGCCGAGTCCACGCGTTGCGGCGAGCCATGAATCTTCACGTGATTTTCGAGCATCAGCAGATGTTCGCCCAACGGATTGTTGGGGTCGTCGGCATCGATTAACCCACCGGGGCCCACGTACTGCGGATTGGCCGCTTTGTCTTGCACGCTGTATTCCCCCTCGGGGGTCGCGGCGTCCTGGCCAACTGTGAAGGGAAAACGTCCCGCATAACGGCCGTGCAACAACAGCGTCAGCTCTTGCGTCTTCAGGTTGACCAGTGCGTTGAACGGACCGCGCAGCACCTTGAGTTCCACGCCCGGCTGTACCTGGCGCGGATCGGCAATCCCGTTGATCTTGGCGAGCAGCGCCGGCGGGACCTGATACCGATCGGCGATCTGTTCCAGCGTGTCCCCCTGACGCACGATGTAGGGCGGTTCGAGCAAATGCTGCCGCGAGTAGATCACGGTGACCGCCAAGCGATCGAGCAGCTCGACCAGTTGCGGACGCTCATCCGCAGGGGTATTGGCATTGTCGAACCACTCGGTCAGCGCGAGCAATGACTCGGCGAGCCGACCCTGGTTGAGCATCGTTTGACAGGATTGCATCGACTCGGCAAATCGCGCGAACGGATCGGTTTGCAACGGCGCGGGCGCAATGCCTGTCGGCGACGCGGTCGGCCCGGTCGTGTTAAGCGCCGTCGGGTTAACATCGATCGGCGCGGTGGTTGACGGTGGAGGAAAGCTTGGCGAGGTCGTGGCATTGTTGGGCGCGTAGACTCCCGACGGCGGTGGAGGCACGCTGACTGGCGCGGTCGTTGCCGCCGAACTGGGTGACGACGCGCTGGGATTCAAAAACGGATCGGACGAAGGTGAGCTGCTCGGCGGCGGCGAGGCCGTGCTCGCGAAGTTGTTCGCGCCATCAAATGCTGGCGCGGACGAGACCGGCGGTGGAGCAGCACCAAACGGAGGGGGCGAACTCGGCTGCGCCGAGGGACCGGCCGAGCTGAACGACGGTGGTGGCGAACTCGGGGCTGCCGGAGCACTTGAGCCCGCCCCGGGCAATTGGACGAGCGGAGCTTCACCCCAGCCCTTGGCCTCGATCGGCGGCGCGGCAGGGGGCTTGGCCGTCAATGTCACGAATGCCCCATAGCCCACCGTGGATAGTACCACGGCGACACATAACGTCTTGAGGGTGTTCACCTTCGTCCTCCGGTGACGCAGTGGTGTATGTCGACACCATCCCCACGATCCTTCGTGAGGCGACGAATGATAGTCGTTTTGGATGAGAGCGGCTATGTCACTTGCCCCGGTTTGCTACAGTGAACAGCCATTGATTGCCTCCCCAAACACCCTCAACGATGCTAGCGGAGTCGTGCATGCAGTGGCTCGATGAACAAAACGCGGCCGATTACCTGCGCGCTCGCGGCTGGATTGGCCCCCACGAGACGGTCGCGATCCAAGAACTCGCCGGCGGCGTATCGAATCAGGTGCTCTACGTGGCCAGGCCCGACCTAAGCGGCGGCGACTTTGTCCTCAAACAGGTGCGACCGCAGCTGCGCACTCCCGAGCCGTGGTTTGCTCGTGTCGAACGGGTCTGGCGCGAGGTCGAGGTGCTACGCGTCTGCCAGGAATTGCTCGCCGCGCCGGGCACACGCCCCCTGCGGGCCACGACGCCGCAGATATTGCATGAAGATCGCGATCAATACACCTTCGCAATGACCGCCGCGCCGCGCGATCATCGCGTCTGGAAACGAGACCTGCTCGCAGGTCAAGTCGACGGCGACATCTCCCGCAGTTGTGGTCGCCTGCTGGGGCGGCTCCATGCCCGCTCATGGCTCAACAAGGCGATCGAAGCACGGTTGGGTGATCGACAACTGTTCGACGAATTGCGCATCGACCCGTACTACCGTTTTGTCGCCAGCCGCCATGAGTCGTTCGCGCCGCACATGCTGGAGTTGGAACATTCGCTGGCCGCGCATCCCCGTTCGCTCGTGCATGCCGACTTCAGTCCCAAGAACCTGCTGCTGTCGGGTGATGTGCTGATGATGGTCGACTTCGAGACGGGTCACTACGGCGATCCGGCTTTCGACCTGGGGTTCTTCCTCAGCCATCTCGTGCTCAAGGCGGTTCATACCGCGCCCAACCAGGCAGCGTACTTGGCGCTGACCGAGCTGTTTTGGGACGAGTATCGCGCGGAGCTGATCGAGACGAGCGGCGTCGACGAATACGCGCAACTCGTGGCTCGGGGTATCCAGCATTTCGCCGGCTGCTTTTGGGCCCGGGTCGATGGCAAGAGCCAAGTCGACTATTTGACCAATGCTGCGCGACGCGAGCTGGTGCGCCGCGCCGCGCGGCGAATCTTGTTGGAAAAGCCGATCGACTGGCGCGACGTGCTGTCGCAAATCCAACTCGACCTGGCTGGTTTTTGAACTTCGGGCAACGCACTGGCCGTCGCTTCGGAGACATGCCGATGGTAGATTATACGTAGTCCCCGTGAGAGCGACTCGAATTCCGATTCATTGCCCTGACCACGACAAGAGCCCCGACCGTGTTGCCGCCTTTGCCAAAGTTTGACCTGTTTCATGACGCATGGGGACGGCTGGTCATGGTCGACGCCGACGGGGTGAAGCACGTCGGCGTCGAGCCGGTGCGCGACTTCCCATTGAGCGATCCGCACCAGTGGATCAGCGTGTGCGACGTTCAAGGGCATGAACTTGTCTGCATTCAAGACGTTAACGAGCTATCTGACAAGGTGCGTCAGGTGTTGCTCAGCGATCTGTCGCGCCGCGAGTTCGTGCCGGTCATTGAGCGCATCGAACACGTTAGCTCCGACACCGATCCGACTCAATGGACGGTCAAGACCGATCGCGGTCTGACGACGTTTCTGGTCAAGGGTGATGACGACGTGCGCCGGCTCGAAGGCGAGCGGGCGTTGATCGTCGACGCGGCCGGCATCCGCTATCTGGTCCCCGACGCCAACGCGCTCGACGCCAACAGTCGGCGTTACCTCGACCGCTTTTTGTAATGAGCGGTCAAGTTACTTGGGGTCGCGCGGGGCTTCGGGCACGGTTTGGGCGATCCACTGGCGAATGACCTCGATCGCCTCGCGGTCGAGTTGCGTGGTGGCCAGCGGCGGCATCTGTCCGGTGCCGCGCGTTTGCAGCCGATGCAACAGCACCGAACGATCGGGACGGCCGGCCGCGACGATCCGCGCGTCGTCGAGCCCGAACCGATGATGCAGCGGAGCAACATCGACGGTCTTGGTCCGATCGCGGGCGGAGAAGTAATCGAGCACGATCGCCGCGTTGCCGCCGCCGGCGTCGACGTGGCAGTAGGCGCAGTTGGCGTGCAGGTACGATCGTGCGCGTAGCTCAATATCGGCCGTGTGGTCAGCTAGATCGAAAAGTTTGCCCATCTCCTTGGGTCGTTTCGCGAGTGGCTTGGCCCAGAGCCGCTGTTGATGCAGCGGCTCGTACAGGCGGCGCGCGGCGCTAAGCCAGACGCGTTCGCTGGGGCGCAGCCGCGAGGGGAGCGGCGTCAGGGCGCCCAGCGCGTCCCAGGCAAACTGAGCCGCGTCAACGTTGCTCAGCTCAAGTTGACGTCGTCCAGTAAGTCGCCGTAGCGAGCGTTGCACGATCGAGGCGAGTCGGCTGTTGAGCTTCGGCAGGTCTTCTTGCTCGATGTCCCAGAACTTGGTTTTGAACACGCCCAGATGTTCGAGCGTGCGCAGCTGGTTGGCCTGCACGCCGCCATAGTCGTGCAGCTTGTTCAACTGCACCTCGCTGACGCCGAGCACGTACTGGGCCGCGCGCGAGTGGCAAACCATGCACTCGGCGCGGCTCGGGAAATGCCACTTGAGCTGCCGCTGACCAAGTGGCGCCGCGGCGTCGCGGATGGTGTACTCATGATCGACGCCCGACTTGTCGACCAGTTCAGCGTCGGTCTGTTCCTGATTCCAACGATACGAGTAGCCAACCCATTCTTTTTGCTCAAAGACCATCAGCCGGGTTTCGATCCAGCGGCGCGACCGTGGGTTGCCGGCCTCGTCTTCGATGGCGAACGATTTCACGAGCACCGAGCCTTCGTCGAACTTGAATCCCCAACGGCTGGTGTAATCCATCCGCGCGTCGCCAGGGAGGGCAATGAACCGTTCCTTGTGCGCGCCGTCGGACCACAACTGCACGTTGACCGAGAAAGGAATGAGGCCGGGGTGAGTTTTGTGACCGGCGACCGACGCGAACAGCCCGGTCTCGCTAAGCTTGCGTGGAAAGTTGCTCGGCGGCGTGTCGGTTGGCGTGGGCTCAAAATAATACAACGCGCCACCATGATCGATCACGAGCAGTTCGCCCTCATGATCGAGACCGAAGCCGACAATTTGCAGCGACGTGTCGACGATCTCGCGCTGATAGGTGACCCGCTGGCCATCGTGCTTGACGGCCCAAATCTTGCCCGTGGCAAAGTCGCCGTACACGAATGCGTCGCGCAGCTCGGGCAGCTTGCGGCCGTGATACACGACGCCGCCGGTCAAGCTGCGGGCCTCACTGTGCGGGTGCTCGACGGTCGGCTTGACCAACGGCCCCGGCCCGAGTTTACGCTCCAAATAGAACGGGTAGCTCCCCTCGTACGTGCTCCAGCCGTAGTTGTCGGCCTTGCGGACCAAGAAGACCTGCTCCCACAAATCCTGACCGTTCTGCCCGACCCAGAGTTGATTGAGTGGATGATCGTAGTACATCCGCCAAGGGTTGCGGAACCCGTGCGCCCAAATCTCTTCGCGGGCTCCAGCCACGCCGACATACGGGTTGTCGCGCGGAATCGAGTACGGGCGATCTTTGTCCGGATGATCGACATCAATGCGAATCATGACCGCCAGCAGGTCGTCGACCCCTTGGCCCGTGATGTCGGTGTCGGAGTCGCTGGTGCCATCGCCGGTGGGGACATACAAGTAGCCATCGGGACCAAAGCCGAGGTCGCCACCGTTGTGGCCGTTCGATTCCCATTCGAGGATCACCTGCACGCTCTCGGGATCGATCTTGCCCGCCTCGTCGCGGTTGACGGTCATGCGCACGATGCGGTTCTTTTTCTTCTCGCCGGGCTTTGCCTTGACCGGCCCATTGACGATGGCAAGCAATTGGCGGTTCTGCTCATAACGCGGGTGGAAGCAAAAACCGTAGACCAAGTCTTGCGAGTCCCAAATGAGTTCGGGCTGCGTGGCAGTCGGGTCGTCGGGAAAGGCGAGGATGCGGCCGGGACCCGCCCAGGAGCCGCCATGCTCGACGAGGAACATCCGTTTCGAGCCGGGCTCGGCCCGCACGAAGATGGGCTGAAACGTCTTCAGCTGCGGATAGGCGCGAACGATACGAAAGGGGTACGGCGGTTCGGGGGACCCCACCACGCGCGAGTCGTTCCACAGGGTACGCTTCGCGATGCCGTAGGGCTCGACCTCGGCGGCAGCCAAACGCTCGCGGACCGATAAACTTGCCAGGCACAACACAAGCAGGGGAACAACATGTCGCATTGCACGACCTCGTACAGATCGGGTGGGCATCGGATCGTTGGGCAGGAGTCGATCATTCTACGATACCAAGCGGCGCGGCGGCGTGATACTCTGGAGGCACTTGGCCAGGAGGATTGCAAGTTTTCCTGCCCCTCTCCCTTTGGGAGATGATGGCGAACGAAGTGAGCCAGGTGAGGGGAGAGCGCGGCGAACGTTCGGCGCGACGTCCCCTCATCCGCCCTTCGGGCACCTTCTCCCAGTGGGAGAAGGGGACTTGGCAAGCTGACTGGCACTTGGCGACGCTCCGCTCACCCCCCCTGCCTGTTCGTGAAGGTCATCCCATGCCACGTTCCATCCTGTTTTTCGCTTCGCTGATCGCATTGGTCTTCGATCTGCTCGGGTCAAATCTCGCGGCGCAGAACGCAGTCGCGCCGCTCCCCAGCGATCACAAGCGGGTCACGTACTACATCGACGCTCAAGGCCGAGAACTGCCGGTCACCAATGTTGAGACTTGGCAACGACGCCGGAAACAAATTCTCGCCGGGGCCGAGTTGGCAATGGGGCCGCTCCCCAAGATCGATCACGCGCTACCGCTCGACATCAAAGTGCTCGAAGAGATCGTACAGGAAGGTGTGCGGCGGCAGTCAATCTCCTATGTAGTCGAAGGGGAGCGGCGCTGCACAGCCTATCTGTGGATACCCGAGACGAAAGCTCCACAGCGTCGGAGAGCCATGTTGGCGCTGCATCCTACGGGCCCGTTGGGCAAAGGAATCGTCGCCGGCTTGGGTCCCCGCGCCAATCGTGGCTACGGCTTCGAGTTGGCCCAGCGCGGCTATGTCGTGCTGGCTCCTGATTACCCGTCGTTCGGTGACTTGAAGGATTATGACTTCGAGAAAGACTCGTATGTCTCAGGCACAATGACGGCCATCGTCAACCACATGCGGGGCGTCGACCTGCTGCAGCAACGCGCGGACGTTGACCCCAACAAGATCGGCGCGATCGGCCACTCGCTGGGAGGGCACAACGCGATTTTTGTCGGCGTGTTCGACGAGCGGATCAAGGTCGTTGTGACCAGTTGCGGTTGGTGTCCGTTCCACGATTACTACGGCGGCAAGATCGTCGGCTGGACGAGCAATCGGTACATGCCGCTGCTCAAGGAGAAATACGAACTGAACCCCG
>CAZZBK010000155.1:0-12960 GCA_964652155.1 uncultured Planctomycetaceae bacterium | reverse complement strand
CCCACGATTCCGTCGGCGCGATCGATGCGTTACACTGACGGCGTCAGCCATTCCCTACCCCCACACCTCTCGACGGCCGTCCATGATGTCGACCACCGAAGTTGCCTCGAAGCTGCTCACTGGCGAACAGATGATTCCCGCCCTGATCGAGGCCGGCATCTCGCATGTCGTCTGGCTGCCCGACTCGGTCTTAGGGACTTGGGAGGCTGCCTTGCTCGCCGCGAGCGACCGACTGCGGTTGGTGCGTGTGTGCCGCGAGGGAGAAGCCTGGGCGATCGCCGCGGGCCTGTGGCTGGGGGGCGCTCGCCCGCTGGTCGTTATTCAAAACACGGGTTTCTTCGAGTCGGGCGACTCGATGCGGAACGCGCTCTTCGACCTCAAGCTGCCGTTGTATGCCCTGGTCGGGTATCGCAATTACCTCATCGCGTCGTCGACCGACTCGGCCAAGACATTCACCGAACCGGTCGTGAAGGCCTGGGGGCTCGACTACACCGTGCTCACCGCGCCCGACGGACCCGGCGAGTTTGTACGTCATTACCGACAAAGCCAAAGCGCGGGCCGAGCGGGGCTCGCACTCGTCGCCGAAGGAAAGGGTTAATCCATGACCAGCACCGCTCCCCGCCGCGCAATGCCGTTGCTCGACGCCTTGCAGGTGATTCGTGACCTGCGCCGCGAACAGATTGTCGTGACCACGATGGGCTCGGCCCGCGAGTGGCCCAAGCTGTCGCAATCGCCGCTCGACTTTCATTACCTGCCGTCGGCGATGGGGCACGCGCCGGTGCTCGGCCTCGGGCTGGCACTCGCCCAGCCCGCGCGTGAAGTGATCGCCTTCAACGGTGACGGGGGCATGCTGATGGGGCTCGGCGGCCTGGCCACGATCGTGGCCTCGGGGGTCACGAACCTCACGGTGATCGTGCTCGACAACGGGCTCTACGAGGTGACCGGCGGACAGCCGACGGCGGGCGCGGTGTGCCAGATCAACTTTGGCCAGATCGCGATGGCGGCGGGCTTTAATAACGTCGCGCGGTTCGATGACCTCGCCAATTGGCAACAGCGCGCGGCTCAGGTGCTCCAGCAAGCGGGACCCCGGTTTATCACACTGAGCGTCGCGCCCGTGGGCCCGGCGTTCCACCTGCCCGTCCCCGAGAACATGACCGCACGCATCACGCGCTTCCGCCAGACGCTGGGCGTGGCCGGCGCGTAACGCTCTAGGCTTGCTCGCCGGTCAGGTACTCCCAGAGCAGCTTGTAATACTTCATGACCCGCACGGGGTCGGTCGTTTTGTTCCCCTCTTCGAGCAGCGTCCAGCCCGAGAACTTGGCTTGCTGCAAGAGCTTGAACAGGGGCTTCCAGGGGTAGCTGCTAATCAGGTCGTGAATGTGAATCGTGCCCAGCCGATGCTTGACCAAGTTGAAGTTGTGTTCCAAGCCTTGGCCGTCGGTGTCGGCCGGATTGCAATTCCAGCAGACCGTGGCGTTCGGATGGGACGCGACGTCCATGATCTTCTTGACGTTTTCGAGGTTGTCGGTCCCCTTGCCGTGGACTTCGAGGCGAATCTGCACGCCAAACCCCTCGCCATACTGGGCGCACTCTTGCAGCGCGCGGCCAATTTGTTCGAGCGTCTTGTCGACCGGCACCGTGGGGGGAAGGCCGTTGGGGCGCACCTTCACGCCGCTGCCGCCGCAGTCGTGGCATAGTTGAATGTATGCCTTTGTGTCTTCGATCTGCTTCTTGAGCACGGCCGGGTCGGGTGAATGATACTCACATGCCGTGCCAATGCCGACGAGCTGCACGCCGCTGCTTGTGAACGCCTGGGCGACCGCTTTGCGCTTGTCGGCCGACAAATCGATGTCGACGCCATGCTGGTGTCCGGTGCGGAGCTCGACGCCGCTAAAGCCGGTGAGTTGGAGGTTCTTGATGACCGTCGGCAAATCCCAATCGGCACCCCACATGTACGTGACCAGACCCAACTTCATGGCACAACTCCTGCACGTTTTGAGAGTAATTCGACCGGCGGCCATTCTACTCCCCCGCCTCGCGACATGCGAACGGTCCGGCTGAGAAAACCGTGCGACGCCCCCCGTTCTTGCTCGCGACAACCGTGATACAATACGGCAGGACCTCTCAACCGACCGCGCGGGGGCGCGTAGCCCATGATTCAGTTAACTCACGACAAGATCGATACCGCCGCGGTGCTCGACAGCGTGGCGACCGTGCAGGCCGGGGCGGTCGTGCTGTTCTTGGGCACGGTTCGTGAGCTGACCGAGGGACGGCAGACCGCGTCGCTCGATTACGAATGCTATCCGACGATGGCTGAGAAAAAACTGCTCGAGTTAGCGTCGCTGGCCCGAGAGCGCTGGCCGGTCTTGGCCTGCACAGTCGTGCATCGGCTTGGCCATTTGGACCTGGGCGAGGTCGCCGTCGCCGTCGCGGTTAGCACGCCGCACCGCGCCGACGCCTTCGAGGCGGCGCGCTGGCTGATGGATACCATCAAGCAGGATGTGCCCATCTGGAAAAAGGAACACTGGAGCGACGGAGCGAGCGACTGGGTTCATCCCGGTATCGCGCCCGAGGTCGCCCCTCCGAAATAACTCATGCACAAGCTGCCGATCGTCACCCCCCACGACACGTCCGCCGCACTGGTCGATTCGCTCGGCCGAGTGCATACCGACCTGCGCATTAGCGTGACCGACCGCTGCAACATCCGCTGCTTTTATTGCATGCCGGCCGAGAATGTTCAGTTCCGCCCACGTGACGAACTGCTCAGCTTCGAGGAGATCGAACGATTCGTGCGGGTCATGGCGCCGTTGGGCATCACCAAGCTCCGGCTCACCGGCGGCGAACCGCTCGTGCGGCGCGGACTGGCACAATTGGTGGCCAAGCTCGCCGCGATTCCAGGGATCGACGATCTGGCCCTGACAACCAACGGCATCCTGCTCGCCGAGCAGGCGCAAGCACTCCAGGACGCCGGACTGCGGCGGCTCAACATCAGTCTCGACGCGATGAACGCTGAGACGTTCAAGCTGATCTCGCGCCGCGAGGGTTTTGAGCAAGTACTCGAGGGGATCTTTGCCGCTCAACGAGTGGGCTTTGAAAAAATTCGCCTGAACACGGTGGCCATCCGCGGCATCACCGACGGCGAGATCGTCCCCCTCGTGCGTTTTGCCCGCGATCATCGCTTTGAACTCCGCTTCATCGAGTTCATGCCGCTCGACGCCGAGGGGAATTGGGACACGGCTCAGGTGTTGAACGGCGACGAAATCCGCCAGCAGATCGAGAACGAGGTCGGTCCCCTTGAGCCCGTGCCGGTCGAAAATCCCCATCAACCGGCGACCGACTATCGCTTTGTCGACGGCGGCGGCCGCATCGGGTTCATCAACCCCGTCACGCAACCGTTCTGCCGCGACTGCAACCGGCTGCGGCTGACCGCCGAGGGGCAAGTCCGCAACTGCCTGTTCTCGCTCGAAGAGTGGGACGCGCGAAAAGTTCTGCGGGGCGGCGGCCGCGACGACGAATTAGCGCAACTGGTACGCGACTGCGTGCAGCACAAAAAGCCCGGTCACGGCATTAATAGCGACGAGTTTCTGCGCCCTTCGCGCGCCATGTTCCAAATCGGCGGTTAAAGGGATCGGATGCAGCGAATCTACCTCGACAACGCGGCGACGAGTTGGCCCAAGCCCGAAAGCGTCTACGCCGCCGTCGAGCATTATCAACGCCACCTTGGTGCCAGTGCCGGGCGCGGCGTCTATGCCGAAGCCCAGCAGGTCGCCAGCCTCGTCAGCAGCACGCGCCGGGCCATCGCGCGGCTGGTCAATGTCGCCGACGAGCGGCGCGTGATCTTCACCTCCGGTGGGACCGAGGCGCTCAATCTCGCCATCCTCGGCCTATTCCACACGGCGTCACCCTCGCGTCCGCATGTCGTTACGACCGCGATCGAACATAACTCGGTGCTGCGTCCGCTCCGCGCGCTACAACAGCAAGACCGGATCGACGTGACTTATGTCGCCTGCGACGGCTCGGGGCTCGTTGACCCCGCGGACATTCGTGCCGCGTTGCAGCCCCAAACACGGCTCATCGCGCTCAATCACGCCTCGAACGTGACGGGCGCGCTGAGCGACGCTCGGGCAGTGGGACTCATCGCGCGCGAGGCCGGCGTGCCGCTGCTGCTCGATGCCGCGCAGACGCTCGGCGAATTGCCCATCGACATGACGGCCTGGAACGTCGACCTGCTCGCGGCACCCGGTCACAAAGGGCTGTTGGGACCGCTGGGGACCGGCATGCTGGTCGTCGCCCCGGGCTGCGGCTCGCACTGGCAACCCCTCAAGTACGGCGGGACCGGCTCGCACAGCGAACTCGATACTCAGCCCGAGGAGTGGCCCGATCGGTTCGAGGCGGGCAGTCTCAATGTCGGCGGCATCATGGGCCTGCTGGCGGGGGTCGAGTTCCTCGCGCAACAAAGCGTCGAAAGCGTCCGGACCCACACCCAACTACGATTGTCGCAACTCATCGACGGCTTGCAGAACATCGAGAACGTGCGGTTATTCACCCCAGCGGACGCCGCGCGGCGCGCGGGACTGGTGAGCTTGCAAATCGACGGGTATGATCCGCAAGAGTTGGCCGTGGCCCTCGATGTCGGATACCGTATTCAGACCCGAGCCGGTTTGCACTGTGCGCCCCTTGTGCATCGCGCTCTCGGCACCCTGGAGCAGGGAGGGACGCTGCGACTCAGCCCGGGCGTGTTCACGACCCAGCAACAGATCGATACGACCGTGCATGCCCTGCGTGAACTTGCCGCGACCGCCCCACATTAACGCAAAACCGCCCAGTAACCGCCGAACTCATCAACCATTCGGAGCGTGAAGCCAAACATGGACGAGAAACCTTGGTTTGCCGAGGGGCTGAAGTTCAAGTGCTCGCAGTGCGGCGACTGCTGCACGGGGGCCCCGGGCTACGTGTGGGTCAACAAGGAAGAGATTCGCGCCTTGGCGGCGACCCAGGCGATGGAGGTCGCCGAGTTCGAGCAAAAATACGTGCGTCGGGTCGGCATTCGGCTCAGCCTCGTCGAATATCCCAACGGCGATTGCGTGTTCTTCGACACACAAACCCGCCGCTGCACGGTCTATGAAGCACGCCCCCGACAGTGCCGCACCTGGCCCTTTTGGGAATCGAACGTCCGCACCCCGGAGACCTGGCAGCAGACCTGCGAGGCCTGCCCCGGTAGCGGCCAAGGCACGCTCTACCCGCTCGAAAAGATCATTGAGCAGGTGAAGGTGTTTCGGGTGTAACGGTCAAACAATCTGTAATGATTTTACGGATTCTCTCACGTTGGCCGTCTGGACCGTCGATCTTTTGTTCGTCGAAACCGCGCAGCGCCAAGAATAGATCCTTGGATGGTTGCCGTGGATCGATGTTAGTTCAATGCAATGAACAACTTACGGCAATCCGAACCTCTTCTTGGCTCGGCGAGCGCGTGGTAAGGTCTTTGACAATTTATAGTTAAGTAAGGTTTGGCACTTGCCGACTGCCGAGCGGGCGACCGCCGCCGTCACGCCAAGTTGCAGCCAACGAGTTGCCGTTTGTGCTTGACACTAGTTCTTATGGCATCTACAGTTGGAGCAGCAGTCGAACGTGTAAATACTAAGCCGAGTGTGGGGCATTTTGGGCCTCTGAACCTCGTCTTCCCGTTCAATAGTCTGAGGAGTGCCGAGACGTGACGAAAAAAGAAATCGTCAAAACCATTTCCGAAGAGATTGGTCTTACCCAGCTCAAGACGAAAGAGATCGTTCAAAAAACGTTCGACGCCATTGTGAGAACGTTGGTCGAAGATCGCCGCATCGAGTTGCGGAACTTCGGTGTGTTCGAGGTGAAGAAACGCGCAGCCCGCAAAGCTCGCAACCCGCGAACCGGTGAAAAAGTCTTTGTGGCTGAGAAGTTTGTCGTAACCTTCAAGCCCGGCAAGGAAATGGAAGAAAAGGTTCGCGAACTCGAACGCCAAGAGGCTGAAAAGGCTCGGCTTGCAGCCGCAGGTGGCAACACGGCGGCAGCACCCACGGGGAGCTAATCGCAGCTCCCGGCAGCCTTCCGCTATCGCTCTTTCTTGTGAGCCGTCGATGATCCCCTCCCTTTGAGGAGGCGCGGAACTCGACCGCTTCTCTTCTCGAACAAAATTGCGGCCAATCGGTCTCGGCGCAAAGCCTCCGATCGATTAACGTTCCCGCCCCGCAACCAATCGGTTCTGGCACGCACCCCAGACGCTCAGAATCGAACTCGTCCACAGGTTCATGTCCGTTACGGCTCAGATACTTTCGCTTGGTTCCAATGCCTGCCCCTCGACATCGAGGCGCACGCGGCGGAGCTGGTTCCCCCGGCTGGGGTGGCGCACCTTCGTGGCGCTGCAACTGCCGTATTTGGGAGGAGTTGGGTGATGCGCAAACTTATTTTTGCAACGTTGTTGGGTTGCTCGCTGTGCTCTTTCACCGGCTGTTTTGTGCCGGCGTACTCGGGTGACCCCACGCGCCGCAGCCAGCAGTTGCTCAATACGTCAGAAAACTTTCGCATGCTGCTCGAGGAATGGGAGCGGCTGTGGATGCTCGATCAACCGAGCCACTTGAGCCCGTACTTCACGCACGGCGGCATCCTCTAAGCCGCTCGTCGTGGGTGATCGTTCCCCATCATGCTCATCGAGCCGCGACCGCCTGCGCGTCGCGGCTCGATTTTTGCGCCGCGGTCAAAGCGCCAAACGGCTCACGATCGGTTGCCGCTGAGCGGCTCGACTGCTTAAATGACGCTGGGTGGCGAATCGCTTCGTGTTCGATCAACTGAGTGCAAGCATGACCAGCGCTGTGGCGACCGTGGATCTGACGGTTCAACTCGGACGGCTCGCGTTGCCGAACCCGATCCTGGTGGCGTCCGGGACCTTTGGCTACGCGCGCGAAATGGCCGGTCTGGTCGACCTCGCGCGGCTTGGCGGCATCATCCCCAAAACGATCACCCAACTGCCGCGCGCCGGCAACCCACCCTGGCGCACCTTGGAAACCACCGGCGGCATGCTCAACTCGATCGGCCTCGATAACGACGGCATCGAGGCCTTTGTGGACCATCATCTCCCCTACCTCGCCTCGCTCGGCGTGCCGATCATCGTCAGCGTGGCCGGCAAGAGCCACGACGAGTTCGTGCAACTCGGCGCACGGCTCAACGGGCTTAGCGGCGTCGCGGCCCTGGAGCTCAATATCTCCTGCCCGAACGTGAGTGGCGGGGTCGACTTTGGCACCGATCCCCTGATGTGCGAGCGCGTGGTGAGTGGCGTCCGCGCGGTCGCCAGCCAGCCGATCATTGCCAAGCTCACGCCCAACGTGACCGACGTGCGCGTCATTGCCCGGGCGGCCGAGGCAGGCGGTGCCGACGCGGTCTCGCTCATCAACACCCTCCAAGGCTTGGCGATCGATTGGCGCAAGCGTCGACCGCTGCTAGGCAACGTGCTCGGCGGACTGAGTGGCCCGGCCATCAAGCCGATTGCCCTCCGCATGGTCTACCAGGTGGCTCAAGTCGTGAAAATTCCGGTGGTGGGCATTGGCGGCATTGCGACCCTGGATGACTGCCTGGAGTTTTTCATCGCGGGGGCCTCGGCCGTGCAAATCGGCACCGCCAACTTTTATGACCCGAGTTGTACGATGACCATGCTCGACGGCCTGAGTGCCGCCATCAGCAGCCTGGGGGCGAAGAGCGTGCGCGAGATTGTCGGCACGCTCAACGTTGCCAAGTAACCCGCTAACCTTGTTTCCCTTTTCACCCTGGCAATAGCGTCAATATGCGTGTTCTGAGCGGCATTCAACCGACCGGCCGGTTCCACTGGGGCAACTACTTTGGCGCGATCCGCCAGTATATCGACCTGCAAACGGCCGACGAGTCGTACTACTTTATTGCCAATTTGCACGCACTGACCACGGTGCGCGACCCGGCCGTGCTGCGCCAATACACGCTCGACGCGGCGCTCGACTTGCTCGCGCTCGGCTTGAACCCCGAACGCGCCGTGCTGTTCGTGCAAAGCGACGTGCCCGAGGTCAGCGAGCTGAGCTGGCTGCTAATGACCGGCACGCCGATGGGGCTGCTCGAACGTTGCCACGCCTATAAAGACAAAAAAGCCAAGGGGCTCGTGGCCGACGCCGGCCTATTCACCTACCCCGTGCTCATGGCCGCCGACATCCTGGCCTACGACGCCGACACCGTGCCGGTCGGCGAAGACCAAGGGCAGCACATCGAGGTCTGCCGCGACATTGCCGCGAGCTTCAATCATCATTTTGGCGACACCTTCGTGATGCCCAAGGCCCAGATACTCTCGCATGCCGCGAAGGTGCCAGGCACCGACGGCGAGAAGATGTCCAAGAGCTACAATAACACGCTGGAGATATTCGAGGACGCCAAGACGCAACGCAAAAAGATCATGCGCATCGTAACCGACTCGCGTCCGGTCGAGCAGCCCAAGGAGCCCGAAGGGGACCACCTGTACCAACTCTTCTCGTTGTTTGCCCCTGAGCCGCAGCGGCAACAGATGGCCGAGATGTATCGCCGCGGCGGCTTTGGTTACGGCGAGGTCAAAAAAGCCCTGGCGGACCAGGCCGAAGGCTATTTTGCCGAGGCCCGGGCTCGACGTGTCGAACTCGCCAGCAACCCCCAACGGGTTTACGAGATCCTCGCCGACGGCGCGTCGCGCGCGCGACGCAAGGCGCGGCAGGTCCTCGATCGGGCCCAGCGGGCCTGCGGTTTGTCTTTGCCCAATGGATAATTAACGCGACCGCGCCGCACACAGCGCGACGCACACAACGAGGCGAGCATGCTGCATGGGCGGAAGATCGTCGTGGTCATGCCGGCCTACAATGCCGAGCGTACGCTGCGCCGCACCGTCGACGAGATTCCCCGCGACGTGGTCGACGCCCTGCTGCTCGTCGACGACGCCAGCCGCGACGAGACCGTCACGCTCGCGGCCTCGCTCGGCATCCCCACCTTTGTTCACCGTCGCAACTTCGGCTATGGTCGCAATCAGAAGACCTGCTACACGCTGGCGCTCGACCTCTCGGCCGACATCGTCGTCATGCTCCACCCCGACTACCAATACCCGCCGCGGCTCATCACCGCGATGGCCAGTCTCATTGCCAGTGACCAATTCGATGTCGTGCTCGGCTCGCGCATCCTGGGCACCGGAGCCCTGGCCGGCGGCATGCCGCGCTACAAGTACCTGGCCAATCGAATGTTGACCTTCGTGCAGAATGTGCTGCTCGATTACAAACTCTCCGAGTATCACACAGGCTATCGGGCCTTTTCGCGCCAGGTGCTGTTGAGCCTGCCGCTGGGCGAAAACTCGGACGACTTTTTGTTCGACAATCAGATGCTGGCCCAGGCGATCTACTTTGGCCATCGCGTGGGCGAGATCACCTGTCCGACACGGTACTTCGACGAGGCCTCCTCGATTCCGTTGGGGCGCGCGGTCCGCTATGGCCTGGGCGTGCTGCAAACGAGCGCGCAGTTCTGGTGTGCGCGGCATGGCCTCACGCGGCCCAAGCTGTTTTCGTCCGCCGGTCGCACGTTGGACGCCGAACGGGAGCAGCCGCCGTATTTTGATCCCGCCACGTCGGATACCGCGCCATGAGCGGAGAGCCGCCGGCAGTTCATTGCCCCGCGTGTGGCGCAGCACCCTGCCAACCACTCTGGTCGGGGCGGGGCGTCGACGGCTGGCGCGTCATGCACTGCACCGCCTGTGACGCGGCGTTCACGTTCCCAACCCCCAGCGACGACGAACTCGCGGCGAGTTACGCCCCAGCCTATTATGGCGAGCAGAATCAGCGATTCACGCCGCTGCTAGAAGGGTTCGTTCGCGCGCTGCGCGCTCGCCGCGCGCGAACATTGCAGCAGCTTGTCTCTCGGGGTCGGGTGCTCGACATCGGCTGCGGACGAGGCTGGACGTTGCATGCGCTGCGCGAGCGCGGCTTCGAGGTGCAGGGAGTCGAGCTCTCGGAGCATGCGGCCCGGCATGCCCGCGAGCAGCTTCAACTCGATGTCGCGGTGGGGCCCTTCGAGCCCGATCGCTATGCCGATGCATCCTTCGACGCGATCATCCTCTGGCACGTGATAGAACATTTGCGTGACGCTCCCAAAATACTGCCGGAGCTTGCGCGGCTACTCAAGCCCGGCGGGGTGTTGGCCCTATCGGTCCCCAATCGCACGAGCGACGAGGCACGCCGCAGTCGCCATGCCTGGTTCCATCTCGATCTCCCGCGGCATCTCTGGCATTTCTCGGCCGACGAGCTGTGCGGTCGACTCGAGCGCGCGGGCTTTGCGATCGAACGGCAGTCGCACCTGAGCTGGGAGCAAAATGTGTTCGGAGCCATTCAGAGCCAACTCAATGCCTGCGGCTGTGAGCGTAATTTGCTGTACGACCTGCTCCGCGGCGAGTCGGCGCGTCGTGTCCGGCAGCCCTGGCGCGCGTTCCCTGGGCAATCGTTGCTCAGCCTGCTGGGACTCATCACACTGCTCGTCCCAGCATGCCTGCTCAACCTCGTCGCGGCCGCACGTCGGCGCGGTGCCACGATCGACATCTACGCGCGGCGAAAGTAATCGATGAGTTATCACGATCCACATCACGACGACCTGGATGACCTCGAGCGCCGCTTGCGGGGCATCGAGCCCACCGAGATCGACTGGGCCCGGCCACCCGCCCCCCAGGTCAAATGGACCGTGGCGCTCGTCTGGCTGCTGTTCGGCGCGGGACTGCTGTTCTGGAACCTCGGCGCGTATGGCCTGTGGAGCGATGAGGCCGACACGCTGTTGTTTGCCCAAGGCGTGTGGCGCACCGGCGATACGTCGGCCGTCGTGGGGGACAACGTTTACCTGTATCGCAACGGAATGCTGCTCCGCGACCTGCACAACCGCGCCACGCCGCCGCTGGGCTACTATGTGCTCGCACCTTGGGTGGGAATGGCTGGCTCGTCGCCGCTCGTCGCCCGACTGCCGTTCGCGCTCTGCGGGCTGCTCATGTTGGCGCTCATGATCCTGTGGCTCGAGCGCTCGCGCGCGTCGCTCTCGATGTGGCTCGTCGCGCCACTGGCGTCGCTGACGAGCGTGTCGTTTTTTTTGTATTGCCGTCAGTCGCGCTATTACGCCCTGGCCATGCTCGGCTCGTTGCTCGTCGTCTGGGCGTATGGCAACTATCGTGGTCAAACGCGGCAAGGTCTCGCGCTACTGGTCGCGTCGCTGGCGTTGCTTGGCAGTCAGTATTTGAATTTTGTGGCACTCGCGCTGGCGTTGGCCGTCGATTACGCGATCTGGCAACGGCATAGCTTCGCCTGGTCGCGTCGCCAGACGGCCTGTTGGCTGCTGCCGCTGATGATCGCCGCGGCCGTCATGTTTTGGCGTTGGAGCAGTCCCCAGGTCGACACCACGCTCGCTCCGGCCACCGACTCGTGGCTCGTGCAGCGCGTGACACTGTTCTATTGGCAACTGCGCGACATGAACACCAGCGAGCAATTGAACCTGCTGCTCCTGTTGCTCGCGCCGCTCGTGGGGCTGTTCACGGCCGACCGCGGGCTGCTTCGCTGGCCGCTGGGGATCGTCGTCTACACGCTGGCCATCGCCCTGTTTTCGCCCCAGGCCACGCACCTCACGCGGCAGGCCGATGTCCGGTACCTCGCACCGGTCATCCTCGCCAACCTCTTCGTGTCGACACGACTGCTGGCCGCGCTCGTTCATGCACTCGGGCCGCGTGCGTTGGCCTTCCCCCCCTTGCTGCTCAGCAGCAACGCCACGCACCTGTTGGCGGCGTTGATTCTGACCCCCGCGCTGGGCTGGGGGGGCCTGCTGAGCGAGTTCACGCGGTCGCTGCGCGTCACCCCTTGGGAGTTTCTCGTCGAGTTAAGCAGCCCGCGACCGACCGCCTCGACCGAGGTGTCTCGCTGGCTGCGCGCGCATGTCCGCCCGGGCGAGAGCGTGTGGGTCGTGCCGAGCGAAGAGACCTACCCGCACATGGCTCAAGCTCCGCACGCCATTTACGCCTGGCAACTCGACGACCACCGGCCCCCGGGCCAGTTCGAGGCCTTGCCGCCGATCCATTTTTTCTTGCGGCAGAACGTCGATACCATCGTGGTCTACGGTCCGTTCGAGGATGAGCGATTCGCGACGTTGCTCGCCGAGTTGGCTGAGCACGGCGCGCCCTATGACAAGACCGACCGACTTGAGATATTCTGGAGAGACGACATCCGGCCGGAATTGCACCAGCATCGATTTCGCCCATTCCGCGAGTTCGATCGCCGGACCGAGATGATTGCCATTTATCGGCGGCGAGGGGCCGCGAGTCCCTAAACCTTTTTGAGTCGAGTTGTTCGTGAACCTACTGACCACCAGCAGCGAGATCATCGAGTGCCTGCGCATCGCGCGGCTCATCGAGCGGCACGGCGAACAGTTCATCAATCGGGTCTACACGACCGACGAAATTCGCTTCTGCCAGAGCCGCAAACAGGCGACACAACATTTTGCCGCCTACTGGGCTGGCAAGGAGGCCGTGCTCCGCCTGCTGGGGACCTCGTGGCGCCGAGGCATCAACTGGCTCGACATCGAATTGCAAGACGCCCTCAACAACCAGACGCTGGTCAGCTTGCGCGGCGGGGTCAACGATCTGATGCAAGAACGGCAGATCGCCGAGATTCGCCTCAGCGTCGCGCATTGCCGCACGCACGCCGTCGCCCACGCGCTAGGACTCGGCTACGAAACGGTCGACGAGCACGAGTAGCCATGCCCGCCGTGGCAAACATGCCCCTGGCTTGAATCACTTGAAGCGTCTTCCAAAATGGCTGGGGACGGTCGTGTGCGCGTCTTCAAAGTTGGTAAATCGTAGGTTCTGGCATCAAGGGCATCATTCAGCGGCGGGTGGCTGGCGGTTTGCGTCTGCAAACCCCGGCTCACTTCGAGGCGGTG
>CAZZBK010000154.1:0-13128 GCA_964652155.1 uncultured Planctomycetaceae bacterium | reverse complement strand
CCTTCATCCTTTTGCCTTCATTTCCCTGGCGCTAGTGTCGGCTGAGGTTGTGGAGCAGCGGCTTGGGCACCGGGCTTTTTCAGATAATCCGCGTTCAGCTTGTTGCAGGCCCAAAGGGTGCCGCGAGTCACGAGGTCGAGATAGCGCGGGTCGGCGACGGTGTCGTTGTTATGGCCCAGCGTGGTGCTAAAGACCCGGCTGTCGGCGTACTTGTTCGTCCAAACGACGACAAAGTCTTTGTCCCCTTGGCGGCCCCGCGCGAGCGGCGTGGCGGTATCGAACACGCTGATGTTGTTGTACAGCTCTTCCTTGATCGTCGTCCAATTCTCCAGCGACTTGACAATCTCATGCGAACGCTCGATATAGCTCAGCTCGATGGGCAATTGCGGACCGTGGCCGGTCGAGTGGATGCCGACAAACTTGAACCAGTCGTCGGTGCCGACCCGGTAACAGTGCATGGCACAGTGCAGGTTGACCGCCGGCACGGTCTTGTGCGCGTTGAGGATGTTCTGCACATAGGGGATGTCCTTCACGTCGGCCGTGCATTCGTCGTGGATGACGACATCGTAGCCCTTGGCCCAATCGGCGTTCTCGTACATGGCGAAGCGGGCCTTGGTGCTCTTGTCGTCGGTATGCACCAGATCGACCTGCACGTGGGCGCGGGCTTCGAGTCCTTGTTTGAGAATCTCCTTCTGCTTGGCATAGTCGTGGCAGCAGCCGCCGGTGATCAGCAGCACCTTGAGCGGCTTGACCTCGGCACGCAGCGGCGCGGCGGCGAACAACACGAGCAACAGGCAGGCAAGGGCACGTTTCATGGCGAGAGACTCACGCGGGTGAAGGTCAAATGGAGTGTCAACAAAAATTAAGCCAGCAGGGCGTCGATCGGTTTGGCCCCTTCGACGCCCGTGAGGCGTTGATCGAGCCCTTGATATTTGAAGGTAAAACGCTGGTGGTCGATCCCCAGGCATTTGAGGATCGTGGCGTTGAGATCGTTGAGATGGACGGGGTTCTCGACAATGTTATAGCTGAAGTCGTCGGTCCGGCCGTACTCGATGCCCCGCTTGACGCCGCCACCGGCGAGCCACATGCAAAAGTTGCGCGGGTGATGGTCGCGGCCGTAGTCATCGCGGGTGACTTTGCCCTGCGAGTACACGGTGCGACCGAATTCGCCACCCCAGACGACCAGCGTCGAGTCGAGCAGCCCGCGCTGCTTCAAATCGAGCACCAAAGCCGCGGTCGCTTGATCGGTATCGCGACATTGATTGCCCAACTGATACGGGAGCCGACCGTGCTGATCCCAGCCGCGATGCAGCAGTTGCACGGCGCGGACGCCGCGCTCGACGAGCCGCCGGGCCATGATCGCGCTGTGGGCAAACGAGCCCGGCTTCTTCACGTCTGGGCCGTACAGGTCGAGCACGTGCTGCGGTTCGCCGGAGAGGTCGACCAGGTCCGGCACGCTCGACTGCATGCGAAACGCCATCTCGTATTGGGCAATGCGGGTGCGGGTCTCGCTATCGCCGAAGCGTTCGAGGTTGCGCTGGTTGAGCTGCTGCAAAGCGTCGAGCATCGTGCGGCGGTCCTGCGCGCTGACACCCGCGGGGTTCTGCAAATAGAGCACCGGGTCGCCCGTGCCCCGCAGCGCCACGCCATTGTAGGTCGTGGGCAGAAACCCGCTCGACCACATGCGGGTAAAGAGGGCTTGGCCGTTACTGTCGGCCGGAAAGGTCGGCGTGAACACGACAAACGCGGGCAGGTCGTTATTCTCGCTCCCCAAGCCATAGGCCAGCCACGAACCAATGCTCGGCTTGCCAGGGACCTCGCTGCCGGTCATCACAAACGTGCAGGCCGGGTCGTGATTGATGGCGTTGGTGTTGACCGACTTGATGACCGCGAGCTCGTCGACGATCTTGGCCGTGTGGGGGAGCAGTTCGCTGTTGATCCAGCGACCGGACTCGCCGTTCTGCGTGAACTTGAATTTCGACGGCGCGACGGCAAACCGCTGCTGACCGCTGGTCATCGTGGTGATGCGCTGATCGCCGCGGACACTCTGGGGCAGGTCTTTGTCAAAATGGTCGTTGAGCGTCGGCTTGTAATCCCAGAGATCGATCTGCGAGGGGGCGCCGTTCATGTGCAGATAGATCAGCGACTTGGCCCGCGGCTTGAAGTGCGGCAAGCCCGGCTGGGGCGGATGGACCCGCTCGATCGCCGCCGCGTGGGCCTGCGCCGCGTCGAGCCCGTGCAGTGCCAGTGCGATCCCACCGGCACGCAGGCCCGTGTGGCCGAAGAACTGACGCCGGGTTTGCTGCACGGCAAAGTCGAAGAGCGGATCCATCTCGGCACGCGTGTTTCTGGAGAATTGACCGACGGTGAGTTGACTTCGAGTGTAGATGGGGCGTCGCGGGGCGTCAAATTGGCGCGAGACTTGAGGCGCATTTGAATGGACGGGTTGTCAGGACTGTGTGTTGTCGGGGCTGACCATTTGTGCAAAACTCAGCGTTCCGATGTGGGGAGTGTCTCTTCGTTGCGAGGATGTGTGTGATGCGACTGCTGGCTCGACGCTTTGATAACGCCCAGACGGCCGAGATTGAGATCGAGCACGGCCGCATCGCGCGGGTGCGACACACGGCCGACACAAATGCCGATCTGCCGTGGATCGGGCCCGGCTTTGTCGACGTGCAGGTGAACGGCTTCGACGGCCAGGAATTCAGCGACCGCACACTCACGCCCGAAAAGGTCGCCCAGGTGGTACGGCGACATTTTCCGTTCGGCGTCACGGGGATCTGCCCGACCTTCACCACGCAGAGTTTCGAGGTGCTGTCGCATGGCATGCGGCAGGTCGCGGCGGCCTGTGAACGGTGGCCCGATGTGGGCCAGGCGGTCGTGGGCATCCACCAGGAAGGCCCGTACTTTGCCACCGAAGATGGTCCACGCGGGGCGCATCCGGTCGAGCACTGCAAAACGCCCGATTGGGATGAGTTTCAACGATTCCAAGAGGCGGCCAGCGGTCGCATTCGCATCTTGACCATGTCGGTGCACTTTGACAACGCGGCCGAATTCATCGCCAAAGTGACTGCCTCGGGGGTGATTGTCGCCATCGGCCATACGGGGGCCAGCGGCGAGCAAATCCGCGCGGCGGTCGACGCCGGCGCTCAAATGAGCACGCACCTCGGCAATGGTGCCCATCGCATGCTGCGGCGACATCCCAACTACATCTGGGATCAACTGGCCGAAGACCGCTTGGTCGCCAGTCTGATCGTGGACGGTCTGCACCTGCCCGGTGAAGTGGTCAAATCGATGGTGCGGGCCAAAACGCCCGAGCGAGTCGTCATTGTGAGCGATGTGTCGGGGCTGGCGGGGCTGCCGCCGGGACGGTATCGCTCGAGCGGTTGCGAGCTAGAGATTCTCGCCGATGGCCGACTGGTGATTGCGGGCCAAGATCAACTGCTGGCCGGGGCGTCGCTGCCGATTGGCTTTGGAGTGGCCAACATGATGCGCTTTGCGGGGGTCGACCTGCGGACCGCCGTGACGATGGCCTCGATCGGGCCCGCGCGGTTGATCGGAGCCCCGTGTGGAGGCTTGAAGCCCGGCGATCGCGCTGACCTGGTGCTCTTCAACTGGTCACCGCAGGCGTCTGGGATCGACATCCTGGCCACACTGCAAGCAGGTCAAGTGGTGGCTGGCCAGCTGCCGCTGGCATAGTGCAGTGTGCAGAACCGCTAAGCGGCAGTATTCAGAACCGCTAAGCGACGGTATTCAGAACCGCTAAACGACAGTGGTCTCGTCGACCAAACGCACGACGCCGGCCACGCGCTGGCAGCATTGCTGGCAGATTTGCTTGTCGTAAAACGTATGCAGACGGCCGCTGAGGGTGACCGTGCCATTGTCGGCCGAGACGTTCAACTGGCGCAGCGCGGGCTTGTGTCGCCCGTGCAGGAAATTCCAGACCCGACGTTCCAAATCTCGATCCGAGCTGGCTGACAGCACTCCGACCATAATGGCTCAATCCTTTCGTGCGTGAATCCTGGCGGCCGTATTAGATCGGCCAAACGTTTGGTTCCCCTTGACCGTGCAAGCGGTGTGCCAATGGCACGCTCTTCAGCATGGTTCGCTTGAATTCTAGCACCGGGAAAGCCAAAAACGTGTGAGTTTTGCGCTGATTTGCGGGACACAATGGGTGAGGGACGCGGCGGAGGGAGCGCTGCGGATGTGCCTATCTTGCGCGCAGGGGTGTGCGAATAGATGGCGCAATAAAAGCATGCCTCACAAATAGCGAGGCAAGGTGGGACACCGAGGAAATTCCCCAGCTTATTCTAGCGAATTCGACCTCGCAGGCCGTTGGGCTGCTGGGCGGCGGCGTTCCCTTGGCGATTTTTGTCGAGGGTAAAGCCGATCAAAAACCAGCCATTGTCTTCGCTGATGGCGGTGCCGCCACCGGTGCTAGCGTACTTTTTGATGCTCTCGAAGGGGGGCAACTTGCTGCCGTCGAGCTCTTGAACAGCCGGCGTCTTGCTCGTCGGATCGGTCAGCAGGGCGTTGAGCAGCTTGCCGGCCAAATTGCTGGCGTCCATCAGCTTGTTCTGACGGAGCAACTCGTACGCCACCAGGAACCGTTCCTCGTTGGGATAAAAGCTCTCGGCCGCCGCGGGAGGAGCGTTGCCGTCCTGGCCCACGAGCTTGCCGATCTCGCCGCGAAGGAACTGATATTCGTTGTCGGCGGCCAAAGGGGTTGCCGCCTGCGGCGTCTTCACAATCTCCATAATCTGCTCGAAATGCGAGCTCACGAACAGGTAGCCATTCGCGACGCCCACGCCTTGATGTGGAGCCGGAACCTTCTGCTGATTGACTCCGGCATTGATTTCCAGCGGGGCGACGCTCCCTTCGTCGGGAATGATCTCGTAGATCTTGGTCCCGTTGATCGCATGGACCTTGGCGCTCTCGTCGTTCTTCATCAGTCGTTCGATTGCCGCGGCCAGGGCGGGTGGATTCTTGGCCTTGACGGCAATCAACCGCCGCTGGCTATGCACGTCGATCGGCTTCTTGTTGTCGATCATGATCGTCGCCCGCGGCTTGAGATGCGCGACAATGTCGCCGCGCAGGTCGATCTTCGGGCCGTCCGGGTCGTTCTTCAGGCTGTCGATCACGTCGGGCCAAATCTCGTCCCCTTCGCCAAACAGGGTGTCGAACAACGTGCCAAAATTGTCGAACGCATTGAGCGGATCGATGTGCATCGTCAGATACGACGCGATCGTGTTGGAGACAAATTCCTCGGGCTCAAAGTCATCAGTGTTCGGGAATTTGAGCATTCGCATCGCCCGTTGCCAGGGTTGCGGGGCGTAGACCGACACGCGATAGAGCAGGCCGTATTGGTCGGCGCTAAAGTTGAGATGCCCGCCGATCCCCTTGACCGCGTCAAAGCCTTCCTTTTTGGCAATTTTGAAGTAATCGGTCCCCTTGAGCTGCTTGGTCGAACTGGCCCGCAGGCAGTCGCCGACCCCGATGGGATCGATGAAGAACTTGGCCTGATGCGGGACGTTGACCGACGTTTCGCAGCGTTTCATGGTGGCGGCGTAGGCCGGCAGGGTCGCGAGGCTGTCGCGGCGCTCTTTGGCCGCAAATTTCAAGATCTGCGTGGCCAGTTCCAGGTCATCGACCACGACCAACTGCTGATCGTTGAGCAAGAAGTAAATTGCATGATGCGACGGTGCGCCATTCTCGCCCGGTACCTCGAAGTGACTGAGCGCCACGCCGCCGATCTGGTGGGGGCTGCGTCGCGCGCCGCGCTGGGTGGTCAGAAACTGCTCGACCGTGGCAATGGCATCCTGAGCCGCCGCCAGATTCTTGGCCACCTCGACAATCGCCACGAAGTTGGCCTGGCCATCGGCGGCTTTGCAGAGCCCCAACGCCAGTTCGCCCGAGGCGAGGCCTTCCAAATCTTCGACCGTGATGCCGATCCGGTCCTTGAGGCCTTTATTTTTTTGTTGAAACTGCTGCTTGAGGTCCTCGACGAACGGCTGCATATTGGGGTCGTCGATCAGCTGTCCCAGCGGGGAGCGGTGAAAACCATCGGAGAGCGCATCGACATCGGGCACCGAGAGAAACGCCTTGGTGTCGGCCGGCAACAGCGTGTCGGCGGGCGGGCCAGCCAGGGTCGTCCCCGCCAGAAAGAGCACCAGTGCCGCTACAATCGAATGCTTCACGATGGGTTTCTCCTCGACCTCATTTAGGATGCGCAGATCAGCTGTACGAGTGTACGAACATCGAGCCGATGAGGCTCCGCCATCCAGAACGTCCTGTTCGGCCGAGAGTTTAGTCACCGGAAACCAACGATGCTAGGCGAATTTGACGGCGAAGCCCTGATCAACGACCCGATTCATGGGTACATCCCCTTCACGTCGGGGGGGGTGAACGAGGTCTCCGAGCGTACCATTATTGACCATCCTTGGGTGCAACGCCTCCGGCAAATCCACCAGTTGCAGACCGCCTGGTGGGTATTTCCGTCGGCCGAGCATACCCGCTTTCAGCACGTCCTGGGGGCCATGCATCTGGCCAGCCGAGCCATCGAAGGGCTATTCACCAGCCTGAAAAACACCTGCCCCGACGTACCCAGCCGTGGCTATGTCGAGTCGCTTCTGCGATTGGCCGCGCTGTTGCACGACGTCGGGCACGGACCGTTCGGCCATTTTCTCGACGAGCATCTGCTCTGTCATCACGGCCTCACCCACGAAACGCTCGGCGCTAAAATTATCCTCGACGAGTTGGGCGATCTCATCCGAGGCGTGCGACGCAATCCGAACTCGACCCTCGAGGCCGGCGAAGAACTCGATCCGCGGCAGATTTGCTTTCTCATCACCCGACCACGCGGCGAGACCGACGAACCGCACTGGTTGCGACTCCTCCGCTCGCTGTTCAGCGGCCTGTACACCGTCGACAATATGGACTTCGTGCTCCGCGACGCCTACATGGCGGGCTTCAGCACCAAAATGTTCGACCTCGACCGCCTGCTGCATTACAGTTCCTTCACCCCCTCGGGGCTCACGATCCACAGTCGCGGGCTGAGCGCCCTGGTGCGGTTCATCTCGGTGCGCAGCGAATTGTTCCGCTCGCTCTATTTTCATCGCACGGTACGGGCCCTGGATTTGACCTTGGCCGAGGTGTTCGCCGAGAGCCGCGAACTCCTGTTCCCCGGCAACCCAGCCGAACAGCTCGACGATTACCGGCGGTTCACCGAATGGTCGCTGCTGATCGACGTGGCCCGCTGGCCACACGACCGCGACGAGCGCAAGCGAGCGTTGGGCGCGCAGTGGGGCGAGCTATTGGCGCGCCGGGTCCGCTGGAAAATGGTCGCCGAGCGGACCGTGTTCTTCGAGCCGGGCAAGAGCGAGCAAGGCACCGTCTTCAGCCGCGACGAGTTTTTCCTCGCCGCGCTCCGCGAGGCCCTGCCCCTTGCGTTGCGCGCGGTCCCCTTGCGCGTCGATCTGGCTCGACACGTCCATCGGCCTGGCACGCGGGCCGCGGCAGCTGGCCAGAACTTCCTCTACGATCAGCAGCACGACGAGGTCCGCCCCCTCTCCGACAGCGAGCTATTCCGGCAGATTCCGCTGAGTTACCGCCTGTGCCGCATCTATGCCCCCGACATGCAACACCAGCGCGAGCTCTCCGCGGCGCTCGATGTCCTGATCAGCGCCGGGTCTGACGACCGCACCAACATGTGAGCGCCCCACGAGATGACATCGCCCCCGCTTGTCGGCCGGCTGGCTCCATCACCGACCGGTGCTCAGCACGTCGGCAACGCGCGCACCTATTTGCTGGCTTGGTTGTCGATCCGCTCACGCGGCGGACGGCTCATTGTGCGGATCGAGGATATCGACTCGCCGCGGGTCAAGCCGGGCGCGGCCCAACAGGCGCTCGATGATTTACGCTGGCTGGGGCTCGACTGGGACGAGGGCCCCGACGTCGGCGGCCCACAGGCTCCGTATGTCCAAACCGAGCGCATGGCACGGTACCGCGCCGCGCTCGAGACGTTGCTCGCCGCCGAGCAGGTCTACCCTTGCACCTGCACGCGCGGCGACATCGAATCGGCCTCCAGCGCGCCGCACTTGGGCCTGGAAGGGCCCGTCTACCCCCGCACGTGTTTTACTCGCCGCGTGGTCGACGCCCCACTGCTCAAGCAGCCCTATGGCTGGCGATTCCGCACACATGACGAGCCGCGCACGTTCATCGACCGCTGCGGTGGCGAGCAGTCGGCGCGACTGGCCTCGCAATGGGGCGACTTCATCGTGAGCAAAATGGACGGCGCGCCCGCGTATCAATTGGCGGTCGTCGTCGACGATCATGAGATGGGGGTGACCGAGGCGCTGCGCGGCGACGATCTGTTGCCAAGCGCGTTTCGTCAACAGGCACTCTACGAATGCTTGGCTTGGCAGCCGCCGCAATTCGCCCATGTGCCGCTGGTCGTGGGCCCCGACCGTCGACGCTTGGCCAAGCGGCACGGCGACACGCGGCTGTCGGTCTTGCGCGCGGCGGGTGCCTCTGCCGCGCGGCTCGTCGGACTGCTGGCCCATTCCTGCGGACTGATCGACCGGAGCGAACCGGTTATGCCCCATGAGCTGCTCGGCTCGTTCGACCTGAGCAAAATCCCGCGCCAACCCTGGGTGTTCACCGCGGCCATGTGGCGTTCGCTGCTCGCATCGCCGTAGAACTCCTCCGCGCCGTGATGAAACCGACGCCGATCGCGTCGCGAAACTCTTCACTCTCAGCGGGGTTTAGTCATCTGCGGGAGGTCGCTTACGGGTGAAAGGCGCGAGGTACTGGCCAGCAATGGTCGTTGCACCGTACCATGTAAGGTGCCGTTGGTTTGGACTCCTGGAAACGTTTGCGAGTTTTCCCTTTGGCTGTCAGCAGCAGCGACACTCACGAGTTCATCGATTACGAACTGCGGGACCCTGATGTCCGGCTGATGCTCGACGTGCGCGCCGACAATGCCGCCGCTTTCGAGGAACTCATGCTCCGCTACCAGCATCGGGTCATCACGATTCTCGAACACCTCGTTGGTCGCGGCGGTCAGGCCGAGGACCTGGCGCAGGACGTGTTCATGCGGATCTACCGGGCTCGCAAGCAGTACGTGCCGGGCTCAAAGTTTTCGACCTGGCTGTTCACAATTGTCAACAACGTGGCCTCGAACGCTCGCCGCTCGCAATCGCGGCGCCGCGAAGTGAATGTCGTCGCCTCGGCGACCGAGAGCGGCTCGATGGCTGCGTCGCCGCTCGACGAGATGGCCCTGGCCGCCAGCGGCTTGCTCCCCTCGCGGCAGCTCGACAAGGCCGAGATGCGTGACATCGTTCGGCTGGCACTCGAGTCGCTGAACGATCGTCAACGGATGGCGGTGTTGCTGAATAAGTTTGAGAGCATGAGTTATGAAGAAATTGCCGCGGCGATGGACATGACGCCGCAGGCCATCAAGTCGCTGCTCTCGCGTGCGCGGCTCAACCTGCGCGAGGTGCTCGAACCGTATTTGCAACAAGGCAAGCGTCCGCTTTAATCTCCGGTTCGCCCATGCAACCCCATGCCGACACACACGCCGACGACGCCTTGCTCGACCAACTGTCGGCTTACCTCGACGGCGAACTCGACGCGGCGGGGCGACAGCACATCGAAGCCTTGTTGGCAAGCGACGACAAGGTGCGACGCGAATTGCAACGGCTCGAACAAGCCTGGTCGCTGCTCGACGATTTGCCCCGCCACGAGGTGACGCCCGATTTCACCCGCTCGACGGTCGAGATGATCGCCGTCAACACGCAGCAGGAACTGGACACGGAGGCCCGGGGGCAACGCCTGCAGCGCGTCGGCAGGGGACTGTTCGTCGCCTTGGGATTGTGCATCGTGGCTGGGGCGGGTTACACGACGGTCGATCGCCTCTGGCCGGACCCCGACGAGGCCATGCTGCGAGACCTGCCGGTGCTCGAACGCCTCGAAGCGTACCGGCATCTCGACGATATCGAGTTTCTGCGGTTGCTCAAGCAGGAGCAGGCGCTAACCCCAGCGGAGGTGCATCGTGGCAAGTAAATTGAGCCTGCTGTGCATGGTGCTGCTGTTGGCGGGAGGCTCAACCGGTCCCTTGTCGCTGAGCGAGCGACGCGCCTATGTCGAGCGACTCTCGCCCGACGAGAAACAGCAATTGCTGACCGAGTTGGAACGGTTTCGCGAGTTGCCCGAGCCGGAGCAGCAACGCCTGCGAGCGCTCTCCGCCGCGCTCGAAGCGGCACCGGACGCGGACGAGTTGCGGCAGACCCTCGATGCGTATCAGGAATTTCTCAGCCAACTTCCAGCGCTGAAGCGGAGCGAGCTGCTGCAACTGGAGAGTGCCGCGCGCCTCAAGCAGATCCGGCAATGGCTCACGCAGCCGCACGACTCGTCGCCGCGGCAATGGAACGCGCCGCGGCTCAACGATGCCGATCGCGAAGCGGTCGCCGCGTGGGTCGAGCAGCAGGCGCTGTCGCTGGTGCCGAGCGACAAGCGAGTCGAGTTTGAGAAAATGACCCGCGAAGAGCGTCGTCGTATGCTGGGGCGCATGATGCAGCAACGCCTGGCCAGCAACGACCCCAGCCAGCGCATGGGCCCTCCCTGGGCGCGCGATTTGCAGCCGCTGCGCGACAAACTCTCGCCCGAGGCTCGTGAGCGGCTCGATCAAGCCGAGGCGTCGCCCAATCGCTCGGGAGTATGGATGAATTGGCTGGGACAATCGCTGGGCATGGGTCCCAACCCCGAGCAGTTCAAGCAGTTTTACAGTCGCGACTTGCCGGCCGACGAGCGGCAACGGCTCTTGTCGCTGCCGGCCGACGAGATGCAGCGCGAAATGCGTCGCATGTATCTTGAGCGTGGCGAGAATCCGGCCGCGCCCTTGCGGCGTGAAGGTCCGCTGCCCAAGGGTCTGCCGCGCACCGGTCCGCCGCCGCAGGACGGTCGACCGCCGCGGATGGGTGAGGATCGTCCATCGAAGCCCATGCCGCCCCAGCGATAGCGTCGCCAGCAGCGCGATGGAAGCCGTCTTGCTGTCAGCTCGAGAATTGCTCACAATCCGCCCCCCTAAACTTTCCGGTGGAGGAGTGTCTCGATGCGCTACGCCAGATCGAGTGTGGTTCTGAGCGGCTGGCTCGTGCTGGGCCTCGTCGGGGCATCGATCGCCTCCGGAGCGTGCCCCTTCTGCGAGCCGCCGGGCCCTACCTTGACCGAAGAGCTTAACCAGGCGGTCGCCGCCGTCGTGGCCCGACGCTTGCCCTCGATCCCCGAGAACAAACCGCTTGAGGCCGACACGTTCGCCCCCTCGACGTTTGAAATCTTACGGGTCATCAAAGGACCCGAGAGCCTCAAGCCGGGGCACAAGCTCTCGGTCTTGCACGTGGGCGACGAGCCGCTATCGACACACTTTCTGATCGTGGCCGAAGCGGATGACGAACTCGCTTGGTGCCGTCCCCTCGCACTGAGCGCCGCCGCCGAGACGTACGCGCTCGCCTTGCTCTCGTTGAGGGTCGAGGGGGCCGAACGATTGAAGTTCTTCCTCCCCTACTTGTCGCACGCCGAAGCGTTGCTGCGCGAGGACGCCTACGACGAGTTCGCGCGCGCTCCGTACGAGGATGTGCGAGCGCTCAAGCCTCAGTTGCGGCGCGACGTGTTGCTCGCCGGCATTAGCGACCCGGAATGCGCCGTCAATTTGCGGCGACTTTATTTGACGCTGTTGGGCGTGTGCGGCACGTCCGACGACTGGCCGCGGCTCCAAGCGATGATCACGACCGACTCGCGGACGCTCAAGCCGTCGCTCGACGCGATCATTGCCTGTTGGCTCACGCTGCGCGGCGCGGAAGGCTTGCCGCTGATCGAGGAGCGGATTCTCCGCCGCGAGGACGTTGAGTCGATCGACATCAACGCCGTGGTACACGCCATTCGCTTTCATGGCGAAGAGGAGCGGTCGATTCCTCGCCCGCGGCTGGCCCAAACGCTGCGGTTGGTGCTCGATCATCCGGCGCTCGCCGACACGGTGTTGGCCGACTTGGCCCGCTGGGAAGACTGGTCGGTGGTCGAGCGGGTCGCGGACATGTTCCGCGCGGCCGACGAGGAGACGCAGTACATTCGCGTGCCGATTTTGCAGTACCTCAAGGCTTGTCCGTTGGCCGAGGCCCAGCCGTTGCTGGTCGAGTTGTCGCGGCTGGACCCCAAGGCGCGCCGCCAAGCCGACTCGCCGCTGCCCGTCGTTCGTCGAGTGACACGAGAGAACGTGGATTCATCCATTTCTGACGAGTCGTCCAAGGAGACAAGACGATAAAGAGATGAATTTAGAGCGTCTAACAAAATGGCTGGGGACTGTCCCACTCTCTGCTGCCATTTAGTTAGACGCGCTTAGTACCGTAGGCCGTTCTTGCGGATATGCACATAGGGCGGGGCGTCTTGCAGCAGGCGTCCGCCGACGACCTGGGCAATGAAGATCCGATGATCGCCGCTGTCGGCATGGGTGAGCACCGTGCACTCCAAGTGTCCGAGCGTGTTGCCCAGGATGACGACCCCATCGGCGGTCCGCTCGATGCTCAAGCCCTGAAACGCGCTCTCGCCGGGCTCGAAACCCTTGCCGAAGTGCTTGAGAAACTCCTTGTTCCCCTCGCTGAGCAAATTGAGCACGAACGACACGCCTGGGACCAGCCATTGCGTCACGTAGCGATCGCGTCGGACGGCCACGCTGACGGCCGGCGGCTCGAAGCCCGCCTGCACGACCCAACTTGCCAACATGCCCGTTTCCTGCTCGGCATGACGGGCGGTCAAAATAAACAGCCCGCTCGGAATTCGCCCCAACGGCTCGGCATAACTGGGAGTTTCGCTCATCGGTCGATCATTTTCGCGGAGAAGAACAGCAACCGGCGGCACGGCACCGCCACGCTAGGGTCATGCCAGCAGCCTACGAAACGCGCGCGACGATTGCTAGACTACCCAACGCCGATTTATAATCCCCCCACACCACGAACGCCCCCGACGCGCGGAGCGAGCTGCGGTTGCAGTTCGACGCGGGACGCGGCTGGACGATCGTGCGAACCATCTCCAGGTGAGGAGCATCGATGGGTAGCGGCTATACGTTGTTCATGAGCG
>CAZZBK010000153.1:11696-13253 GCA_964652155.1 uncultured Planctomycetaceae bacterium | reverse complement strand
CCGTCCGCATGATGGATGCCACGTTCAAGGCTGATTCATGCTTCACGACGACCCCGAAGCTCATCCGGCGCGGCATGGGGTTAGATACTGCGGCGTTTCAAGGGATGCTTTCATGAAGCGTGAGTAAGGTTCAACTTGACCGCGCGACCCCGCGATAAAACACCGCGCCGAGCAGGAGCAAGCTTAAGCCAACCAGGCACTCGACCGGGGCGGCCCAGAGCATCGTCCCCAAGAAGATCAGATAGCCGACGATAAACACGGCCGGCACGAGTGGGTAACCCCAACAGCGATAAGGTCGCGGCCGGCTCGCTTGCTGTCGCCGCAAGGCGATCACGGCGACGACGGCGGCCAGATTGAACACACTCGCGCCAAAAATACAGTAGTCGGTCAACACATCGTAGAGTCGCTTGTTGGGATCCGGATACAAGCCGCCGGCCAGAATGAGCAGGGTGCTCCAGACGGCCAAGCCCGCGATGGCCATCGCGGGGGTGCCAAAGCGCGGATCAATGCGTCGCCAGGGCTTGAGGAACTCGTAATCTCGCGCCACGGCAAAGAGTACGCGCGGACCGACCAGCACGTTGGCGTTGAGCGCGCCGAACACCGAGACACCAATCATCGAGAGCACAAACCGCTCACCCCAGTGAGGCAATAATGTTTCGGCTGCCGCAGCGGCGGGGACTTTCGCGACCGCAATCACATCCGAGGGCAAGATGAGATGGTAGGCCACGTTGGCACTCGTGTAGAGCACGATGAGCAACAGCGTCCCGCCGATCAGCGCCCGAGGCAAATTTCGCTCGGGCGCGCGAATCTCTTCACTCACCATCGGCAAGTGCGCCCAGCCGTCATAGGCCCACATGATTCCCGACAGGGCGGTGCCCAGCCCACCCAACAAACTCAATTGCCAGGTGGCCGGCCAAAGCGGCTGATCGAATGTCGTCGGCGATTGCAGGGCCAGAAACGGCAACACGGCCAGAAACGCGACCGCGGCGATTTTAATGGTCGTCGTGACGTTACTGAGCCAGCCACCCCAGTGCGTGCCGAGAATATTGATCACGGCTAAAGCGGCGATCGTGCCGATGGCCAATCCTGCTCGCCACAGTGGCGAGAACGGCATCGACATGTGCAGTGCATGTTCCAGGTTAAGCGCCATGGCAGCGGCAAGCGCGGCGATGCTGCCACTGCGCACGACCCAGAACTCGGCCCACGCCCAGAGAAACGCCCAGGGGCGACCGTAGGCCTCGCGCAGAAACACATACAGCCCGCCGGCTTGAGGCATCATAGCGGCGAGTTCGGCCAGGGCCAGCGCGCCGCACAAATTGACCAGCCCACAAATCATCCACAGGCTGACAATCACTCCCACGTAGCCCTGCGTGGCTTGAGCAATGATGGCCGGCTTGAGGAACACGCCCGAGCCAATCACCGCGCCGACGACAATCGCGGCGGCTGAGATGGGGCCCAGGACCGCCTGCAAGCGAGGCGCGGTCACATCATCCGTCGCTGAGTTTGATTTAGGCACGAGAGATCTCGATGAGGTAGGAAAAGTTCGTGATCAATATG
>CAZZBK010000153.1:0-11596 GCA_964652155.1 uncultured Planctomycetaceae bacterium | reverse complement strand
GCAATTCACAGGATTTCAAGGCCTTTATGAGCGGGCACTCGGTGACATCGGCCGTGCCCTGTCGATACCGGCTCAGCAGTTCTTTTGATCGTTGCGCCAACATTCGGCGAACCTCGCGGCGTTGACCGCGAACTCTCGCAATCTTCATCGCATCGTAGGCCGTTGTCTGATGCCTCATCCAGGCGATGACGGCAGCTTCGGCCCGTTGCTCGACCGGAATACGTTTCGTGCGAGCGACGGTGCCGCTGCCAACCGGCGTGGCATGATCGGTGACGGCACGCGCGAGTTGGTTGGCAAGAGTGGCGTGTGCCGAGTGAAACGCCAGGTACGCCACGACCGCTCCATGAAAATCCTCCACGTACTCAAGCTGAATTTTGTCACGGCGGCGAGCATCGGCCACTTTCTTCTTGGCGTAGTTGTCTGTCGACCGCTCTGCAGCGAGTTCAGTGCGAATTCTGTCAATGGTCGCGGCCTGCGCCCAAATGCCCCGGGAGAATATCTTGCGCCCTTTCTTCTCTTGCACGACCCAGTGATCGCCGGCTGCTTTTACCCGGCGGGTGAGAGCCGCGTCACCAGGCGGCAATAGCATCCAGTCTTGAGGTACGGCGAGGACCTGCCCATGGGCGGATAGGACGGTGTTGGGCGTTGGCCCAGGGGCAAATGGAGGGGTGCTCATTCTGCGCGACCCTGCACGGCAATCAACGCCGGCGCACCTAATGATCCCCGGCGCGCAACGCGAGGCAGGGAAACACCAAGCTTCCGGCGGTCGCCCGGGCTCAATAGCCCCGCAGGTCTCGATGAAGACACGTCTGAACGGGTGGACCGCAAACCTGGGCGTACATCATCTACCGTGAATCGCACAATCGTTCCTACAACTCAGAACAGGGGAGGTTTCCCTGGCAGTTTATTCGATCGGTCCTGCATTTGGCAGCCTCCGGCGTTACTCATACAATCGGACAATCGAGTCCAACAATTCACGGAGCTGAATAATGGCCAACAAAGGGCGAGGCATGGTGCGGCAACCGGCAATCAAGTCGGCCAATATGCAGAAAAAGATGGCCAAGAACAAAATCGTCGCCCGACTCGGTAAAAAGAAATGATGCTGCTTCTCGACAAAGACAAAGCCTATCTGATTTGTGACGCATATTCACTTGGGCTTCGTGCTGGACTGGCCTAATAGGCCCTTGAACGGCTCTGGCCCTTTGTAGCGGTCTTCCTGCACAGGAAAGGGAAAGCCCAGCGTCGTCTTCTCGCCCGACGGCGCGATGCAAAAGCCGACGGCATGATCCGACCTGTCGGTCGGCTTGCTGTTTTGAAGCTTGCAACCAATTGTGGCGATGTCGCGGCCGTCGCTGGTTACGCGAAGGCCCGCGAGACGATGGTCGTAGGGGGCCCACTTCTCGCCCGTGACGGGGGAGCATTGGAGCTGAAGCGGTGAATCGCCCGTGATGCGCCAGTGCGTGCCTACTCGATCGACCTTTCCGTGCTTGGTTGGCTCGGGCATCATCTCCAGCCGGGACCGTGGTTCGAACCAATCGGCGACGAGACCTTCATCCGCCGCCGATGCGGCGCATATCGAGAGGGAAAAGAGCAGGACGGCAGGATTCATCCTGGGTGCGTGAAAGTTGGAGTGAGGCTCATTGGCCGGCCTGGATGGAGACAAGATGCACCATGACCTTGGCATTGCCCTTGGTGGAGTCTTTCACTCGCGCGACGATCTTCACCGGCTTGTCCAAATGAGACTCGAAGGATTCGGACAGCTCTTTGATCACGTAGTAGACCTGCCCGCCCGACTGGTCGATGAAGATGATGCCGCCTTCGACTGTCTTACTGAAAGTGCCGGTGGTTTGCAGGCGCTCCGGGGCGGCGGGTGACTTGGGTTTGGGCTTTCCGACTGCCCCGGCATCGAGCTTTTTTTTGTAATCCTTGTATTCGGGCCAACTGAGCGTGCCGTCGCCGTTGGCATCGGCGTTGGGATGTGTTTTGAAGAATGAGTCTTTCCACTCTGCTGCGGACAACTCGGCGGCAGGTTTGGCCGCAGGATTGGATTTGGGAATCGTGACCCGCAGTTGCGTGCGGAAGCCATCGAGTTGCTTGGCGTACTCGAGGTTGGCCGCGAGGTTGTTCCACTCATGCGGATCCTCGGGCACGTGGTAAAGCTCTTCCTTGCCGTTTTCGTAGCGGATGTAACGCCAGTCCCGGCTGCGCAGGGCGTAGCTTTGTTGCACAGGATCGTAGGACTTCCATTTGCTCAGCGCGGTGAGCGCGGCGTCAGGTCCGGTCCAGGTCCCGTCTTCCGGATCGACCAGCAGCGATTTGAGGCTGTGACCGTCCAGCGGACGCCTCTGCTCGTTTTTATTCGTGTCCAGCGGCAGACCGCAAAGGTCTATCAAAGTGGGATAGAGGTCGATGAGTGAAACGGGGAGCGGGCACTGGCCTCCGGCCTTCGCTACCCACGGAGCCCGGATGGCGAGCGGGATGCGCGTGCTCTCCTGCCAGAGCGAGTTCTTATAAAGGTAGGCCTTTTGTCCCATTTGCCAGCCGTGGTCGCTGGTGAGGACCACGATGGTATTGTCCTTGAATGGTGAGGCGTCAAGGGCGTCGAGAATTCGTCCGACATGGTCATCCACCGAGGCGATACAAGCAAGGTAGGCTTGTATGAACTTCTTCAGGGCCAGTTCTCGGTCGTTGCCGTAGGAAGCCACCAGACTGTCATGAATCTTCGTGCCGCGATCCGCTCCGTCCGTGTTGACGGTGTGCTTGAACGTGTCCTCTGCATCTCCCTCTTTGATCTGGGGCAGTTGGATCGTTTCCAGAGGAAAGAGGTCGAAATACATCTGCGGCACAATGAGAGGCGTGTGTGGCCGAATAAATCCCACGCCCATGAAGAAGGGCTTCGACTTGGGCTTCGCGGCGAGTTCACGGATTTTCTCCACCGCCCACTGCGCGTTTAACTCGTCGTGCGTCGGGTCTCGGTCAGCGTCCGACTCGTAGCGCAGCGTGCGCTTGCCCTCCCAGCCTCCGGTGATCCAGGAGAAGCCGCTGCCATCCAAATTTCTGAGCGGACCGAACGAGCCGTCGACCGCGCCAAAGTCGTCCCGAAAGGGTGCCGGCGTGTCCGGGTGAGCGACTTCCTTTTCGCTTTGCTTCGCGATGGGGCCGTAATCCGCCGGGTAGCCGTATTGCTGCCACTCCTTTCGGTCGCGGTTATGCATAATCTTGCCGGTGCCCAGCGTCTGATAACCATGCGCCCGAAAATGATTCATCATCGTGCGGTTGTGTTTCAGGACGGCGTTCTCATCCCAATTGTCCATGCCGAAGTTCTGCGAGGCGTGCGGATAGATTCCGGTGAAAAGACTCGCGCGGGAAGGAGCACAGATGGGGATGTTGCAGTGCGCCTGCGTGAACGAAACGCCGCCTGCGAAGAGCCGGTCGATGTGCGGCGTTCTGGCCTGCGGGTGTCCGCCGAGTGCCCCGATGTAGTCGTTCAGGTCATCGCAAATGATGAAGAGTACATTCGGCTTCGGCACCTCCGTGGCGTACAGCGAGGCCCACGACGCGAGCAGCAGAGCGGTGATGAGGGTGAGGATGTGTTTCAAGTGTGTGGAGCTTCTCGTCATTCGGGCCACTCGTCGCAACTTGCAATCCGTCCGTCACGCAAACCCTTTGAGGGGGCCGGTGGCGGTGCTGAAACGTTCGATCTCGACACCGCTCTGTTGCAACATCGACGTGTACAGATTGCACAGCGGTTGCTGATCCTGGCCCATGAGCGGAATCTTTTTCTCGGGGTTCACCTTCGTTCCTGGCACGGGGTTGAGTTCCTGCTGGACCTCATCCAAATAGGGACGGTTGAGGGCGAGATGCTGACCGTGACGGAAGCCTCCGCCGGCCAAGATCGTGGGCAGGTTGTAGGTCCAGTGCGTATTGCCGTCGCGCAGGTTGCTGGTCATCAATACCATCGTGGAATCGAGCAACGTCGAGCCGCCTTCCTTAGCGCTCTTCAGCTTCGCGAGCAGACCGCCAAACGCCTGAATCAACTCGACCTCGACCTGCCGACAGGCCGCGAGCTTCTTGGGTTCCTTGCCGTGGTGCGAAAGGTCGTGATGCATGGCAAACGTCATGATGCTCACCGCTCGGGTCGAATCGGTGACGAGCGCAAGATAAATCATGTCGATCATTAGTTGAAACTTCGCGCGTTGCTGCTGGTTGTCGGTTATATCTTTCGGCTCGCCGCCAACCGCGGGGGGCTTCGGTCGGTTCACCCATTCGCGGGTCATCTTCAGTTGGCGTTCCACGTCGCGAACCGATTCGAAGTATTCCTCGACACGCTGCCGGTCGGCACTGCTGATCTGACGATTCAGGTTCTTCGCCCGCTCACCGACGAAGTCGAGCATGCTCCGGCCTTCGTCGATGCGCCGCAGTTCGGCCTCCATCTCGGCGGGTGTCGCTGCGAGGAACAGCTTCTTGAACACCGCCGAGGGGCGATCGATGGCAGGAATCGACACGCCGTTGGCGGTCACGGATAGCGAGCCTCCGCCCGTGGTCAGCACGAGGCTTTCGTAGCGCGTCTCGCCGCGAAACCGAGTGGCAAAGGCTTGGTCCACCGAAATCGTATTCTTGAGGTTGTGCGAATAGTCGGGATACGGAGCGCCGGTGAGCATTACGGCCTCGGCCTTGTGTCCGCCGCCGCCGGTGTTGGGATGGCTTAAGCCGCTGATCACAGTGAAGTCGTTGCGATAGTCTGCCAGATGCGTGAGGTGCGCAGGCAACTCATAATCGCGACCAGCGGTCACCGGCACAAAAGCGGTGGGGTCGAAGCCGAACGGTACACCGATGCAGACCATGCGACGAGGTGGCGTCGTCGGTGCGGCACCGAAACAACCCTTGGGCAACATCGAGTCCAGCAGCGGTAGACCGATGGCGATGCCTGCGTGTTTGAGAAAGAGACGGCGGGGGAGTGGTGTCATAGGAGTGCCTGATCTAACGAAGACCGAATGGTTGATGGACGCAATCTGGGCTACTTCTGTGTGAAGAGTTCGCTCTGCACAACCTCGTGAATCAACGTGCGCAGGCCCAAGCCCGACGCTTGCGATCGTTTCAAAATGGCATCGACGACAAGTTCGTCTCCCACCTCGACACCGACGCTCGTGGCAAAGCTGGCGAGCTTGCGGACCAGCCCACGGGCAAGGAGTTCGGGCCGCGCGGCGAGAGCGGCCTTGTAGGCGCGAACGTCGGCGATCTCGACTCCGTCGGGAAGCCGACTCCGCGTATCGACCGCCGCGCCTTTGAGATATTTAACGGCGCCGTAGTGGCCGCCGAAAAACACTCGGGCGTCCTTGAGTTTCTCGCCGGTTTCGGTCGTGCGGTAAAACTCGCGATACCGACCGATCGGATCAAACGCTTCGAGCACGAAACCAGGGGGGTCGAGCTTCTGATGACAGCCGGCACAGGATTTGACCGACTGGTGCTTGGCTAGTTGCTCGCGAATGGTGGTCGCGCCGCGCGTGTCAGGTTCGATGCCTCCGGCATTCGGCGGCGGAGGCGGAGCGGGCGTGCCGACGATTCGCTCCAGCAACCACGCCCCACGCAGCACGGGCGATGTGTTCGCGCCGTTGGCCGTGACTTTGAGTATGCTTGCCTGTGTGAGCAGTCCGCCGCGCACACTGTCGGCCGGTAAGTTCACCCGGCGCAACGCGGCACCCGGCACCGACGGCAACTCGTAATGCTCGGCCAAACGCTGGTTGAGAAACGCATGCGGGGCGGTTACGAGCAGCGCGACGCCGAGGTCACGCTCTACGAGATCGCAAAAATAGGCCCGCGTTTCTCCGACGAGCGACTCGTGCAACAGCACATCCTGTCGGCCATCGTGAATAGCCTCGAAGTACTCAGGGAACAGATCGCGGTCGGGAGTGGTGGCGTTGATCTCGCGCAGGTTGAGCCATTGCGCGAGAAAATCTTGCGCAAAGGACTCGAAACGCGGCGCGGCGATCAAACGGGCTGTTTCTTTCTGTAGGACATCATGCTTGGTCAGCTCATTCTTGTCGGCCAACTCGCGTAGTCGGTCGTCGGGCGCGGTACGCCACAGAAAGTACGACAGCCGCGCAGCCAACTCGTGGCTGTTAAGCTTCGGCCCCTGCTCGACGAGAAAGAGAAACTCGGGCGAGCAGAGCACGGCGCGATGCGCAGCGTTGAACGCGACTTCAAGACATTCACCTTTCGCCAATCGCTCACGAACCATCGACTGATACAGCTCGACCTCGTCGGCGGTTGCGGGGCGGCGGAAAGCGCGGCGGACGAAACGTGCGAGCGCCGCGCGAACAGCCGGTTCGGTCTTGTCTGCGGGGAGCCGCACCGTGAGCGTGTCCTTGAGTTGCCGGAACGCTTTGACCGGACGCAGAATCGCATCGGGTACGCGCGACGCCTTGGCGATCTCGGCGGCGGGAGCTAGCTCGGCCTCGTCACCATACAGCAGCCGGTGTCCCGAGGGGGGCCAGCTTTCGTGGAGCGGGCCGGTCATCTCGATGGGCTTCACAACAATCGCGGGACCCACGGTGGCGATGGGTGGGTTGGGATTGTTGAGAAAATGCCAGCCCTTGGGAATCTTCTCTTGTTTGTCGGGCAAATAGACACTGTAGCCCGCGTCGATTCGTGTCTTGGCCATGCGATATGGCGCGATGATAATCGTCTCGCCGCGCTCAAAGGAACGTGTCAACTCGATGGTGCTTTCTTGGCGGTGTTTCGCGTCGAAATGGCCGAGCAGTTCCTTCCGCTTTCCCCCCGCCGCCACCCACACACTGTAGATGAGATCCTCCCCATCGGTCGTATCGCGAGACTCGGTTGTGATGCGAATGCGATACTTGCCCGGCGTGTCGCGCGTCACCGCTTCAAACTGCCGCAGGGCCACGGGCACTTCGATATGTGTGTCGAGGAAGAAGTGCAGGTCCTCGCCGTGCAGGTTGCATTGGAGCCGATTGTGGAGGTAAGCGGACCACGGCTTTTCGGCTTCGTGATTGAACGCGAAGCGATGTGTTTTCGTTTCTGGCTGAGCTTGGCGAACCGTGGCCGCTTCGATCGCCCGATCAGCCGCAGCCATGTATTGCTGGATGTGAACCGGCGAAATGCTCAAGGCTGCCGACTGGTTGTTAAAACCATCGCGCAGATCGTCTTCGGGCAGCAGATCACGTAGCGTCGTGTCGATGCCGAGCAGATCGCGAACGGTGTTCTCGTATTCGAGTCGATTGAGCCGCCGCACGCGCACTCGACCGGCCGCTCCGTGCCGGGCATTTGCCTCCTCATGAAACGCAGTCTTCAGCGCCGTGAGCGCCGCGCTCACCTCCGCAGCCGCCGGGCGCTCGGTTTCCTGCGGTGGAGGCATCTCGCCACTCTGGACCCGCGCCAAGACCCGGGTCCAAGCCTGGTGACTCGTCGGCTCCGCCACCTCATTTCCAAGCAAGTCCGCTCGGAAATCGCCTTCGGTGGTCGACTTGTTGTGACACTCCCAACAATGCTTTTTGACAAACGCCAACGGCAGCTCGCGAGCGCTAGCCGGCCTGGCGTCGGACAGCATGGCCAGCGACGCGACTAGGAGCACAACGGGAAGCAACACCGGTCGAAGCAGGTCAGTCATTTTGATAATTGGCAGAGTTTCAGATGGGGTGTGTCCTGCGTGATGTCGCGACAGGACATCACAGGAACCCGAGCCTTCGAATGCGATGGCTATCGCTCATTGAGGACGACTCGGAAGCCGCCGTATGGGTCGCTATGCAAATTGCCGTGCCCCTCGCGGTGCGTCGGCTTGGACTTTCGTTCGGGAGTTCTCCAGCACCCACCGCGATAGCCGATCCACTTCTCGCTCCTTGTCCACTCGTTGGCATTACCGAGCATGTCGTATAGACCCCAAGCATTCGGAGCCTTGGTGCCGACGGGATGCGGCTTCATTTCGCTGTTCGACTGAAACCACGCCACGTCGGTCAGTTTCGAGCCGCCGAGGCCGTCGCTGCCTGCGCGTGCGGCGTACTCCCACTCGATTTCGGTCGGCATGCGGGAGGGATTGCCCGTCTTGTCCGACAGCCTCTTGCAGAACTCGTCGACTTGTTTGGGAGTGACGGTTTCGACGGGGCACAGCGGCTCTCGGCTCGACTTACTGGGGTTGTCGCCCATGATGGTCTCGTACTGGGCCTGCGTGACTTCCGTCGTCCCGATCCAAAACGCCTCGGCAATCATCACTTCGCGCTCGGCCAAGTCTTGCTTGTCGCGGTCCGGTGCTTCTTCAGGCACACCATACTTGAACTTCCCCATGGGGATTTTCACGAACTTCATCGTGACACCCCCGCCGAGGTCCAAGGTCAACGATTCGAGACGCGCCTCCGCTGGATTCGCGGCTGTGCGCGGAGGTTCGATCGCGGGCAACGATGTGATCGGCACCAGCAACACGGTGAATAGTGCGAGTGAATGTTTCATGGCAACATTTTTTCGGGGTGAGTTGTGTCAGTTAGCGCTTCGAGAGGGCGTCGATTTCACTCATCTTAAATCGAACGCTGACGATGGAACAGCCGACATCATCTTTTCGGTAGGTGGCATATGTCGTGGCAACGATGGTGCCGTCGGGCAGCAGGTGAATGCCGGGGTAAAAGCCGTCTTTGACAGTCTTCAGCAGGCTCACGCGATATTGGCCGGGTTTGCCTTGCTTGATGTCATCATACGTGCCCACCCAGGCGATGAAGCCCTTGTCTTTGGGGTTGGGAGAGGTGTTGCGGAAGACGATGACGAAACGCCCATCGGGAAGGCGGATGCCGTGGTGACGGTCGCCGGTGAGACCCCAAGGGGTGTCGACGGCTTGCGACCATGTTTGGCCTTCGTCGCGGCTGAACATGACGAGGCTGGTGCCGGTGCGTCGGTTTTCTCGCATGAGGCAGCAGAGCTCATCGCCATCGGGCGAACGGAAGGCATAGGGCTCACAGGGGTGTTTTCCGTCGAGCTTGGTGCCGTCGCAGGCGATTGTGGGCGTGGACCAGGTGAAGCCGCCGTCGCGGGTGATCGATTGAAGCACCTGCAGAGTCCCCCCCTCGCCGATGCCGCCTCCGCGATGGAACAGGCCGAGATACGAGCCGTCTTTCAACCGGACGATGCTGGAGAACGTCATGACGCAGCGAAACGGATCGTCGATGGCGATGCGTCCGCCGATGGGTGGCAGCTCGCGCCATGTCTTACCCTCATCTTCACTGACGATGCGCGGCATGTAGCCTTGATGGCGACCAGCGATCGGCTTGGGGCTTTCTTTGTCGGTCAAAGTGCGCGCGGCAAACACCCACAGCCTCTCTTTCCCCTGTGGATCGCTGAGCCGATAGATGCTCGGGCAGTTTTTAAAGTTGACAAAATTCGGCGGCAGCGCGTCATCCATGCGGGTCCATGTCAAACCCGCGTCGTCGCTGCGAGCCATCGGCCCTGCGTGTCCGCCGTGGCCGATGTTCCAGACGCAAAAGATTGTTTTGTTGTCCGCGAGCATCGCCGTGGTGGGATGCGCGTGATATTCGCCCGGCTTCGGGGAGCCGCGAGCGATAACGATTTGCCGCTGCGTGTCGTCGGAGAGATCGATGTGGGTTAAAGACTCGCGGTGTTGGAGCCAAAGCGCTTTCTTATCCGAGGGGGCGGATTCCGCCGCGCGCGGCCCCCCTTTTGTGGCAACCTCCGCCTCCGGAATCTTCGGATTCCGAGGTTCTTTGTTCTCGGCGGATGCCACCTGCGACACGAGCAGCAGAGTGGAGATCATGAGTACGACCTGGGTCACGTTCGATTTCACGGTTGCTCCTCCAGTGACAATTTGGCTGACCCTGCCCGCGCTTGACGAGCACCGATCCACCAAACTCAGTCCTCTTGTAAGTCGGTCAATTTCACACACACTGCGAGCCGTCGGATCGCGTTGCCGAGCAGGTACCGCGGCGCACCGATCATGGAGTCGGCAACTTCGAGGTTGTCGGTCCACATCACGTAGAGCGCTCCGTCGCGCACCGCGGCTCCTTGGAAGGGGAACCGCTGGCTGCTCCGTCGGTCCAGCTCGCAGGGATTCGCTCCTTTGGAATCAGTTTCCAACGGAATGTCTAGCCTAGCTAAAAATTTGTTGGCAGGGAATCGGCAGGGACTCAACTGCCAGGGCTGGCCAGTTTGTCAGTGCGGGGAAATCTTTCCGCGGAGGATCGGCCAGTACTTGGCGATGTCGAGCGGGGGACGAGGGTCTATGAATGGCCACGGAACGAAGCGACCAGCGGGAGCGGCGAACCCGATTCAGTGCGCCAGGGCTCTTCGGGGGCAAGTGCCGCGCTCTTGTTATTCTCCGCGCGACACAAAGCAAGACTGAGCGGTCCGGCGCGAGCCGAAGGTCTTTCGTTTGACTGCGAGCGGTCCAGGACCGGCGGCTACCGTCGATCCGCTCAGTCTCAATTCACTCCGCGTGAAGATTCGATTGGCGGACGCACAAGTCACTATTGGTGTTCGAGCAGCCTTGTCGGGCGGAATGAAAATGGCTCGCCGCGACATTTGCGCGGCGAGCCATCGGATTTGTTCCGAATTCGATTTCAGAGTTCGGTCTGATGCTGTTTCACCAGTTCGTTCGCCATTAGAGCGTCACGAGCAGGCGGCTGGCTAATGTTTGTCCAAACAGGCGGGCGGCCCTGTTGTTTTGAGCGGTGATGAACTGCCCATCGATCCAGACGTCGTCCGCATCGGTCGTCGGGTCGCCGATGCTGCCCCCCTCGAGAACGGTGGCCCCATTCACCTCACTGTGCCAGCGGTACATGACCGCTCCGGGGACGTTGTTCGCTGGCGAATTAAAGACCGCCGTGGTGACCGTCCGCCCTTGCAGCGGGCTTTGTCCGTCGATTCTCGCCCAAGCCAGCGCGCTGACGCCGTGGCACACTCCGGCAACGTACTTGTCCAGCGCCACGAATCCATTGATCAGCTCATTGACGCGTTCTCGCGTCTCGGGGGTTCCGTTGTACTGCGTGTTTGTATAGGTGCCCGGGAACGCGTACTGATACTCACTCACTCCCCAGCCGCCGACGAACACAATGGCGGAGTAGTCTGTGGGATCCACCTCGGCCAGCGAAACATCGGGGATCAGGTTTCCGTGGAAGTCCCCTTGGCCGGAACTCAAATGCGGCATCGAAAACTCGCGCCGACCCGCTCCGACCACAACCGGAATACCTCGCGCTTCGAGTTCGATGCGGGGATCATGATATTCCTGATAGTAAAAGTCGCGATTCGCCACCACGATGAGCACGGGCAGTACCTCGACTCCCGGCGCGTCATTGTCGGCAATCACCACGCCAGCACCGACGGAAGGCCCAAGTGTGTACGCGGCGTTCGGGTTGAGTTGCACGACCACCAATTCATCCGCCTCATCCAAGCCATCGTCGATCGGTCGCACGGTGAGCGGCGTCGAGGCACGTCGCGTGAATGTCGATGACATGCCCGATGTCGCGGACGATCCGGCCTCGTTGCTCGCGGGCGATTCCGTTCGGCCAATGCGCGATGAGTGGCGAGGCAATCCCGCCGTCGTTGACCGACACTTTGAATCGACGAAACGGCGTGTTGCTCACCT
>CAZZBK010000152.1:0-13474 GCA_964652155.1 uncultured Planctomycetaceae bacterium | reverse complement strand
ACCAATTGGAGACTCACATCCAAAAACACTTGAAAAACAAGACAGTCGCTACGGCGACTCAAGGGAGCATTGGCCGGAAATAATCGGAAATGATTTTTTGCGACGGAACGACTACGAGCTTTTGATATTTCCGTGCATTCGCGTTCATTTCCGGCCATTTTCTCCTGCGCAGCCATCGGACCACGAACATCGCGGTCAGAAACGATAGAACGCCACGCATTGACATTTGTGCGGTCGAGCGAGCCAAGCATCCGCAGGGTCTGCACTCCGCACGGACCCTGCGTCGACGCGGCACGCATTGAGGACGCTACCGAGGCACGAGTGCTAGCAGGGCGAGGGGGCGTCGTGGGCCGCTCCCCCGGTGGGTCGCATTCGCTCTTCCCCAGTTTGTCGCCCATCTGCTACAAACGCGAGTCGCTCGGCTTGCGTCAAGGATGACCGCCCCTCATGAAGAGTTTTGTACGCGCGTTGCGTTTGGCTTTGTCTCGGCGCTGGGACTTTCTCGGCTCGGTGGTGTGCGCGCTGATGATCGCCGTGCTCTGGGGGGGCAACATCTCGGCGGTCTACCCGGTGCTGGAGATCGCGACGCACAAGCAGTCGTTGCACCAATGGGCCGCGTCGCGCATCGAACGGTCGCAGCAGCGCATCGCGGCCTTGCAGGAGGGGGAGACACCCCAGCAGCGCGCACAACTGCAAAGCGAACGCTCGACGCTGGAGTGGTATCAGTTTGCCGACGAAAAAGTCATTCAGCCCTACACGCCCGACGATCCGTTCGGCTGCCTGGTGTTGATCATTGTCTCGCTGGCGGTGAGCGTGTTTCTCAAATGTATTTTCATGTACGCCAACAGCATGTTCGTGGCGCGGATGTCGCAGCGCGCGACCTTTCAGCTGCGCACGACCCTGTTTCGCCGCACGCTACCCATCGAGTTGGTGTGTTTTAACGCCGAAGGGTCGGCCGACCTGATGAATCGCATCACCAGCGATATCGAAAACCTCGGCGCGGGACTCAACGAGGTGCTCGGCAAACTGGTGCGCGAGCCGCTCAAAATGATCGTCTGCGTCGTGGGGGCCGTGTGGATCAACTGGCGGCTGCTGTTGCTTTCGCTGATTTTGGCCCCGGCGGCGGCGTATGCCATTCGCTGGTTGGCCAAGGCGCTCAAGCGAACGAGCCGCCGCGCGATGGAAGATATGTCGCAAATCTACGGCACGCTCGAAGAGACCTTTCAGGGGATTAAGATGGTCAAGGCGTTCACGATGGAAGGGCACGAGCGTGGCGTGTTCCGTCGTCGCGCCAAGAGCTACTACCGCCGCGCCTTGCGCATCTCGCGCTACGACGCGCTGGCCCGCCCGCTGATCGAATTGATTGGCGTCTGGACCGCCGCGCTGTCGCTGCTGGCAGGCGCATATTTGGTCATCGCCGACGAACCGACGCTGTTCGGCATCTCGCTCGGCGGCGGCAAAATGGAGCCCGAACTGCTCATCCTGTTTTATGGCATGCTGGCCGGAATCAGCGACCCGGCACGCAAGTTGTCCGAGGTGTTTAGTCGCATTCAGCGGGGCGCGGCGGCCGCCGAACGCATTTACCAGCGGATCGATCGCGAGCCCACGATCGTCGACCCACCCCAGCCCAAACCCTTGCCGCGACACCGCGATGCGTTGGTCTTCGATCAGGTCTCGTTCCACTACAGCCCGAGCCAATGCGTGCTCAAGCAGATCGATTTGCGGATCGCCTTTGGCGAGACGATTGCCATCGTTGGCCCGAACGGCTGCGGCAAGTCGACGCTGGCCAACATGATTGCGCGGTTCATGGATCCGATCGAGGGGAGCATTCGCCTCGACGGTGTCGACCTGCGCGACGTGCGGATGCGCGACCTGCGCCGCCAGATCGGGCTCGTCGCGCAGGAGACCTTGCTGTTCGACGACACGGTCTACAACAACATTCTGTACGGTTCGCCCGGCGCCAGTCGGGCGCAGGTCATCGAGGCGGCTCGTCGCGCCCACGCCCACCGATTCATTGAGGAAAAGCTGACGCTTGGCTACGACAGCCCCGTCGGCCCCCGCGGCATGTTGCTCTCGGGCGGGCAACGGCAGCGGATCGCCCTGGCGAGGGCAATCTTGCGTGATCCGGCAATTTTGATCCTGGACGAAGCCACCAGCCAGATCGACCTGGAGAGCGAGCAGGCCATTCAGAAAGCGCTGGTTCCTTTCGTGGTCGGCCGGACGACGATCTTTATCACCCATCGCATGCAGTTGTTGCAACTGGCCCATCGGGTGGTGGTGATGAGCGGTGGCCGGATCGTCGATGTTGGTCCGCATGGCGAACTGCTTCGTCGTTGCGACCTGTACGGTCGCTTGCACGAGTTACAGTTTCGCGAATCGGCTTAAACCGCGCTGCGGCAGAATCTCTGGCTTAAGTTGGCTCCGCAGGGCGACCGATCTTCAGGGGCCGATGGCTGCGCCAATTTGCCGGACATTTTTTGGTTCGGCACAATGCTTGCACAGTAATGCATCGCCTTCGCCACCGCGTGTCGTCAAAAGGGGCCGACATTCGGTGACGCAAGGTACCGCATCGGAGCGACGGGGCCGGAACAGGGAAACGTTGCTCCGCCGCTATTTCAAGCATGCCCCCTGCAATGGGCCTGGGTGATTAGCAGCGGAATATTGGGATCTCCCGCCAGCCAGTTGCGTGCAGGAATGCCGCCACTGGCTCGGTGGGTAACCCAAAGATGCCCCCCCTCACGTGGTTGTTATAGTCGGTGCGGGGGGGTCGGTTGTGCAAGTTTGCTGTAGCGAAATCGAACGAGTGTATTAAATTGCAACAGTCGGAGGAGTGTGGTTTGCGGCTCGGGTGTCATAAACCAAAAAGTCGTGACACTAGGATCTGCGAGACCGACTCAGCTCCATTGTTGACTCCTTAAGTGAATCATCTACCATGACGTTCTGTCACTTATATCGTGTTCACTCACCCGTGGAGGGGTCCATGAGTCATGTCCTTTGCTCACGCGCGCCGTGGCGCGCAGCCGCTCGGGCTGCTCGATGCAGTGCTCGAGTGCTCGGAAGTTTACTGCTCGTCAGTACTCTTTTCCTCGGTGTGCTGATCACCGGATCGACTTCCCTTCAGGCGGCGGAAGACTCCGGCAAGACCACCGATCTTAAGGGTCAAAGCGGGTCGGGCGCCACGCTCGATATCGTGGGCTTTATCGATGACCAAATTCGCAAAGGCTGGGCCTCGACCGGCGTAAAGCCCTCGGGCAAAGCCACCGACGCCGAGTGGTGTCGCCGCGCACACCTTGACCTGATCGGTCGCACGCCCACGCCGAAAGAGTTGTCCCGGTTCTTGGGCGAGCCCGCCAATAAGCGCCGCGCGAATCTTATCGATCGCTTGATGGGAGAGGTGCCGAAGAGCGGTGAGGAAAACGATCGCTATCTCGATGAATACGCCAATAATTGGGCGACGATCTACACCAATTTGCTCATCGGCCGCCCGATGAACGTCAACAATAACAACAACCCAACCAGCCGTCGCGGCATGGAGCATTTCCTCCGTAACAACTTCCTGCGCAATACCGCTTACGACGCGATGGTTAAGGATATTGTGAGTGCCACCGGGCGCACGCAAACCAACGACAACGATCCGGACGACGCCCCGATTTACAACGGTGCTGTCAACTTCTATGTCAATCGTTTGGCCGAGCAGGCTGCCGAGGCCACCTCGCGCACCGCCCGTTATTTCTTGGGCATGCAGGTGCAGTGCACCCAATGCCACAACCATCCGTTCAACGATTGGAAGCAGGATCAGTTCTGGAGCTTTAACGCCTTTTTCCGTCAAACCGCTTTGCGTCGCGAAGGACGCGGTCGAGACCTGCAATATGCTGAGTTGTACAACCGCGACTACCAGGGTGACGGCGGCGGCAATCCGAAGAAGGCTGAGTTGTTTTACGAACTGCGCAACGGCACCTCGGCCGTGGCCTACCCCAAGTTCGTCGATGGCACGGAGATCAATCCCAGTGGTTACGTGGCCGATGTTGATCGCCGCAAGGAGTTGGCTCAGCTCATCGTGAAGAGCGAGTACTTCGGTATGGCGATTGCCAACCGGATGTGGTCGCACTTCCTCGGCTATGGCTTCACCAAGCCGGTCGACGACATGGGCCCACACAATCCCCCCTCGCACCCAGAACTGATCGAGCGCCTGGGCAAGGAATTCGTTGCCGAAGGGCACGACCTGAAGAAGCTCATGCGTTGGGTCATGCTCAGCGAGGCCTACAGCCTGTCGAGCAAGACCACCCCCAACAACAAGAAGGACGACCCCTCGATGGGGGTGAAGCCGGCCTTCAGTCACTTCTACATGCGTATGATGGAAGCCGAGCAGTTGTATGATTCGATCGAGTCGGTTCGCACGATGGGCGAGCTCGTGACGGTCGATCAAGCGGATTACAACCGCAAGCGCAATCAGATTCTCGGCCAGTTCACCTTGGCATTCGGCACCGACGACGGTGACGAGGCCACGACCTTCAACGGCACGATTCCGCAAGCCTTGATGATGATGAACGGCGTGCTCACCAAGGACTGCATTGCCCTGGGTGACAAGGCGGACATCATTCCCAAGCTGATGAGCAGCGGTAAGCTCAAGGGGAACGAAATCGTCGAGTATCTGTTCCTGGCAACGGTGCAACGCAAGCCGTCGGCGGCGGAATTAGGCAATTTGGCACAGAGTTTGCGTACAGGTACGGCCGAGACGGTGTACCAGGACGTACTCTGGGCGCTGCTCAACAGCAACGAGTTCCTGTTTGTTTATTAGTGTGACCCCACCCTGGACCAGCTTTGACTGGCTCAGGGTGACCCGATAGCGACGGCGGTACTGCTCAGATTAAGGCTTCGTGGTCTGCAGTATCGTCCTTCAAGCAACCAACACGCTGAGCCAATGTTCGTTAGTCATCCTAGGGAGAAGAGCACATGAGTATTCCGAGTGGAATGACACGGCGTCACTTCATGACGCACGCGTCGCAGGCGGCCGCTTTGTCCGCCCCTGCTGCTTCGTTCCTGGCCAACGCCCTCAAGGCGACGGCTGCGGATCTGAAGAAGAACAACAAGGGCATGATCCTGTTTTACATGGGCGGTGGCCCGCCGACGATCGACATTTGGGACCTCAAGCCGGGTCAACCGACCGGCGGTGAGTTCAAGCCGATCTCGACCTCCGGCGACGTGCAGATCACCGAGCACATGCCGCTGTTGGCCAAGCAGTTCCATCACATGTCGATCGTCCGCTCGATGAGCACCGCCGAGGCGGATCACGCCCGCGGACGTTACTACATGCACACCGGGTTCAAGCCGGATCCGAATATCGAATATCCGGGTTACGGCGCTGTCGTCGCGCACGAGTTGCACGAGCAGTCGAAGTACATGAACCTGGAAATTCCCCCGGTCTTCTCGATCACCGGTCCGAGCGCTGGCCCAGGCTTCCTGAGCATGGCTTACTCGCCGTTCGTGGTCGACAGCGGCGGAAACATCCGCAACCTGCAAATTGACGGCGACGCCAACCGTTTGGCCCAGCGCATGTCGATGCTCAGTAAGCTCGAAAAGGGCTTTGCCGATCAAGGTCGCGGTCAAATGGCCATGGACCATGCCGAAGTGCTCAAGAGCACCGCGGCTTTGATGACCAGCAAGCAAATGGAGGCCCTCAAGGTCGACAGCGAGCCGGACAACATCAAGGAGCTCTACGGCCTCAATCAACAGCCCACGCAAGGCGCTGGTATGGGCATGCGTCCCAACACCGGTTTCCTCCGCAGCTGCTTGATGGCCCGTCGTCTCCGCGAAGTCGGCGTCCCGTACGTCGAAATCGAGTTGGGCGGCTGGGATATGCACAACCAGGTCTTCACCGCGTTGAAGAACCAGTTGCCGGTTATGGATCGTGGCATGAGTGCCTTGGTCCAAGACCTCGATCAGCGCGGGCTGCTCAAGGATACCGTCCTCGTGTGGATCGGTGATTTCGGCCGTACGCCGCGAATCAACGCCAACACGGGCCGCGATCACTGGGCACGCTGCTGGAGCTGCGTCATCGGTGGCGGTAGCATCAAGGGCGGCGTGGCCGCTGGTGCCACCAACGTCGATGGTACCGGTGTGGCCGACAACGCCACCCCGTACTCGTCTGAGCACCTCATGGCCTCGGCCCTCAAGGGCTTGGGTATCTCGCTCAACACGACGTACACCACCAAGAACAACCGTCCCAAGAAGATCGCCAACGGCGCTCAGCCCATCCCCGAGCTGTTTGCCTAGTCGTCTTCACGACGTTCGGTTTATCAACAACAGGTTCATTAATAACCAGGACCGGTCGGAGCATTTGCTCCGACCGGTCTTTTTATTGTCTCCACAATGGGCTCCCGCTCTGTGCGGTGATGAGCGCCTTGGGACTCCAACTTACGGTCGAATGCGCTCTCCCTGTTCACAACCTCTCTGTTCACAACCCGCCTTGGTGGCGATCATGGTGAATGCCGCCAAGCAGCAAGTGGCCCGCACGATTCAATACTATCGGAACGAAGCTCTGACCTACAAAGAACTGTGCCCGAAGAGCTATCGACTCACTGCGCGGCAGCGCCAGCGGATTCTCAAGTACGGCTTGCCGTTGGGAGCGGCGATTAAGGACGTGATCACGATCTGCGGGAACTGGTTTTGCGCCTGGCCCGGGAGACCGGCTGGGGTTACCCGCGAATTCTCGGTGAAGTGAAAAACCTCGGCGTGGGAATGATCGCGCGTTCGACGGTGGTCAATCTCCTTCGCGCCGCTGGCCTCGATCCAGGGCCCATGCGGGGCGAGGGAACCTGGGACGAGTTCCTCAAGTCGCACGCCGAAACACTCTGACAGTGCGACTTCTTCAGCAAGAAAGTTTGGACACCCAAGGGATTGGTCCCGTACTTGCTGCTGGTCTTTCTGCACGTTGGTTCTCGGCGTGTGATCGTCGCTCCGCCAACGGCGCATCCCGAATCGGCTTGGGTCGCCCAGTAAGCACGCAACTTTCTGATGCAGTTGGACGATGCTCAACCGAAGCCGACGATCGTGATGATCGACCACGACACGAAGTTCACCGAATCGTTCGACACGGTGCTGGAATCGGAAGCGATCGAAGTCCGTCGCGTTGGTCCGCGAGCGCCGAACTTGAACGCTTTCGTGGAACGGTGGATTCAATCGATCAAGCCGAGTGCTTGGATCGGTTCTTCGTCTTCGGCGAGCGCCAATTGGCGCACCTGGTTCGCGAATACGTTCGCTATTACCTTGGTCAACGCCCGCACCAAGGACTGGCCAACGAACTGCTCACGTCGGCCGAGCCGCAACCGATTGACGGCGAAATCGTCTGCGACAAGCGGTTGGGCGGCGTGCTCAAGCCTTACTACCGCCGCGCGGCGTGAGGCAAACCTTCGGAAACAACTGCGATCCACGGCGCAGATGCTCTGCGTTGGGTGAGCGTAAACGGCGGTTCTGAGCGTCAAGATCGGCATTTTTAATCGACCCGCGGCGAGCGGCCGCGCATCTTGACAACCATCAACGGGTTCGCAGGTCGTCAAGCGAGGTCACCTGCAATCCTCGCAACTCGCTTTCGCCCACTCATTTTTCGTTGGACAGAGTTTTTAAACGGGACGGCCGTCGCTGTACGAAAAATATTTCGCAAATCTTCGCCGGATTGGCTTAGCCCGGACGCTGGAAGGGGTGGCCGGACAAAAACGTCCTTGCCGTAGTTTCCCAATAGACTCACCTCACTCGATCGGGGACCGTGTCCGCCTACCGAGGCGGTTCATTCTATAACCAATCAGGATCTCTCCTTCATGTTCCCGACGCGTACCCGACCGGCGCGCTGTTTCAGCTTCGAACGCCTCGAATCACGCCAGACCATGAGCGTCTCGCCGCTGGCGCGTGTGGCAGTTGTCGGCGGCGAGTTGCAACTTGTCGGCAACGCCAACCATAACCAGATCGCCCTGTATGCCCGCAATGATGCCGGAACTTCCTGGATGGTTGAGCAACGCACCCCTCAGGGGACCATCACGCGACAATACGACCGAGTGACTCGGGGCATCTGGGCCGATCTGGGCCAGGGGAACGACATGCTCAAGATCGATGGGCAGCGTGTCTGGGCAGGAACCAGTGAACGCCAGGCGACACTCGCCGGCACCATTGAGATTGCCGCCGGCGCGGGCAGCGACTCAGTCGACATCCAGAATCTTCAGTTGAACGGCCGCCTCGCCATCGACACCGGCAGCCAGAACGACACCGTCTCGTTGTCCAATCTGCGGATCAGCAACAACCTCGATATTCAAACCGGTGCGCATGACGACACCGTGCAGATCGCGCAAGTCGCCGTGGGTGTGAACGAAACCATTCGCACCGAAGACGGCAACGACACCGTGCTGACCAGCCAGCATCAGGTGCGCGCTCGCTTGAGTGTCGATACCGGTGCGGGCAACGATCGGGTGCACCATACGAGCACGGTGGCCGACGCGTATTTTGCGAATCTAGGAGATGGCAACGACCTGGTCAGCTTTGGCTACTTCTTCGGGGCCCGGTTTCGTACATCGCTGATTGACGGCGGTGCCGGTGTGGATGCAATTTTCGCCGGCTGGGGTACGAGTCTGGGCAGCAGCCAAGTCAAAGGCTTTGAAGGGCCAACTGGTAACCGGCCCGGGCTGCCACCCATCGTCCTGCTCTAGCCACCGGTAGCAACGTTTTTTCGCCCCCGTTACTCAAGCGTCGCAGTGCTCCCCGCAACGCCTGCTGCTGGGTGACTTCACTCCCTAATCGAGGACTCGTTTATGACCCGCATCTTGTCCCAAGTTTGTTCACGCATTTCGTCCGTCCGGACCGGCAAACAGCCCCGCAAGTCGCGATCGCACAAACCGCTCGTGCCGACCAAGCGGTTGCTGTTCGAGCAATGCGAAGCGCGGGTGCTGATGACGGCCACTCCCAACGTCTCGTCGTTACCCGCGTCCAACGCGCTCCGCAGCGAACCGCACGAAGTGCGCCAGTTGCAGTCCGTCAGCCACGCCACCCCCACGACGACTCCGCAGCGCGAGGTGATTGTCGCCGTGCTTGATTCGGGCAGCGCAGGGTCCAGATCGCCGGACGCCTACTTTCAGAACATGAGCGAAATTGCCGACAACAGCCTCGACGACGATGGCAACGGCTATACCGATGACGTGAGCGGATACGACTTCGTGCATGCATCGGCCCACGTCGGGGACGATAACGGTCACGGCGCCTTGATGGAGTCCGTGATCCGCGCCAAGGTCGCCGAACTGGGCCGTGATGCCCTCGTCAAGATTCTGCCGCTGAAGGTGGCCGATGAACAAGGCCATGTCGATCCCCAACGGGTCACCTCGGCTGTGACGTATGCTACACACATGGGTGCCTCGGTGATCCTCACCTCGTTCGGCGTCGAGCGAGATGACGCGGCCATGCACCAAGCCTTTATTGCAGCTACGCACGCCGGCGTGGTGATCGTTGCTGCCGCAGGCAATACGGCCACCAACATCGATTCGCAGGCGGTGTTCCCAGCCGCCTATGCCAGCACGATGGGGAATGTAATCGCCGTAGCCGCTACGACGAGTGATGCGACCGGCGGCGAACACCTGGCCTCCTATTCCAGTTTCGGCAGTCGGACGGTGACCGCCCCGGGTGACGTGCGCGTGACACTGGCGGCGCACGACCAACCCGTGCTGATGCAGGGGACCTCGATCGCGGCGGCGCGTGTGGCCGGTGTGTTGGCGGCTCAGCAGGCACAGGCCCCCGCTTTGTCGATGACCGTGCTTGCCGACAAGCTGTTTCAACTGCCGCAAGCCTCCACGGCAGACCGCAAAGCACAAGCCGCTCGGGAGAGCAAACTGCGCACCCAAGAGCTCGCGACCACGGTCGCACTGCAGCGCAGCGCGATGGGACCGAGCGGGAATTTGTTCGGCGGATTGGGGGGACTCATCAAGGGGCTGACAGGGGCCCTGGGAGGCATTTTTGATTCGGTTGGTGATGCTCTTGGCAGTGTCTTCCACGCTGCTGAGAAGGCGACCCTCAAGGTCTGGGAAGGGGCCGAGGGTGCGTTGAAAACCGCCATCAATATGCTCACACACCCCGATGCTGTAGTTAAAGGTGTAGTGTCTGTGGCCAAGGCGTTTGTCCACAATCCGTGGCAAACCGGCAAAGCGATTGTGCAACAAATGTGGAAAGGCATGACTCAAGATCCGCTATTGACACTCGGGTCGGTCCTTGCAAATGCGGGAATCGCCCAACTGGGTAATGCTTTGCTGCCCGCACTACCCTCACTGCCCTCGCTTCCCAAACCCAATAAAGAGATTCAGGCTGTGTTGGATATGGGAAAGTCCCTCACCAGTGGTATCGGCAAAGCCTTCAGCACACTAACTGAGACTTTTGTGGGCGCTTTTCAAACCAACTCTGGCGGTAACCTGCTCAAAGACATGTTGCATTACCTCGGAGATACAGGGCCAATGGATGGTACCGGTCTGGGTTGTGGTGCCTATGGCACTCAATTCGTGCCAGATCGATTGTTTACCTTACCGCTCAGTATACCTTGTGCTAACCACGACCAGTTTTTTAAACTCATAACGCCCAGGGATACATCGGTACTCGATCAGTTTGTTATCAACATGAAGTCCAATGGAAATTTGTTTGTCGATATCATGAGCCAGGGTCTGAAATCTGGTGACCCGGTCGCCATGGCCCTCTCACCGTTTGTAGCAACCGTATATACATCGGCTTGTACGGGTGCAGCAATCGCGTCAGCTTATGCCAACGGTGCAGCCCGACTTGTCGGTCTCGACATGAATAAAGATAAATCTTGGATTCCAACAGTCGTTACCGTGGCCACTGGCGTCGGCATCATCGAGGCGGCCAATCGACTGAGCGATCGCAGCATTGCCAACACAATTACTTCAAGTGTCACGGCTTCGCCCGTCATGAAGCAGTTCAAACCTTCGGCTCCGACCAATGTGCAGGTCACGGCCAGCAATCGGGGCCAGGTGACGGTTAAGTTTACCGATGTCCCGTTGGCCACGAAGTACACTGTCGAAGTCTCGTATGACAACGGCCGGAGTTGGACGAAGCAAGAAGACGCACCGGCTGGTAGCGGCAAACGGGGCGTGACTTTCAATGCGAAGGGCAAAGTACCTCCGAAGGTCCGAGTCATCGCCTTCACCGGCACGCTTGCCAGCGCGCCGAGCAAAGTGGTCTAACCTTGCGAGGCGTGCAGGGGTGCTCGTTCGTCACGGGCAGCAAGACGTGAGAGTCACCGGTGAGCCGGATGCGGACGTAGCGTGCTCCGAAACGCTCGGACGTGCGAATGGTCGTGCGTCTGAGCGTTTTCGTCTGCTCGCCATTAGATCTTCAGGGTGAAAGTCCTCTGCGGGCCGTGGTGCCTCGAGCTGCAGCCGCGGGTCCCCGGGTCGCACTGGTTCAGTCGCGACGGAAAACGAACCCATCAACAGAACCGCTTGTTACGACGGGATAGCATCCGCAGGTCGGTTTGCACAGGGAGAGTCGAAAAACGGTTCGCGTTGCCCCTGCTTGCCCGACAACCACGGCTTCCCCTCGCTGTGGTGGCGTGTGATAATCCTCGTAATTTCCCATAGAAGTCTGTAACGGCACATCAAGGTCCTCCGGGCGATGAACGACGACGAGTTACTTGCTGACTTACTCGTACTTTGGGGTGAAGCCTGTGATGCGGGCCAACCGCGTTCTGCAGCCGAGTTATGCCGAGACGCACCGCATCTGCTTACTCGGCTCGAAGCCGAAATCCATATTCAAGAGCAATGGGAACGATTTGCGGTGTCGGCAAGCCGGCCAGACCACCAGCCGGCAGTTATTCGATCGACAGCCCAGCTCGACGACCCACCTCCGTCGCCTGTGCTGGGAGACTACGAACTGTTCGAAAAGATTGGCGCTGGCGGTATGGGGCAGGTGTTCAAAGCCCAGCATCGCCACATGAAGCGGCTCGTCGCCATCAAGCTGCTGCCGGACGCCGTAACCAGAGACGAAGCGACCGTCAAGCGGTTCCAACGAGAAGTCGAAGCCGCCGCCAAGTTATCTCATCCCAACATCGTCGCCGCATACGACGCCGGCGTGCAACGGGGCGTCTGGTACTTGGTGATGGAATACGTCGAGGGCCGCGACCTTTCGGCCCTCGTCAAAGAACGGGGGCCGCTCGCCGTTAATGAGGCGGTCGATTGCATCATGCAAGCGGCTCGCGGCCTCGCCTACGCCCACGCCGCCGGGGTGATCCATCGAGACATCAAACCCAGCAACCTGATCTTGGATAATCAAGGGATTGTCAAGATTCTGGACCTGGGGTTAGCGCGGTTGGAACAGGTCAGCGACGCCGTGGGGCAACAACTGACCGACACCAACCAAGTGATGGGGACCGTCGATTATCTGGCTCCCGAACAGGCGGCCAGTACCCACGATGCCGATGAGCGTAGCGATGTTTACAGTTTGGGCTGCACGCTTTATCGGCTACTGACAGGCAAGAATGTTTACGCGGGGGACACGGTGGTCAAAAAACTCTACGCGCATCAGTACCATCCGATCCCGTCGATCGGCTCGCAGCGGCCGGAAGTGCCCCCTGCGATCGACCGCATCTTCCAAAAAATGGTCGCCAAGCAACCGGCCGAGCGCTACCAACGGATGACCGACCTCGTAACCGACCTAGACGCCTGTTACCATTCCGTCATGTCCACCAAGCTCGGCCAGCGAGCGACGGATTCAGCCCGCGAGCAGGAAGACAGCTCCCGCCCCTTCGACTGGGATCAAGTGCGTCCCGCGTCGCTCCCCGGGGTGTCGGATTACGCCCCCACGCTGGCCCGGCTCGGCCCGGAAATTGAAACCGACCCGCAGTGCGAAAATGTCCCGCCCACGCATCAAACCGCGAACGCGGGCCGCAATCCGAATCGTCACAACCAGCGGCCTGTGAAACTCATCGCCGGCGGCGTCGGTGGGTTGGCCCTGTTGGTGCTGTTGGGCGTGTGGGTGATCGTGCGGGATCAGCACGGCCACGAAACGGCCCGGATGAAAGTGCCTGACGGCGGCAACGTCGTCGTTCTCTCCTCTCCCCTTGTGGGAGAGGGGCCGGGGGTGATGGGGACTGCGGCGTCCGTGCCCGCTCCATCACCCTCATCCGGCTCGCTACGCTCGCCACCTTCTCCCATCAAGGGAGAAGGGATGAAGACGGACGGTCCGCAACCGCCGAGGGCCGTGGCACCGTTCGATGCCAAGCAGGCTCGTTCGCATCAAGACGCCTGGGCCAAGCATTTGGGCGTGAAAGTCGAGACGCCCAACAGCGTCGGGCAGACGATGATCCTGATCCCGCCGGGTGAGTTCCTGATGGGTTCGACTGATGAACAAGTCGAAGCGGCCTTGAAGGTGGCCGACGAAATTAATGCCGATGCGACGGTGAAAGGTCGCATCGAAAAGGCCGAACGGCCCCAACACA
>CAZZBK010000151.1:7965-14054 GCA_964652155.1 uncultured Planctomycetaceae bacterium | reverse complement strand
TGTGGCGTTGCTGGAGAAAATGTCGCCATCTGACCTGATGACCTTGCCCCGCTACAACCGATATGACTGATACGACCGCCCGGATCGGGCGAGTCGAGCGCCCAACGTATGGGCGTGCCAAGTGGCCTGTTTTCTAGCCGAGTGAGACGAACCCGGTGCGGTCGACGCGATCCATCGATGTGCAGAGCCACTCGCCGTCTCCCGGCGGGCGGGGGTGGCTGTCGCCACGGGTTGTGGTGCTGGTGTTGCTGGCATGCCTGGCCGGTTGTTCGCTGCCGAGCAAGCAGACGCCGCCTGCCGCGTCGATGGTGTCGTTGCCGCCGATGAGCCCACCGCCGAACTTTCCGACCGCTCCGGTGCAAGTGCCGGATCGGCCGTTGGCGTCGGCCCCCTCCCCTACAGTGCCCGCGTCGCCGGTCGCATCACCGGTCATGGTTCCGTCGGCGGTCACACCGATTGCGTCGAGCTTGCCCGCTGGCCCGCCGGTGAATCTGACAACACACACGGAAGGCGTACTGGTTCAAGTCAGCGCTCAGGTCCCGTTCCCCGCCCCGCCCTCGTCGCGCGGCGGTTCGTCGGCCTTTCAGGAGCGTGTTCGTCTGCCCAACGAATTGCCGGGCTCGCAAGCGCCGCCGATCAACTTGCCTCCCGAGGCGCGTGACCAGCCCAAGCTGCGTCAAGAGATCATCGATCGGCTATTTCCGAATCTGCCCAAGTCGCGTCCGCTTGCGCTTCCGCCCGTGCAACCCGGTCAGTCGCCGCTCACGCTCGCGCAGCTTCAGGAGTTGGCGATCAACGGCAGCCCGGTGCTCAATCAGGCTGGGGCCGACGTGACGGCGAACTACGGTACTGCGATGCAGGCGGGTGCGTATCCGAATCCGGTCGTTGGCTACGAAGCGGACACGGTGGGCTCGTCACGCACGCGCAACTACCAAGGCGTGTACATGACGCAAACCATCAAGACGGCGAACAAGCTGGGGCTAGCGCGGAGCGTGGCGAATTTTGACCTGATGAACTCGCAGTTGAACATCCGCAAAACGCGCACGCAGATCGCCTCCCGCGTCAAGTCGTTGTATTTTGCCGTGCTCGTGGCTCAAGAGAACCTCGTCATCTCCGACGCGCTGGTGCGGTTCTCGAACGAAGTGTATCGCATTCAGGTCGACAAGCTCAAAGGGGGCGAGGCCACGGCCTATGAGCCCGTGCAGTTGAGGGCGATCGTCGTGCAAGCCCGAGCCAACATGGTGGCGGCCGAGAATCGCTACATCTCGGCCTGGAAGCAACTCGCGGCGGCTCTGAGCGTTCCGGAGATGCCGCCGACCGAGTTGGCAGGCCGCAGCGACATGGTCGCGCCCGAGATCCGCTATCAAGCCGCGCTCGCCAAGCTGCTGTCGAACCATCCCGACGTGCTCGCCGCGCGCAACGCCGAGGCGCAGGCCCGCGCCAAGTTGCAACTCGAAACGGTCAAGCCCGTCCCCGACATCGATGTCTACGGCACGATCCAGCGCGACTTTTCGACACCCAATCTGCCGCTGACCACGTACAACATGCAGATCGGCGTGCCGGTGCCGATTTTCGATCGCAATCGGGGCGGCATCATGTCGGCGCAAGGCGCGTTGGTGCGGGCCGCGGAACAAGCCCGAGCCGTGCAGAACGAACTGGCCGGTTCGCTGGCCGACGCCTTCGAGCGTTACGAGACCAATCGGGCCCAGACCCAGTTCTATCGCGAGCAGGTGTTGCCCGATCTGGCCCGCGCCTATCGGGGCATTTACGAGCGGCACGAGCAAGAGCCCTCCGAGGTCGGCTTTGGCGACATCGTCGTCGCGCAGCAGAATTTGTCATCGGCGATTACGCAGTACATTGCGAGCCTAAACGCGCAGTGGACCGCGCTGGCCGACCTGAGCAACCTGTTGCAGATTGAAGACCTGCGCGAGCTGGAAGAACTGCCGCAGGCACCCATGCAGCCGCCGGAACTGCTCGCGCCCCCAGCTGGGGAGGCCAAGCCATGAGAACCACGCTGACTTGGTTGGCCGGCGCATGTTTATTGCTCGACGTGGTCGTGGCCGCGGCACAGTCGGTTGAGCCCGTTCGCGGTGAGCCGCGCTATGCAGTGCAACGAACGGCTTTTGCGGCCGCGCTCTCACAAGAGCCCGATCAGGCTGCCGTGCGTGCCGTGCCCAAGGCCCCGCAGGTCAACGTTCCGATGCAGCCGGACGACCCCGCGCCGCCGCGCTGGGGCGCGCTCGATCAACCGCTCGAATCGTGGGACGCGCCCCCGGCCGTGAACTATCTGCTCGCCGGACCGCAACGATCGATCTTCCAACGCGATCAAGGCCAAGGCTACGAGCGCTTGGTCGAAGAACCCTACAGCACGGTCTACGACGCGCAGATGTTCAACCAGCCGATCACGCTTCAGCGCCCCGACGCCCTCGCCCCGGCCGGGGTGATGGGCGACCACACGCTCAAGTCGGGGGGCAACTATTTGTTCTCGTACCGCTATCGGATCGAGAACTACAACGGCAACCTCGGCGGCACGCATGGCGTGAGCGAGGCGCAGATCGCCGCGCAGTTTCCGTTCGTGCCGCTCAACATGACCCGCGAGCGACACCTGTTTCTGATGGAGTACGCGCCGGTCGACGATCTGACCCTGATGGCCCAATTGCCCATCTATCACAGTGTCATCAACTATCAAACGGTCGGCGGCAGCTTTCGTGACCAGAACACACAGTTGGGGGACATCACCCTGTCGGGCATGTACGTGCTGCGTCAGTGGAACCGGCAGCAGATCCATTTGAACTTCGGTGTCAGCGTGCCGGCGGGGTTGATCGACGTGCAAGGCAACCCGCCCGACATGACCTCGCCCCGGCTCTCGTACCCGATCCGGACCAGCACGGGCACGTTCGATTTGATCCCAGGCCTGACCTATCGCGGCGAGAGCGATCACTGGTCCTGGGGCACGCAGTCGCTCGTGACCGCTCACCTGGGGCGCAACCGCTACGATTATCGCGTGGGGGACCAGGTCGAGGTCACCTCCTGGGTCGCCGCGAAGCTGACCGAGTGCTGGAGCGTCTCGACCCGGCTCGATGCCCTGTTCTGGGGAGACATTCACGGCCGTGATATTCGGCTCGATCCCACGATGTCGCCGACACTCGACCCCGCTTTGCAAGGGGGCCAGCGGGTCGACTTGTTGTTCGGCACCCATTACGTGCTGCCGCTGAGCGATCGATTCGATCACCGTCTCGGCATCGAGGGGGGCCTGCCCGTCTACCAGTGCCTACGCGGCCCGCAATTGCAGAACCGCTACACGATCACCGGCAGTTGGAACGTCATGTTCTAGGGCCGGTCTCGGATCGCAGTAGGGCACGTGCAACGTGCCTCTGAAGTGCTCGACGGCACGTTGCACGTGCCCTACAGCGGAAGAAAAGCGATCATCTCGCGATCCCTTCGTGTGCCATGCCCGCATCTCGGCGGCAGAGCCGCCGGCTTGGGGCGAATTGTTACTGCCCCTCGCGGTTGTTCTGCCGCACCTCGACCTGTAGCGCGCCGAGCATGCGCGTGATTTGCTTTTCCTTCACGCTGATGAACGGGACGTTGTCGAGGATGACCGCTCGCGGTTCGCTGCTGGGGTGCATGATCAGCCGGCCGCTGCCCAAGAGCAGGTACTCGAACACGTCGTTGATTTCCTTGTCGATGCGTAAGTTCGGCGCGGCAAAGCGTTCGAGATTGCTCAAAAAGCCGTGATGGTGCAACAACTCGTTCGGCCGCACCTCCCAGTAGTCAAAGTGCGTCGTGGCATACACGATGGTATAGATCACGCCGAGGATGCCGACAATCGACCAGTAAAAAGTCGCGTTGGCCGCCGGATGATAACTGCTCAGCAGGTTAGTGACCCACGGCAGTATCTGGTCGTTCCAGCGAAACAGCAGCAGCACGCCGAAGATGATTGCCGCGATGCAAAAGAACAACGTCAGCGACGTGGTCCGCGGGAAGTCGAAAGCCAAGATGACCAAGTTAAGCGCGAACACGTCGAGGAACAGGATATTGATGATGCTGGCCGTGGTGTTGGTCGGCGCGAGCACGTCGCTCCCCCAGGTCGTGTAGCACGCCGCGAGCAGCGCCATGATGAACGTCGGGTAGAGGAACACGATCTTCGGGTAGGCGAGCAACACGATGCTCGACGGCGCGCTGTCGCCGGCCATAGCGCCCGCTTCAGGCGAAACACTCGAACTGGACATGAGTTTCCTCGTCAGACAAGAGACCCCCGCGGCAGCGAGCCGCGCTGAGAGACACTATCTCCGCACTGAGCCAGGGCGTCAAGGAGAAGACGCTTCGGGGAGACGTTCTCCCGTCGACGAAACACAGCTCGGCGGCGTACATTCAGTCATCCATTCCTACGAGCACGGCACGTTCTTGGAGTCCACCTCACCCATGTCATCCACTTGGTTCACCATTGCCCTGGCGGGCGCGGTCGGCACGCTCGCCCGTTATGCGTTGGGACACTCATTGCGTGAGGTGTTGGGGGACACGTTTCCGTGGGGCACGCTGATCATTAACTCGCTCGGCTGCTTTCTGTTCGGCGTCGTCTGGTCGCTGGCCGAAATTCATGCGCTGGTCAGCGATCAGACCCGGCTCATGCTACTCACCGGGTTCATGGGAGCGTTCACGACCTTCTCGACGTTCGGGTTCGAGACCGCGCAGCTTATTGGCTCGGGGCAATGGTCGCTCGCTGTGCTCAACATCGCCTTGCAGAACGTGTTGGGCGTGCTGTTCGTGTTTGCCGGCCTGACCGGCGGCCGCGCCTGGGGCGTGTAAGAAGCTCTGAGACGGAAGTGGGTCGCTTGATATTTCCAAAAGCAACGCGATACTGCCTTGTTGCCAGCTTCACCATTTTGCAGGTCATCATAGGCAGGTTATGAGCGAATCGTCATTTCCAACTCCCGTAGAAGAAGTCCTAGCAACCGCAATAGAAATCTTCAAGCATCAAGGAAAATCAGAGGTTGTCGAGCTTTTGGAAAACTCTCGTGGATACTTTGACGAGACCGAGTACGACAACTGGAACGGAGGTACATACACATGGGCGCTTCGACTTGACGTGCCAGTTCAGATATTCGCAAGCATTGAGCCTAGACTTCATGTGATTGAAAAAGAAATCTCCCAAAAGCTTTCGTATTTAGAGAGACTTCACACGAATGATCGCCTTGGCGCAGTAACAATCACACCAGTAGCAAATATAGCTGCATCAGTCGGTTTACGCCCAGTACCATCAGATGCCGAAGCCGAGCGAATATGGCCCAAAGGACACTTTCGCTTGTTCTTAAGTCACATCGCGATCCACAAGGAGCAAGTGTCACAGCTAAAGATGCAATTAGGGTTGTTTGGCATAGCTGGCTTTGTGGCACATGAGGACATCGAGCCAACCCGAGAATGGCGAGATGAAATTGAACTTGGGCTTTGCTCCATGCATGCCTTGGCTGCGGTAATTACGCCAGAATTTGATCGAAGCGATTGGACTGACCAGGAGATTGGTTGGGCGCTTGGCCGAGGAGTACCCGTAATTCCCTTGCGAATTGGTGCAAATCCCTACGGATTCGCAGGCAAATATCAAGCAATAACAGGTGGTCTCGATGATCCGATACCGATTTCAATCGCAATTCTACAAACGTTGGTGGCGAACCGTATGACTCATGGAGAAATGCGACGTTGCCTAGTTAATGCTTTTTGTAACTCCAAGTCGTATTCAACGTCATTGTCGCTTGTTGATGTGATTGAACCCTTGAATGATTTCACCGAGATCGAAATCGCTAACATGCGAAAAGCATGTGTCGAGAACAAACAGGTGCGTGAGGCATATAAGGTCTCAAAACGAATCTCTGAGAAGTTTGGAAAACTTGATCCTCCCCAAGAAACAAGAGACGACGACATACCTTTTTAGACGTATTACAGTTGTCCATTTCACATCATCTCTAGCGGGTCGACGTCGACGATCCATTGCACTTCGTCCGGCGGCTTGAGCTTCGTGTCGTACACGATCGTCGCCGCGGCGGCACGCAGCGCGGGGCCGTCGAGCCCTTGGAGCTGAATCTGAAAGCGAT
>CAZZBK010000151.1:0-7865 GCA_964652155.1 uncultured Planctomycetaceae bacterium | reverse complement strand
GCGGCGGCACGCAGCGCGGGGCCGTCGAGCCCTTGGAGCTGAATCTGAAAGCGATAATTGCCGCGCAACTTGGCCATCGGCGCGGGGGCGGGTCCCAACACGCGGGCTTTGGTCTGCGCTTGCTCGCAGGCCGCGCGCAGACGCTCGACCAAGTGGCCAGCAAATTCGCGCGTCACCACTTCGATCGGACCGCGCACGACGAGCCGCACCATGCTGCCATAGGGCGGATACGAGAGCTCCTCGCGCATGGGCATCTCGTACTGGGCAAAAGCCTGGTAGTCGTGTCGCACCGCCGCAAGAATTGCCGGGTGATCGGGATTGAGCGTCTGCACGAGCACGCGGCCCCCTTGCTCGCCGCGACCCGTTCGACCGGCCACCTGCACCAGTAGTTGAAACGTCCGTTCCGAGGCGCGGAAGTCGGGCAGATGCAAGGCCGTGTCGGCGTTCACGACCCCAACGAGCGTGACCTGTGGGAAGTCGAGCCCCTTGGCGATCATTTGCGTGCCGACGAGGATCCGCACCTCGCCCGAGCGAAACTTGGCCAGGGCCCGCTCGTGGCTGCCGGGCTGCTGCATCGTGTCGGTATCCATCCGCAGGCAGGGCATGTCAGCAAATCGGGCCCGCACCTCGGCTTCGAGCCGCTGCGTCCCCAGGCCACCGTAGTGGATGCCGGCAAACTTGCACTTGGGACACACGGTCGGCGGCGCCATTTCAAAATCGCAGTAGTGGCACAGCACGATCTCGGTGTGTCGATGATGCGTGAGCGCCAATTCGCAGTTGGGACACTTCACGACCTCGCCACACTGCGGGCACTGGATGTGCGTCGAGAAGCCGCGTCGATTGAGCAGCAAGATGACCTGTCCCCCCTGGTCGAGCGCGTGCCGCATGGCAAGCTGCAACTGGCGGCTGATCGCGCCACGAAAGACCTTCTCGCGCGATTCGTTGCGCAGGTCGATCGTCAGCACGTCGGGCAACGGCCGATCGAGGACGCGCTTCGGCAACTCGACAAGCCGATACTCGCCGACTCGGGCGCGGTGCCAACTCTCGAGCGATGGCGTGGCCGACCCGAGCACCAGCGGCACCCCTTCATCATGGGCGCGCCAGGCCGCGACATCGCGCGCGTGATAGCGGGGCGTGGAGTCTTGCTTGAACGTCGACTCGTGTTCCTCGTCGAGCACGATCATGCCCAACTGCGGGACCGGCGCGAAGATGGCGCTCCGCGCGCCGACGACCACGTTCACCTCGCCTGAGGCGATCCGCTGCCAATGCCAATGCCGCTCGGCGTCGGTCAGATGGCTGTGCAGCACCGCCACCGCGCCGAAGCGGGCTTTGAATCGCTGCCGAGTCTGTGGCGTGAGGCTGATCTCGGGGACGAGCACGATCGCTTGCCGGCCGTAGCTCACGACGCGCTGAATGGCCTGTATGTAGACCTCGGTCTTGCCGCTGCCGGTGATACCGTGGAGCAAAATCGTCTCATGACGGCCCGCCTCGAGCGCGCTGGTGATCGTGTCGAGCGCCCGGCGTTGGTCGACGTTCAGCTCATGGTCTTGCTCGGCCGCAACGATCGTCTCTTGAGGTTCGTTGAAGTTCAGGCGTTGCGAGACGCTCGCGATCAACCCTTTGCGACGTAGCGTGCTGATCGTGGCCGTCGACGCGCGCGAGGCCTGCGCGAGCTGCTGGATGGTGAGCGGTTCGCGGCTCGCCGAGAGCGCCTGCAACACCTGCTGCTGAGCGCGTGGCAGCTTCAACTCGGCAAGTTGCTTGAGCACCTCGGGCTGTACGCTCAACAGGGTCGTGAGCCGGGTGCCAGCCCGATCGCGAACGCCGGCCGGGATCACCGTGTCGAGCACCTGTCCCCAGTCGCACAGATAATACTGTGCGAGCCAGCGCGTGAGCCGGATCATCCCCGGTCGCAGCAGGCACGCCGGGTCGATGACCGCCGCAATCTCCTTGAGCTTTCGCGGGCCGACGGCCCGATAGCTCACGTCGACGCACCAGCCGATCATCTTGCGTGGGCCGTGTCCGAAGGGGACCTCGACGCGGCGGCCGACCTCGACCTCGCCCCGCAAGCGTTCGCTCACGAGGTAATCGAATTCCTGGCTGGGTCCGGTGGCAAAGACAATGGTCGCCACGAGCTGCTCGTCCTGGTCGTCTTGGTCCCAGGGAGCGTCGTCGTCGCCAAAGCTAAATTGTTGCTGTGCCATGCTTTTGGAGTGTACTGGCGAACAGTCTCCAAGCCAAACGGACGAGTTTTTGAAATTCTATTGATAAAATTTGGCAAATTTGTTCAGATTGGTGCTAGCTGATGTAACGAAACAGACCGATCAGACAATCAGCATTAGTTCATGGATTCGAGATGGACTCGAACCGCGAGTTTCCCCAAGCTTTGAAATTGCCCGGAGAGCCCAGATCATGCTGCATTTTTCGACCGCCGGAACGTATCGGGATTGCGAAGGAAACACCCGCCGCGAATTTTTGAAGGTCGGCACGCTCGGCATGACGGGGCTGACGTTGGGCAACTTGCTCCAGGCTCGCGCGCAGGCGGCCTCGGCCGGCAAGACAGTCAAGGACACGTCGGTCGTGTGGCTCTGGCTCGGCGGTGGACCCACGCACGTCGAGACGTTCGACCCCAAGATGACCGCCCCGGTCGAGTACCGCAGCGTCACGGGTGAAGTGACCACGAATGTCTCCGGCATCACGCTCGGCGGCACGTTCAGCAAGATGGCGAAGGTCGCCGACAAGATGGCCTTTGTTCGCTCGTTCGCCCATAGCAACAGCGGTCACGGTGGCGGCACCCATTTTGTGATGACCGGTTACGACAATAAAGTCGTCGACAATGGCGGTGCCCCGAACCGTCCCGCGATGGGCTCGATTCTCTCCCGCGCTCGCGGCAGCACTCATCCCGTCACGGGCATGCCCACCTACGTTCGCCTGGGGGGCATTGGCTTCGATGGCCCAACGTTCCTCGGCACGTCCTCGGCGCCGTTCGATCCCAGTGGCCAGGCCCGCAATAACATGAGCCTGCAAGTGGCCGACACCCGCTTTGAAGACCGTCGTTCGTTGCTCGCCAGTTTGGATCGCATCAACCGCGACATCGACCGCTCGGGCCTCATGCAAGGCTTGGGCAAGTTCGAGGAGCAGGCCGCGAGTTTGGTGCTCGGCGGCGCTCAAAAGGCGTTCGACACGAAGCTCGAAGATCAACGCACGCAAGCGATGTATGGCGGCGGGTTGGGCGAAAAGCTGCTCCAGGCCCGTCGCTTGTGCGAGGCGGGTAGCGGTTTCGTCACCGTCTCGTTTGGCGGCTGGGACATGCACGGCAACATTCTCAACGGCATGAAGAATCTTGGCCCGCAGGTCGACCGCGCCGTGGCCGCGTTTGTCGAGGATGTGGCGCAGCGTGGGCTTAGCGAGAAGATCCTGCTTGTCATCACCGGCGAGTTTGGTCGCACGCCGCGCATCAATAACAATGCCGGTCGCGATCACTGGGCTCCGCTGAGCACGCTGGCCTTGTCGGGCGGCGGCTTGCGAATGGGCCAAATCGTGGGCGAGTCGGCCCCCAAGGTCGACGTCCCCAAGAGTGCTCCCGTTAAGCCCCAAGACCTGATGGCGACCGTGTTCCACGTGCTGGGCATCGACCCGCAGGTGCAATTCGTGAACGCCGCCGGTCGACCGACCTTCATGATCGAAAACGGCCAAGCGATCCGCGAGCTGGTGTAAGCTCGGCGAGTTGCATTGTCACGAAGAATGGCTATCCACTGAGCAAATGGCTATCCACTGAGCAAGCAGAGGGGTAGAGGAGCGGGGGAGTCGAGGAGGCGTGTTAACGTGAACGCACTCCTCCACTCCTCGGCACCTCTACCCCTCCGCCTTTTTCGGCGCCTCGGCGATTAATTTCTGGTCTGCTCGACCCGCGCGTCGTCGTCTCGCGCGGCGGCTGCATTGAGCCGCGCGAGCAAGTCGGCCAGCACCTCGCTCTGTTGAGCCGACACGTCATGCTGCTCGCCGGGGTCGCGTGCCAGATTGTACAACGCGGCCGTCCCCTTCCTGGGCGTGATCAGCTTCCAATCGCCATGCAGCAGGACCTGCGTGTTGCGACCCGGCCCAAGGCAGTAAATCGTCCGCATGCTCGGCTGCGTGTTCTGCCCACTGACGAGCGACCAGATATCTTGCCCGTCCCATTTCAAATCGCCGCTGGGCGTGTAGCCCGCGAGCTTGCAGAGGGTCGGCATCCAGTCGCTGACGTGCAGCGGGGCATGGACCTCGCCCGCTTTGAGCTTGCCGCTCCAATGGGCGATGGCCGGCGTGCGGATGCCCCCTTCGTACAGGCCTCCTTTGAAGCCGCGCCACGGCGCGTTGCTGCCCCCCACTTGCAGAGACGGATACTCGCCCGGGTACTTGGGGTCGTCGTTGCGTAGCCGGTCGTGAGCGCCATTGTCGCTGAGGAACAGCACCAGCGTGTTGTCACGCTGCTTCGTGCGGTCGAGTGCGGCGAGGATTTTGCCCACGCTGTCGTCGAGATGCGCTAGGCACGCCGCCCGCAGCTTGTCGGCCGCCGACTCGACATGCCGCTGTGCGTCGATCCATTCCTGCGGCTCGTCGAGCGGGATATGCACGGCCGTGAAGGGCACATAGGCCAGAAAGGGACCCGAGCGTGGTCGCTCGATGAACTGCACGGCCTCGCGGGTGATCAGGTCGGTGACATGCCCCGGCTCTTCGATGAGCGTGCCGTTGCGTTGCCAAGTGTTGGTGTAGGGGCCGACCTTGTAATGGTGATCGTACGGGCCCACGCCGCCGCCGAGCGATCCATAGGATGTCTTGAAGCCGAAGTGCTGTGGTCCCCAGTCGGGCTTGCTCCCCAGATGCCACTTGCCGAACTGGCCGGTGTCGTAGCCCACGCTTGCGAGTGCCGATGCGATGGTCACTGTATTGAACGGCAGCACCTGCTCGGCCTGCGGCGCGGTGCAACCAAAGCGGCTCGCATAGCGGCCGGTCATCAAAGCCGCCCGGGTCGGCGAGCAGAGCGGATTCACATAGTGCCGCTCCAATCGCACGCCCGTCTTGGCAAGCTGATCGATGTGCGGTGTCTTGTCGCGCGCGCCATGATAGCCCACGTCACCGTAGCCGAGGTCGTCGATCAGAATGACGACAAAGTTGGGGCGCGCGGTCGATGGGCCGCGGTCTTGCGCCTGGGCGGCATGGGGCGACACCACGGCGATGAGGATCACAAAGAGCAACCAGTGAGTGGCGGAGCGGTGCGAGCGTGACATGAGCGGCGCCTCGAGCAGAGTGATGAGCAACCGTAGCGGTTTCAATATCGTCTGCGGCCGCGCGCCGGTCAATCGGTCTGCGTGTCACGTTGTGGGTGGCTGGTGGTCTGCGTGAGCAGACCCCGGCGCGTGACGTTTGACACCGCCGCGAAGTGAGCCGAGTTTTGCCGCGCAAAACGCCAGCCACCCAGCCGCCGTCTTTAGGCCACCGGTGTCAGTGTGTCGGCCGGCAAAAAGTCGATCGCGCCGGTCGAGACGTCGTACATCGCGCCGATGATGAGCAATCGCTCCTGCTGAATCAGTCGGGCGAGGGTCTCGCTTTGTTGCGGGATCAACTGCACCACGTGCGCCACGTTCTGCCGCGCCACAGAGTCAATCAACGCATGTTTCTCCGCGGGCTCCAGCGAGGCGATTTGCCTGCTCGTATCGGGGTCGATTGAGCGCTGGATTTCGTGGACGATGTCGTCGAGGTGTTGGCAGCCTGTGGCTTCGGCAATCGTCTGTGTCGAGGAGTAGAGCTCGACCGAAGCGGTGACGGCGCCGCAGCGGGTGTGTCCCATCACCAGGATCAGCTTGGCACCGGCCACGGCGCAGCTGTACTCCATGCTGCCGAGCACCTTGGGGCTAAGCACGTTGCCGGCGATGCGGATGCCAAAAATGTCACCCAGCCCCAGGTCAAAAATCAGCTCGACCGGCGAGCGCGAGTCGATGCAACTGAGCACGACGGCCAGCGGAAACTGCCCGAAGGCGGTGGCGTTTACCTGCCGACACAGGTCGCGCGAGAGATGCTGGCCCGTGCGAAACCGCTCGTTGCCCCGCCGCAGCACCTCGAGCACGTCTTGAGGCGTGAAGCGCGTTTGCAGCTCGCGCGTCGAGTGCTCGTCGTAGAGAATGTGATCGGGGATTCGAAACTTGGGCCGAAAGCCGCGGACGCTCACTTGCACGTCGCGCGCCGGCGCCGTCTTGTCCTTGAACTCGCGGATCATGCTCAGCACGTCGGGATCAATGTAGGCCGTGTCCTGTGCGTCGAGCAGCAGGTGTCCGCCGCGCGGCACGCTGTTGAAGGCCCGTTCGAGCGCCGAGCGGTTCAAGAAGCTCACCTGGTTGGCCAATTGCACGTGCAGGATCTCGTCCCCCAGGTGCTTTTCCACGATCTGCCGCAGCGGTCGGCGAAAATTGCTGCGGAGGATGAAGCTCAGGCTCGCGAGCAGGCCCAGCAGCACGCCAATCACGAGGTCGGTCATCACGATCGACACGACCGTGATGACAAACGGAATGAACTGGTAGCGCCCCTCGCGCCACATCTGCGTGACCAGCGCGGGACTGGCCAGTTTGATGCCCGTCACCAGCAATATCGCCGCCAGGCAGGCGAGCGGGATCTGATTCAAAACCTGCGGCAGCAGCACGACGCAAATCAGCAGCAAGAATCCATGAACGATGGTCGAGAGCTTGGTCTGGCCCCCCGCGTTGATATTGACCGAACTGCGGACAATGACCGACGTTATCGGGATGCCGCCGAGGCAGCCCGCCAGCATGTTGCCCACCCCCTGCGCCAGCAACTCGCGGTTGGCCGGCGAGACACGCTGCCGTGGATCGAGCTTGTCGACCGCTTCGAGGTTCAAGAGCGTTTCCAACGTTGTCACCGTGGCGAGCGTGATCGCCGTGCTGTACACGGCCAGATTTGACCATTGGGAGAAATCGGGCCACCGCAGAAACTCGAACAGCCCCGATAGCGAATCGGCCACCGGCACCTGCACCAGGTGGCTCGTGCCAATGGCCCATGGCGCTCCCCAGTGGTCGAAGAGCGCGTTGAGCCCCCATCCCAACAGCACCACCACGAGCGACGACAGCGACTTGAATCGCTTGAGCCCCGGCAGCTTGTCCCAATAAATGAGTACGGCGATCGACAGCAGGCCGATCGCCGCCGCGCCGTAATGGATGTCTCCCACGACGGCGACCAACTCCGAGAACGTGTTCTCCTGGTCGGGCTGGAAGAAGGCCATTTCCCCCTCGGGGTCGGTGTCGTGCCCGAGCACGTGTGGAATCTGCTTCAAAATCAGAATCACGCCAATCGCGGCGAGCAAGCCTTTGATCACGCTCGACGGCACGAAAGCGGCAATGAGTCCCGCGCGGGCCAGCCCTAGCGCAATCTGTATCGCACCGGCCATCACCACCGCGAGCAGAAAGGTCTCGAACGAGCCGAGCATGGCGATCTGCGCGGCCACAATCACCGTGGGCCCCGGGCTAGGTCCCGACACGCTGGTGTGCGAGCGGCTCAAGGCCCCTACGACCAGCCCACCGACGATGCCGGAGAGCAAACCCGAAAACAGCGGCGCCCCCGACGCTAGCGCCACTCCCAAACACAGCGGCAACGCAACCAGAAAGACCACCAAACCGGCCGTCAGGTCGCTCCGCAGCGTGGCGCGAGAAAAGACCGGCGTGTGTGTATGCGGCATAGAACCGTCCTCCGAATCAGCCAGCGATAATAACTTCGCCACCGAAATTAGTGCCACGATCGAACATTACAGGTTTGTAATGTATCGGGCAGTTTGGCTGAAAACGGCGAACAAAACCAGGGCAAATCCCTTGCGACACCCC
>CAZZBK010000150.1:0-14140 GCA_964652155.1 uncultured Planctomycetaceae bacterium | reverse complement strand
GAAGTTCGTGATTGCGATGGGTGCCTGCACGGTCGGCGGCGGCCCGTACTTCAAGTGGGGCTACCACGTGGTCAAGGGGGTCGATCTGGTCGTGCCCGTCGACGTGTACGTTCCCGGCTGCCCGCCGCGTCCCGAAGCGCTGCTCGAAGGGCTGATGCGGATTCAAGACAAAATTCGCGGCCACAAAATTGCCCGCCGCAACCGCCTGCAAATCGAAGACGAATTGCCCATCCCACATCACACGGGCTACGTCGACGTGGAAGAGAAGCAGCCGGTATTTAACCACCAACAACTGACCGGATAACAACAACTCGCCGGGTAACCAATGATTCAAAGCGTGGAGCCGATGACCGAGACCTTGAAGATTATCGACCTGCAGGTGAGTGTCGAGGGGAAGCCCATTCTGCGTGGCGTGAACCTGGAGATTCGCCGGGGCGAAGTGCATGCCCTGATGGGTCCCAACGGCTCGGGCAAGAGCACGCTGGGCTTTGCCATCATGGGGCACCCCAACTACGAGATCACCGGCGGTCAGGTGCTGCTCAATGGCGAGAACATCCTCGATTGGGAAGCCGATCAACGCGCCCGTGCCGGCGTGTTTCTGGCTTTTCAGCGACCGATGTCGATTCCCGGCGTCAAGCTGGCCGACTTCTTGCGTCACGCCACCACCAACGTCCGCAACCCGCAGCGCAAAGAGGGGGAAGAGTTGATCCCCATGCGCGAGTTTCGCAAGGAACTCAAAGCCAAGATGGAACAACTGCGGATGGATACCGAGTTCGCGCGGCGCTACGTCAACGATGGTTTCTCCGGCGGCGAGATGAAACGGGCCGAGATTTTGCAGCTCGCCATGTTGCGCCCCAAGTTTGCCATTCTCGACGAGACTGATAGCGGTTTGGACGTCGACGCCGTGCGGCTGGCCAGCCAGAGCATCGCCGAGATTGGCGGTGCCGACATGGGCATTTTGATCATCACGCATCACGACAAATTGCTCGAGCACAACGTGCCGCAGTTCACGCACGTCATGCTCGGCGGCCGGATCGTCGAGACCGGCGGCAGTGAGTTGGCCCGTGAACTGCACGAGCGCGGTTACGATCGCATTCGCGCCGCCCATCCCGACGCCGCCGCGGTTGAGGAGCAAATGCAAAGTGCATAAGGCACAATGCATCATGATCGGATGGACTTGAGTTAATTTCGCACTTCGCACTTAGCATTAGCACTTCTCCTATGGCCACCGACATCAACGCCTCGTTCAACGTCGCCGACACGGAAATCAACAAGTACGATTTCCGCAATGAGGAAAAATATGTCTTCAAGGCCCGACGGGGTATCGACGCGGACATTGTCTCGCAGATATCCGAGATGAAGAACGAGCCCCGCTGGATGCGCGACTACCGCCTCCAGGCGCTCGATATTTTCAACAGCAAGCCGATGCCGCAGTGGGGCGGCGATATTGGCGTCAACTTTCAAGACATCTACTACTACATCAAGCCGTCCGACCACCAGGGGCGCACCTGGGACGACGTGCCGCAGGACATCAAGACCACCTTCGACAAGCTGGGCATTCCCGAGGCCGAGAAGAAATTTCTCGCCGGCGTCAAAGCCCAGTATGAGAGCGAGGTCGTCTATGGCTCGCTGCGCGAAGAACTGAGCAAGCAAGGCGTGATCTTCACCGACACCGACTCGGCCTTGCGCGAGCACCCGGACTTGCTCCGCGAATACTTCGGCAAAATCATTCCGTCGACCGACAATAAGTTTGCCGCGCTCAACTCGGCTGTCTGGAGCGGCGGCTCGTTCATCTACATTCCCAAGGGGGTTAAGATCGATTTCCCCTTGCAGGCTTATTTTCGTATCAATGCCGAGAACATGGGCCAATTCGAGCGGACGCTGATCATTGTCGACGAGGGCGCCCAGGTGCATTATGTCGAGGGCTGCACCGCTCCCATGTACACCACGGAAAGCCTGCACTCGGCCGTGGTCGAGATTGTCGTCAAACGTGGCGCGCGGTGCCGCTACACGACGATCCAGAACTGGGCGAACAACATTTACAACCTGGTGACCAAACGCGCCATGGCCTATGGCGACAGCGTCATGGAGTGGATCGACGGCAACTTGGGAAGCCGCCTCACGATGAAGTACCCGGCCGTCTACATGATGGAGCCTGGCGCGCGCGGCGAAATCCTGTCAATCGCGTTCGCCTCGAAGGGCCAGCATCAAGACGCCGGCGCGAAGGTCGTCCACTGCGCCCCGCACACCAACAGCCGAATCATTAGCAAGTCGATCTCCAAGAACGGCGGCCGCGCCAGCTATCGGGGTCTAGTGAAGGTCGACAAGGGTGCCACCAAATGCAAGAGCAACGTCGTCTGCGACGCGCTGATCCTCGACCCGCGCAGCCGTAGTGACACGTATCCGTACATCGAGGTCGAAGAGCAGGATGTGTCGATCGGTCACGAGGCCAGCGTCTCGAAGATCGGCGAAGAACAACTGTTCTACTTGATGAGTCGCGGCCTGACCGAGGCCGAGGCCAGCACGATGATCGTCGCCGGATTTATCGAGCCGCTCGTGAAGGAACTGCCGATGGAATACGCCGTCGAGATGAATCGGCTTATCGAATTGCAGATGGAAGGCACGGTAGGGTAGAAATCATGAAGTCCCGATGTGTATTGAGCGATTATCTGCAAGGCGCGATGGAGTTGGCTGAGTACGAACGTCTAAAAGACGGGTCTTATTCCGGCCGCCTTCCCGTGTGCGTCGGTGTGATCGCTTTTGCCACAACGTTAGCCGAGTGTCAGCAAGAGTTGCGTTCGACCCTAGAGGACTGGTTGTTGTTGGGATTGAAATTGGGGCACTCGTTGCCGGTCATTGCGTCGATTGATTTGAATCAGGGGCCAGTCCGTGAGTCGGTGGAGTCCGTGCAAGCGTAGTGATTTTGTGCGTCGCATGCGTTCCCTAGGTTTCGAGGGGCCGCACGTCGGTGGTAAGCACCATTTCATGATTTGGCGGCAACACCGGCTGACCATTCCATCGAACGATGAATATTCGGTACCCCAATTGAAGATGATGTTGCGTGAAGTCGAGGCCATCACAGGCCGGCCGGTCACGCTTAATGCATGGATTAAACTGTCATAAATCAAATGCCCCAAACGCTCACGCCGACTGGCTTCACCACCGACTCGTTCGCTGCTTTTCTTGCCACACGGCAAGAGCCGGCGTGGCTCACGGCGCGGCGCCGCGCCGCCTGGCAGCAGTTTGTCGAGATGCCGCTCCCCTCGCGCCGCGAAGAGGAGTGGATGCGCACCGACATCCGGCTGCTCAAGCTCGACAAGTTCGCGCCGCCCCAGTCGGGCCACGACTCAGCCGGCGCGCCCCGACCGCTGCTCTCCGCGGGGCTGTCGCTCGCCGGTTCGACGCAATCGCTCAACAGTCAATCAACGCCAGGCACCTTGAGCGACAAATGGCGCAAGGCCGGTGTGCTCTTCGGTTCGTTCGAGGAAGTGCTGGCAGAGCGACCTGAACTGATCGAAAAATACTTGTTCACGGTCGTAAATCCTGCGGTCGATAAATTTGCCTCTCTGCATGCCGCCTGTTTCGCGGGCGGAGCCGTGTTGTATGTGCCCCGCGGCGTGGTCGTCGACGAACCGTTGCACATGCTCTCGGGCCTCTCCGCCGGCGGCATCGACACCAGCCACACGCTCGTCATTCTCGACGACGGTGCCGAAGCCACGCTGATTGCCGAGACCGCCGGTGACGATGGCGCGGCGCTACATTGCGGCGCGACCGAGCTCATTGTCGGCAAGGGAGCTAACCTGCGCTACGTCGGTCTCCAACACTGGGGGAGCCAGACTTGGCACTTTGCCCATCAAAAGGCCACGGTCGATCGCGACGGCTCGATCCAGTGGACGATTGGTGCCTTGGGGAGCCGCTTGGCCAAGGTTAATCAGCATGTCGCGCTCATCGGCGAAGGGGCGCGGGCCCAAGTCAACGGCACGATGTTCACCCAGGGCAAACAGCATCTCTCGTACCACACGTTGCAGCACCACTGTGCTCCGTCGTGCCGCAGTGATCTGCTCTATAAAGGGGCGCTGCAGGACGAAGCCCGCATTGTCTGGCGCGGCATGATCAAGGTCGACCCCGGGGCTCAAAAGACCGACGGTTATCAGCGCAACGACAACCTGATGCTCTCGACGACCGCTCGGGCCGACTCGATCCCCGGGCTGGAAATTGAGGCGGACGACGTGCGCTGCACGCACGGCAGCACGACCGGTCGGGTCGACGAGTCGACCATTTTTTATGCCTGCTGCCGAGGTCTTACGCGCAAAGAGGCCGTGCGCATGATCGTGGCCGGCTTCTTCCAGCAGATATTCGACCGCATTACGATCGACAGCGTGCGCGACGCCCTAGGCGAAGCCATCGGCCGCCGCGTCCGCGAGTATGAATGAGGGGCCAGGGACTAGAGACTAGGGGCTAGAGTCATCTCTTTCACTAGCCTCTAGCCCCTAACCCCTCCCTCCGCTCTGCCCATGCGCATCGCCTACCTTGCTGCCGGCGCGGCCAATATGTTCTGCGGCAGTTGTCTGCACGACAACACGCTCGCCGCTGCGCTCATCGCTCAAGGGGCCGACATCCTGCTCATCCCGACCTACACCCCCATGCGGGTCGACGAACCCAGCGTCAGCCAGCAGCGGGTGTTCTTTGGGGGTGTCAATGTTTACTTGCAAGACAAACTTCCGTGGCTGCGGCATGCGCCTCGATTCCTCGATCGTTGGCTCGATTCATCCTGGCTGCTCAATCAACTCTCGCGCATCAATCTCAGTGTCGACGCTTCGAAGCTCGGCTCGCTCACGGTCTCAACGCTCGAAGGCGAGTCGGGACGCGTCCGCAAGGAACTCGACAAACTGATCGATTGGCTTGCAACCGACGTGCGGCCCGACGTCGTGCATCTCTCGAATGCCTTGCTCCTCGGGATGACCCAGCAACTTAAAACGCGGCTGCATGCCAAGGTGGTGTGCGGGCTGTCGGGCGAAGACATCTTCTTGGAGAAATTGCGGCCCCCGTATTACGAGCAATCGCTGCGATTGATGCGCGAACGGGCCCGCGCCGCCGACCACTTTGTCGCCCTGAACCGTTACTATGCCGACGCGATGACCGAACTGCTGCAACTCGACCCACAAAGGGTCAGTGTCGTGCCGCACGGCATCAAGCTTGCCGGTCACGGTACGCGCCGTGAGCGTCATGACGGCACGGTGACCGTCGGCTATCTGGCACGCATCTGCCACGACAAAGGCTTGCATCAACTCGTCGAGGCATTCGAGCACTTGCTGCGGCGCGACGACATGCCTCCGTTGCGATTGCGGGTGGCCGGCTACTTGGGCCGCGCCGATCGACCGTACCTGCGGCAGCTTGAAAAGCGGATCGCGGCCGCCGGCTGGAGCGACCGTTTCGAGTATCTTGGCGAACTGTCGCGCGAGCAGAAAATCGAGTTCCTGCAATCGCTCGATCTGTTCAGCGTGCCGACCGTGTATCGCGAGAGCAAAGGGCTCTCGATCATCGAGGCGTTGGCCAACGGCGTGAGTGTCGTGCAGCCGCGGCATGGCAGCTTCCCCGAGATCATCGAGTCGACCGGCGGCGGCGAGCTGTTTGCGCCCGATGACCCGGCCGACTTGGCGCGCGTACTCTCCGCATTGATCACCAATCCCGAGCGTCGCGCGTTGCTCGGCGCGCGTGGCCAGCAAGCCATTCACGCCCAATTCAACGACCGCGCGATGGCCGAGAAAACTCTGGCCATGTATCATCAAGTGCTCAGTTCCCCCGCCTCCCCGAGCCCCCGCTCCTAAAAACTCCTACTGCCCTCAGTCTCCTGCCTACCATGCACTCCTCCACCCGACGCGTCGAGTTCCGCGACACCGATACGGCCGGCATCGCACACTTCAGCGCGTTCCTGGTGTGGATGGAGCAAGTCGAGCACGAGTTCCTCCGCAGCCGGGGGCTCAGCGTGTTCATTCAGGACAAGCAGGGGCCGATCAGTTGGCCGCGGGTCCATGTAGAGTGCGACTACCATTCGTCGGTCAAATTTGAAGACGTGCTCGATATCACCTTGTCGATCGAGCGCTTGGGCCGTAGCAGCATCAGCTATCTGGCCGAGTTCTCGCATCAAGGTCGCCGAGTGGCGACGGGCAAAATCACGAGCGTCTGTTGCCGCCTGCGTGGCGACGCCCCGCCGCAGAGCATCGCGATCCCCGATTGGATCCGCGCCAAGCTCACCGATCCCGCTTAACGCATCTCCCACCGCTGTCCGCTTCTGGCTCTCCGCTTTATCGCATGTCTTACCTTGTCGACCTGACGATCCGTTTGGCCACTGGCCTGGGCGAGTTGCCCGAGGCACTGCGCCAGCGGCACGCGCAGTTCATTCTGCGTGCTCAAAACGCCGACGGCGGATTCTCGGGACGCGAAGGCAACGGCGATCTGTATTACACCGGTTTCGCGTGTCGCTCGCTGGCGATGCTCGGCGAGTTGCACGGCGGCGTGGCCGAGCGCGTGGCCTTGTTTTTGCAACGGCAATTCACCACGCGCGTCGCAATCATCGACTTCCTCTCGTTGGTCTACAGCGCGATGTTGCTGGAGAGTGCGGCGGGGATCGACATTTTCGCCGCCACGCCCGAGTGGCGCACGGCGGTCGCGGCCGAGTTGGAACGCTTCCGCCGCGACGACGGTGGCTACGCCAAGACCGATGAGGGGCAGTCGAGCAGCACCTACTACACGTTTCTGATGGTGCTCTGCAATCAACTCATCGGCCGCGAGGCGGTCGCTCCTGACCAACTCGTGCGATTCATTCATTCGCGCCGACGCGGCGATGGCGGCTTTGTCGAGATGGGCCCCATGCAGCGCAGCGGCACCAATCCCACCGCCGCGGCGCTGGGCACGCTGCACATTTTTGGCGCGATCGACTCGGCGACCAGCGAGTCGGCCATCGACTATCTGCTCGACAATCAGACTGACGAAGGGGGCATTCGCGCCAACACGCGCATCCCGATCGCCGACGTGCTGAGCACGTTCACCGGCGCGCTCTCGCTCGACGACCTGGGGGCTCTGGAGCATCTCGACTTTGTCGCGGCTCGCGATTACGTGTTGAGCATGCAATGCACGGACGGTGGCTTTCGCGGCGGAGAATGGGACGACGGCAGCGACGTCGAGTACACATTTTATGGCCTGGGCGGGCTCGCCCTGCTGGCCAAAATGCGGTAGGCAGGCGAGAATACGCCGCGTGGCTTATTCTCGTCTCAGGACATTTCCTCATGTCATCGCTGGTTGTTCGCAAGCTGACCAAAACGTATCCGTCGCGCGGCGAGCCGCTCGTCGTGTTGCGCGATTGCTCACTCGAGTTGTCCAAAGGCCAAAACCTGGCCGTGCTGGGGCCCAGCGGGTCGGGCAAGAGCACGCTGCTTCATATCATTGGCACGCTCGACCGACCCACGGCGGGCAACGTGCAGTTCGATGGCACGGATCCGTTCGCGCTCGACGAGCCGGCATTGGCCGTGTTTCGCAATCAGCGCATCGGCTTCGTATTTCAAGATCACCACCTGCTGCCGCAGTGTACGGTGCTGGAGAACGTGCTGATTCCGACATTGGCCCAAGGCACATCGGCCGAGCAACTCGACCGCGCTCGACAATTGCTCGACAAGGTTGGGCTGAGCGCGCGACTTGAACACCGCCCGGCTGAGTTGTCCGGGGGCGAGCGTCAACGGGTTGCCATCGCGCGGGCGCTGATCTTGCAGCCACCGTTGCTCTTAGCCGACGAACCCACCGGCAATCTCGACCGCACCAACGCCGCGCTCGTCGGCGATCTGCTGCTGAAATTACAACGCGAGCAGGGGATGATGCTGATCGTCGTCACGCACAGCGGCGAATTCGCCGCGCGGTTCGACCGCCGCGCCGAGATGGACGACGGCCGACTGGTCGAGAGGACCTAACCCATGAGCGCTCCAGGTTATTCCATCGCCAGGGTCGTGCTTCGCGGGCTCACGTTTCATGCCCGGTCACAGCTGGCCGTGCTGTTGGGCGTCGCGGTCGGCACGGCCGTGTTGACCGGTGCCCTGATCGTTGGCGACTCGGTTCGTGGGAGTTTGCAGCATCTGGTGCTCGACGGCCTGGGAACGATTCGCGAGCTGCTCATCGTCGACCGGTTCTTTGAGCAAGATCTGACGAAGCACGTCTCGGCCCAGGTCGAGCCGATCGTGTATTTGCAAGGGGCGATCACGCAGCCCGACAGCGGTCGACGAGCCAATCAAGTGGCGCTCATCGGCTGCGATAAAGGTTTTCCGAACTTATGGCCCGGGAGCGACCAATCAACCTCGCGCGAGTTCAAACCCTTCGATGGCAACGATATCGTCTTGAACGAGCCGCTCGCGTCGGCCTTGGGTGCCAAGGTTGGTGACGATGTCCTCGTGCGCTTGCCGGTGCCGAGCGAGGTGCCGCGCGACAGTCCGTTGGGCCGCAAGAGCGAAACGACCTCGTCACGGCGCGTGACCGTGCGCCAGATTGTCCGTGCCGAGGGGATGGGCCGATTCAGTCTACACCCGAACCAGCAACAGCCGCTCAACGCTTGGTTGCCACGCGAGACATTGCAATCCGCCCTCAAGCAAGATGGCAAGGTCAACGCCCTGCTCGCGCGTGACGATCACACGAAGCTCACGCCACGGCTGGCTGACTACGGCGTGAAATTGCGCCAGACCGAGCAAGGCTACGCGCTGCTCGAGAGCGAGCGGATGCTGCTCGACGCGCCGGTGGAAGAGGCGGCACAGAAACACTTGGCCGGTCAACGCACGCAGAGCGTGCTCACGTACCTGGCCAACTACATCACCTGCGGCGACAACGACCGCGGCAAGCTCGCGTACTCGACCGTGACTGCCTTGGACGTGGCCGCCGAGCCGCCGCTGGGACCCTTCAAAACGATCGACGGTCGGGTGCTCGACAAGATCGCCGACGACTCGATCGTACTGCATCGCTGGGCCTACGACGACTTGGCCGCGCAAGGCGTGCAACTCAAGCCAGGAGACGAGATTCGGCTCACCTATTTCGAGCCCGAGAGCACGCACGGACAAGTCGTCGAGCAGACCGCGCGCTTCAAGTTGCAGGCGATCATCGAGTTGGAGGGGGCCGTCAACGATCGGAATTTCACCCCCGAGCTCAAAGGGGTGACCGATGAAGCGTCGGTCGCGGATTGGAACCCGCCGTTCCCTTACGACCCCAAGCGGGTCCGCAGCACCAAGCCCAACGATCAGGACGAACAATACTGGGACAAATACCGCGCGACTCCCAAGGCGTTTATCTCGCTCGCCGCGGGACGCAAGCTCTGGTCGAGCCGGTTCGGGCAAACGACCGGTATTCGCATCGCGCTCGCCCCTGGCGAGTCACTCGACGCGCTCGCAACTTCGTTGAACGCGGCAATTGACCCGGCCAAGTTGGGTTTTACCTTCCGGGCGATCCGCACGCAAACCTTGGCCGCCGCCTCGGGCACGACACCCTTCAATTTGCTGTTCTTGGGCTTCAGCATGTTCCTGATCGCCGCGGCGATGATGCTCGTCGCGCTGCTCTTCAGGCTGGGGGTCGAACGCCGAGCCGAGGAGATCGGCATTCTGCGGTCGGTCGGCTGGTCGTTTCAGCAAGTGCGCTCGCTGCTGCTCGGCGAGGGGGCGGTGGTCGCCGTGGTCGGCGGGCTCGTCGGTGTCGCGCTGGGTGTGGGCTACGCCTGGCTCATGCTCGCGGGCTTGCGTACCTGGTGGCTCTCGGCGATCACCACGCCTTTTTTGCAATTGCATGTCACGTCGCTCAGCTTGATCTTGGGTCTCGTGTGTGGTGTTGGTGCGTCGCTCGGAGCGATTGTCGTGGCGTTGCGACCGATGCGGCTTGTGTCGTTGCGGCGGCTTCTCGGCGGCGAGGCCAGCGAGCCGGCGAGCGTTGTGAGCACATTGAGCCCGCGTGCCACGCGCATCAACTGGGGCCTGCTCGTGCTCGCCGTGATTGCCTCACTCTCGGCCTTTCAGCTCTCGGGCGAGGCGCAGGCGGGCGCGTTCTTTGGCGCGGGCGCATTGATCCTCGCGTCATTGTTGGGGTTTGTGCGTGAACGATTGCGGCAAGGTAAGACCGGTTCGCTCGTCACGCTCGGCCCAGGAGCGATGGCCCGACTGGCCCTTCGCAACGCGGCTCGACACAGTGGCCGCAGTACGCTGACCGTCGGCCTCATGGCGTCGGCCTGTTTCTTGATCGTGGCCATTAGTGCCTTTCACCTTGAGCCTCCGAAGGCACCCGAGCGGCGCGACACCGGGACGGGCGGGTTCACGTTGCTCGGCGAGAGCACCGCGCCGCTGTTTGTCGATCTGGCCAGCGAAGATGGTCGCATCGACCTGGGGTTCTCCGCACAGGATGAAAAGCTGCTCGCCCGTTGTCAGGTCTTTCCGCTTCGCTCGCAGCGCGGCGACGATGCCAGTTGCCTCAACTTGTATCAACCGCAACAACCGCGCGTGCTGGGCGCGAGCGAGCGACTCATCGAGCGCGGCGGGTTCGAGTGGGCAGGGCACGCCACACTCTCGCCAGAGGATCATCAGAATCCCTGGCGATTGCTCGACCGAACGCTCGGTCTCGACGAGCACCGCAGGGGAGTCGTGCCGGTCGTCATCGACATGGCGACCGCGATGTTCAGCCTGCATCTCTCGGGCGTCGGGGCACGCTATCCGCTGGCCAATGATCGTGGTGAGACCATCACGCTCGAAGTTGTCGGCCTGCTCAAAAACAGCGTACTGCAAGGGCGATTGGTCATTAGCGAGAGCCACTTCAAGCGGCATTTCCCGCTAGCCGAGGGTGTTTCGTTTTTCTTGATCGACGCACCAACTGCACAAGCCGATCAGGTCGAACAACTCTTCGAGAAGCGGCTCGACACGTTCGGGTTCGACGTGACGCCGACCGTCGATCGACTCGCGGCGTTCTTGGCCGTGCAGAACACGTATCTGTCGACGTTTCAAAGTCTCGGCGGGCTGGGCCTGCTGCTGGGCACGCTGGGGTTGGCCGTCGTGCAATTGCGCAATGTGCTCGAACGACGCGGCGAGCTCGCGCTGCTGCAAGCGACCGGCTTTCGACGCGCCCTGCTCGCGCGACTTATCCTGTGGGAGAATGCCGCGCTGTTGCTCGGCGGCTTGGGGGTGGGGAGCGCCTCGGCGCTCGTCGCGATTGTGCCACACTTGTTGGCCGGCGGCGCGGCGATTCCCGTTGCCGACCTGGCGATCACGTTGGTCTTGGTGGTCGGCGTGGGGACGCTCGCCGGCATGAGCGCTGTGCGGGCCGTGCTCAAGGCACCGATCCTCGCCGCGCTGCGTGGAGAATAGCCCGATGGCCGAGACGAGCTACATTCACGGCACCACGGCGAGCGAACAAGACCGTCTGCGCCGGCTCAACGACTTGACCAATGGACCGTTCGTGGCGTTTCTGTCGCTCCGAGAGGGGGAGCGCGTGTTGGAGGTTGGCAGCGGCTTGGGATATTTGGCGGCCGAGGTCGCCGAGCACGTTGGAGCGGGCGAGGTGATGGGGATCGAGTACTCGGCCGCACAACTGGCTCATGCGCAGTCGCTCGGCGCGAGGGTGCGATTTGTGCAGGGAGACGCCCATCAGTTGCCGTTTGCCGATGAGTCGTTCGATCTTGTCTACTGCCGTTATGTGTTGGAGCACGTGGCTGACCCGTTGGCCGTGCTGTGTGAGATGCGGCGGGTTCTCAGGCCAGGGGGGCGTGTGCGGGTGCAGGAGAACGATATCTCGGTGAACGTGTTCGAGCCCGAGTGTCCGACGTTCGATCGCCTTTGGTCGCAGTTTGTCGTTTTGCAGGCACGGTTGGGAGGCGACGCGCTCGTGGGGCGTCGGCTGTTCCAACTCTTTCAGGCCGCTGGGCTGCGCGAGATCGAGCTGAGTATTCAGAGCGAGGTGCACTGGTCGGGTTCGGCGGGTTTCGTGCCTTGGGTGCAAAACTTACTGGAGAACGTGACCGGCGCCACCGAATCGTTCATTTCGCAAGGCTTAGCCACGCGCGACGAGATTACGGCCGTGGAGCGTGAGTTGCGGAGTTTTATGAGTCGCCCTGACGCGAGTGCCCACTTCTACTGGAACCGCGCCGCCGGGGTGAAGTAAGGGGCAGCACTTTGCCTGATTACGTCTCGCCGAGTTCGGCTTGGACGCTGCACCAGCGTTCTTCGACCTCGGTCAGTTCAGCCGTGACGGCGGTAAGCTCGTTGTGCAATCGCAAGGCCTCGGCCGGATCGGTGGCTTGCATCAACTGATCATTTGTTTGACGCTTCTTGTCGTCGAGCCGGGCGATCGTGCGTTCCAGGTTGCTAAGCTCCTTGCGGAGGTCGCGTTCGCTGCGTCGTGGCGCTTGCGGGACGGACTTTGCTGGCTTGCTGGCCGACGGTGGGGCTTTGGACATTTGCGAGGCGAGTTCTCGTTCTCCCTCTTCGATCTCTTGGTTGACCGCGTAGAGATACGACTCGTAGTCGCCACGGTAATTGACCACGCGGCCGTCGCGGACTTCGATAATGCAGGTCGCGATCCGCTTCATAAAGTGGCGATCGTGGCTCGTGAAGATGACCGTCCCTTGGTAGGCCAGCAGTGCCTCGGCCAGCGCTTCGACCGTATCGACGTCGAGATGGTTCCCCGGCTCGTCGAGGATCAGAATGTTATTCTTGCTCAGCAGCAGGCTGGCCATGCAGAGCCGCGCACGCTCGCCACCGGAAAGGACCGCGATCTTTTTCTGCACCGCGTCGCCACGAAACAACAGCGCCCCGGCCATGTCGAGGATTTCCTGATTCTTGGTCCCGGGGGGGGCGTGGTACTCGAGGTAGTCGAGCACCGTTTGCTTTTCGGGCAGGCTCGTGTACACATGCTGGGCGTAGATGCCCAATTGGCAACCGTGTCCCCAACGGACTTCGCCGGCGAGCGGCTCGAGTGAGTCGACGATCGTGCGTAGGAACGTGGTCTTGCCTTGCCCGTTGTCGCCGACGATGGCGGCTCGAGAGCCATGCTCGATCTCCAGGTCGATGCCGCTGGCGACTTGCCGTTCGGCGTACCCAATGGCCAGATCGCGACAGCGGAGCGCGGGTCCTTTACGGGGGTCGACGAGCGGCGCTCGGATGCGGGCTGTCGGTTCGTCGCCGGCCACGTCGATCAGTTCCAGCTTTTCGAGTTGCTTGCTTTTGGATCGGGCGCGCGTGGCCGTGCTGGCTCGGGCCTTGTTTTTGGCGATAAACTCTTCGAGCTGGCGTCGTTTGGCGCTGACCGCGGCATTGGAGCGTTCTTCGTGCTCGCGCTGCGTGCGTTGAAATTCTAGGAACGCATCGACCTTGCCGGGGAACATCGTGAGCTTGCCGCGCGACAGATCGAGCGTGTGGTCGCAGACGGCGTTCAGAAAGGCGCGGTCGTGTGAGACGACCAGGCAAGCCTCTTTATAGTGTCGCAGAAAATGCTCCAACAGAATTTGCGTGCGCAGGTCGAGGAAGTTGGTCGGCTCGTCGAGCAGCAGCAGGTTGGGTTCGTGCAACAACAGGGCCGCCAGCTTGACGCGCGTCTGCCAGCCGCCCGAGAGCTTGGCGACGGGCCCTTCGAGGTACGTCCCTTTGAGTTCAAATTCGCCGGCCACCTCGCCACATTTCCAGTCAGGTTGTCCGCTGTCGCGCATGAGGAACTGCAAGGCGGTTTCGTCGGGCAAGAACGGGTCGTGCTGACGCAGATAACCGACGCGCAATTTTGAGCTGCGGGCAACTTCGCCGCGATCGAGTTGTTCTTCGTCCAGGAGAATGCGTAGCAGGGTGCTCTTGCCGGCGCCGTTGCGGCCGATGAACCCGACCTTAACGTCGTCGGTTAGCGTGGCCTCGGCGCCGTCGAGCAGGATCTGCTCGCCATAGCTTTTGTGGGCGTTTTTGATTTGGAGGAGGACGCTCATGGCTGCGAACTTTCTTCAGCGGATAGCCAACAACCGTAGGCGGCGGCTGCCGAGTGGGGGGTAAACGTGACCGTTGACTGGCCAATTATGCCGAAACTCGTCGAGTTGCGTGAGGGGGGGTGGATCCTGCTCGTTTGGAGCGTTGCTTCGACAATCGGCCAACGAGCGGGG
>CAZZBK010000149.1:0-14319 GCA_964652155.1 uncultured Planctomycetaceae bacterium | reverse complement strand
CACGCGCGCGCCCTACTGGGCTGCCTTGCTCTCGTCCTCTTAAGCCACTTGCCCCTCCGCGGCGACGACTGGCCGCAGTGGCGCGGCCCGCTGCGCGACGGTGTCTGGCGCGAGGACCGGATCATCGAACGTTTCAAGACCCCCGAGGTCCCCATTCTCTGGCGCGCACCCATCGGTGCCGGCTATAGCGGCCCCACCATTGCCGACGGTCGCGTCTATGTGACCGATCGGCTTGATGAGCCCGAACAGATCGAACGCACGCTTTGCTTCGACGCCCGTTCGGGCAAGCTTCTCTGGAAGCATCAGTATGCGTGCGTCTACACGATCGGCTACAAGGCGGGCCCCCGCGCCTGCGTGACGCTGCACGAGGGACGCGCCTACGCGCTGGGTGCGATGGGGCACTTCTTCTGCTATCGGGCCGACTCGGGCGAGCCTCTCTGGCAGCACGACCTCGCCCAGCAGTACCGCATTCGCATGCCCATCTGGGGCATCGCCGCCGCGCCGCTTATCGAGAAAGATTTGGTCATCTTGCAGGTCGGGGGCGAGCACGCCTGCCTCGTGGCCTTCGACAAACTCAGCGGGGTGGAACGCTGGCGCGCCCTCGACGACCGCGCCTCCTACGCTGCCCCCATCATCGTCGAGCAAGCCGGCCAGCGCGTGCTCGTGTGTCTGACCGGCGACAATGTCGTCGGCCTTGAGCCCGCCTCGGGCAAGTTGCTCTGGTCGCAAGCGTTCCGTCCGCGCAACATGCCCATCGGCATCTCGACCCCGATTGTCGACGGTGACCGGTTATTCGTCACGAGCTTTTACGACGGCGGCCTGATGCTGCGACTCGATCAGAAACAGCCACTCTCCCACGAGGTCTGGCGGCGGGTGGGCAAGAGCGAACGCGACACCGACAGCCTGCAATCGATCATGAGCACCCCCGTCTTCAAGGGCAACTACCTCTACGGCGCCGACAGCTACGGTGAGCTACGCTGCTTGCTGGCCGACACGGGAGACCGGGTCTGGGAAGACACGACCGCCGTTCCCAAGGCTCGTTGGGCCAATATCCATTTCGTCCGTCACGGCGAAGAGTATTGGTTGTTCAACGAGCGCGGAGAGCTCATCATCGCCGAACTCTCACCGGCCGGGTTCAGTGAGCGTAGCCGGGCCAAGCTGCTCGCCCCTTCGCTGCCGCAGCTCAACCAGCGCGGCGGGGTGTGCTGGTCGCATCCGGCTTTTGCCCTGCGGCGCGTTTTTGCCCGCAACGATCATGAGTTGGTGTGCGGCGATTTGGAACAAAAATAGTCATTGAACCCCACGAACTCGGAGGAGGTTGTTCGATGTTACGTGCGCGACGACGATTTTTGCAGCAGGCCATCGGGGCCAGCGAACTCGTGGCGGCCGGCGCGTATGTCTGGCCCGAGAGAGCCTGGCCAATCGTGCGACGCGCCGCCGCGGCGCTCGGCGCGCACGTTGAATTCATCGTGCTCGGCGCGCCGCACCCTTGATTGCGCGACGTGCTTGAGCACGCACTCGCACTGAGCGGCAAGCGCGAGGAACTCAACCCGCTCGGCTGCCATTTTGTTAGACGCTCTTAATTACCTGAACTTCAATAACGTAGAGCCGCTAGCGATACGAGTCCGGGGCGCTCAGGTAGCTGCGCACGTAATCGCGCACGCCGTCTTCCAAGCTTGTCATCGGACGCGCGTAGCCGGCGGCACGCAAGCGCGAAAGGTCGGCCTGGGTGCGGTATTGGTACTTGTCGCGGAGCGTCTCGGGCATCTCGATGAACTCGATCCGCGCACTTTGCTCGAGCGCCGCGAATGTCGCACTGGCGAGGTCCACGAACGTCCGCGCACTCCCCGAGCCAACGTTGAATAGCCCGCTGACGTGCTGATGGTCGAGCAGCCAGAGCATCACGTCGACACAGTCACGCACGTACACAAAGTCACGCAACTGGCCGCCGTCACGGTAGTCGGATCGATACGACTTGAACAGCCGCGCAGGCTCGCCGGCGATCAACTTCGGATAGAGATGCGCGACGACGCTCTGCATCGAGCCTTTGTGATACTCGTTCGGTCCGTAGACGTTAAAGAACTTGAGGCCCACGTGCTGCGGCGGAGTGGGGCGTCGTTGCTCGACGAGTTGCGACACTCGTCGATCGAACAGGTGCTTGCTCCAGCCGTAGAGATTCAACGGCCGCAGGGTCGACAGCTCGGCTGGGCTCGAAAAGTCGACAAAGCCTTGCGAGCCGTCGCCGTAGGTCGCCGCCGACGAGGCATAGATGAACCGCGTCTCCTGCGCCGCGCACCAGTTCCACAGTTCAAGCGAGAGATTGAAATTCGAGTCGATCACCAAGTCGCCGTCGGTCTCGGTCGTCGCCGAGACGGCGCCCATGTGAAACACCACATCGAAGCGCGGGACCTGCGTGAGATAGGTTTGCAATCGCGGTGGAGCGACAAAGCCGGCCAGCGGGTGCTTGGCCAGGTTGCGCCATTTGTCTTCGCAACCCAGTCGATCGCAGACCACCACCTCCGCGCCACGCTCGGTGAGCGCCGCGACGAGATTCGAGCCGATGAAGCCGGCTCCGCCGGTCACCAGGCAGCGCGGCGATCGTCGAGCAGCATCCTCCATGATGGTTCTCAGCACGTTGGGGTCAGTCGGGAAGCGTAAAGGTCTCGCCGCTCTTGAGCACGGTCGGCTTGGCCGCGGTCTCGGCCTTGACCCGGTCGGCCCAGGCGAGCGGCTCTTGGGAGATCGGGGGCCAGGTATTGAAGTGCGACGGCAAGACATGCCTGGGGGCGATGAGCTTGACGGCCTCGAGCGCGTCGTCGGGCCCCATCGTGAACAGGTCGCCGATCGGCAGCACCGCGACATCAATGCCGCGATTGCCGAGCAGTTTCATATCGTAGAACAGCGCCGTGTCGCAAGCGAAGTACAGTTTGTGCGGGCCGAGTGTGATGAGGAAGCCGCTGGGATTGCCCCCATAACTGCCATCGGGGAGTTGCGAGCTATGGTGGGCGAGCGTGAGTTGCACGCGTCCCCAGGGCAGGTTGACGCCGCCCCCCAGGTTGCCGCCGATCGTTTTTTGCACCCCCTGCCCTGAGAGCCACGTGCAGATTTCATAGTTCGAGATGACCGTCGCGCCGGTGCGAGAGGCGATCGCGACCGTGTCGCCGACATGGTCACCATGCCCGTGCGAGATCAAGATGTAATCGGCCGCGACCTCGTCGGCCTTCAGAGCCGCGGCGGGGTTGCCGGTCAGAAACGGATCGATGAGCAGCGTGGTCGCCCTGGACTTGACTTGCCAGCAAGCGTGTCCGAGCCAGGTGATATGCGTGGGCATGGTGTTGCGCGTGGTGGTTACTTGGCGAACTGTTTTTTGAGCAACGTCATCATGTTGGTCTTGTAGGCCTCGACCCCCGGCTGGCCATAAGGGTTGATGTTGACGAGCCGCCCCTCGACGACCGTGGCGAGCATGAAGAGCTGGAACAGTTGGCCCATCGTGGCCTCGTCGAGCCGGGGCAAATGCAAGTCGGCCGTGGGTCGACGATCGGCGCGGTATGCCTCGTTCGTCCCCGCAATCGCCGCGCTCATAATGTCGGGCAACGTCGCGTCGGCCAACCAGTTCAGGTCGTCGCCGTTGAGCGCCTCGCCGTGGCGACCCACGCCGAGCCGGTCATGCTTCGGCTTGTCGACAATCAGGTTTGTAATCAGCTTGTTGCGTTTGCCTTCCTGATGCTGCTGGCCACGCGAGTGCAGGTCACGAGTGGTGACCGACGTGAGCGGCGTCGCGCCGCGCTCGTTTTTGCCCAAGCTCTCGCTAAGCAACTGATCGTACCACAGGCCGGCCGACTCGAGTCCCTTGCTCCAGGCGCTGAGCACGCGGATATCGAGGTTTCGCCGCTGTTCGAGCAGGTGGCAGACCGCCACGTAGTCGAGCACGGGATTATCGCCCAGCGAGGCATGCTTGAACCGCTCGGTCATGGCGGCCGCGCCTTGCAGCAACTCGACGACGTTGAGACCCAAAATTGCGGCGGGCAACAGGCCGACGGCCGTGAAGATCGAGAACCGACCGCCGATGCCGTCGGGAATATCGAACACGTCGGGGCAGCCGAGCGCCTGGCTCACGCGGAACAGTTTGCTCTTGTCGTTCAGGGCCGTGACCGGCACGACCAGCTTGGCGAGCTGGGCCTGATCGCCGCCGACCGACTCTCCGAGCGCGGCGAGGAATTGCCGGAACGCGACGGCGGTCTCGAGCGTGCCGCCGCTCTTGCTGATGACGACGATCCCCCAGCGATCGTCGAGCGAGTTGGCCGCGCGGCCCCGGCCGAGCAAATCGAGCAGACCTTGGCTGGAATCGTTGTCGACGTTGTTCCCCTCGAAGTAGACCCGTGGCCGGCCGCCGCGACGGCCTCGATCGAGCTCATTGTGATACGGCGCGCCGCACGACTCGAACAGGGCCTTGGCTCCCATGTACGAACCGCCGATGCCGAGCACGACGAAGCGATCGACCTCGGCTTGCAGCCGATGGGCCGTGGCCAGAATGCGCCCCAATTCGCTCTGCTGATGTTTCTGGTCGTACTCATCGAGCAACCGTTGGGGGAGATTGATGAAGCCCGCGTCGAGCGGCCGCTTGTGTTCGATCACGTTCTTGCCCGACTCGAGCAGTGTCACGTCGTCGAGCGTGGCCGCGCGGGCGGCCAACAACCAAGGCTCCAGTTGCTCGATCTCGCCAGGCTCGATGCCGTGGCCGGGGACAAAACAGCCGCGGGGGTCGTAGGTGATCGGCTGCACGTTGATCGGGCGCATGGGGGGATCTCCAGGTGAAAGACTCTGACGTGACGAGGTGTTGACAGGCCATCGGCGACACGTGCTGTGGGTGAACATAGCGAAAGAGAGGCGTGATTGCCAAGCGAGCCCACATTCGACGGACGTTCCTTGGGTAGCCCCGACAACTTGTTTGTCGGGGTCGCTCCAAGCGACCCGAGGCGCAGCTTGGTCGAGCATTCCTGCCCTGCTGTGGCTTCGCCCCCCTGACAACGAGTTGTCAGGGCTACCCATTTACGCGAGCCCCCCTTGCCCTGCGGCGCGATAGCGATTAGGAAATGACCAGTGAGCCCAGCGAGTCGCTTGGTCTTTCGACGCAATCACCCCCACGACGCAGATAACACCATGGACATGCACGATTTGCTGCGCGATTTTGAACTCATTCAGCCCAGCGACTCGAAAATTGTCATGCTGGTCGGCGACGGCTTGGGTGGATTGCCCAGCGAGCCGGGCGGCCCCACCGAGTTAGAAGCGGCCCACACGCCACACCTCGACGCCCTGGCCAAGACCAGCGTCCAGGGGCTGAGCATCCCCGTCAAGCCAGGCATCACCCCGGGCAGCGGCCCTGGGCACCTCGGCCTATTCGGCTATGACCCCCTCAAATACATCATCGGCCGCGGCGCACTCGAAGCGACGGGCATCGGGTTCGAGTTGGGACCGAACGACGTGGCGATCCGCGCCAACTTCTGCACGCTCGACGCCCAGGGGAAGATCATCGACCGCCGGGCCGGACGGATCAGCAGCGACGAGAGCGCCCCGCTGGCCATTCGACTGCGGCAGGTGAAAATACCGGGCATTGAGGTGTTCGTCGAGCCGGTCAAGGAGCACCGCTTTGTCGTCGTGCTGCGCGGCAGCGGCTTGCAGGGAAAGGTCAAAGACACCGACCCGCAACGCACGGGGGTCGAGCCCAACAAGCCCATCGCGATCGACTCGGCGAGCGAGAAGACCGCGGGTGTGGCGGCCGAGTTTGTCGCCCAGGCCTGCAAGCTGCTCGCCGGCGAGAAGAAGGCCAACGGCCTGACGCTGCGCGGCTTTTCGACCAAGCCACCGCTGCCGAGCTACCAGGAGGTGTATGGCCTGCGGGCCGCGGCGATCGCCGTCTACCCGATGTACAAGGGTCTTGCCCGGCTGGTGGGCATGGATATCGTCGGCGCGGCGCAATCGCTCGACGAGCAGTTGAGCGTGCTCGAACAGCATTGGTTGAAATACGATTTCTTCTTCATCCACTTCAAGTACACCGACAGCACCGGCGAGGACGGCAACTTTGCGGCCAAAGCCAAGAAGACCGAGGAACTCGACGGCGCGATTCCGCGCATCATGGCACTCAAACCCAATGTGCTGATCGTCACTGGCGACCATAGCACGCCGAGCTACTTGAAGAGCCACAGTTGGCATCCGGTGCCGACGTTGCTGCACAGCGACTGCTGCCGCAGCGACGGCCTGCAAGCGTTCAACGAGCGCGAGGCGATCCGCGGTGGCTTGGGCCAATTCGAAGCCAAGTATCTGATGCCGCTCGCCCTGGCCAACGCCGGCCGCCTCGGCAAGTTCGGCGCGTAGCGGCGAGTCATGTCGCCATCGCAGTCACACATTTACTGATCCTCAGATAATAAACTTATTAGGCCGAGCAACGCGAGGCCGGTATTTACGGACTCCCGCTGGTCGTCCTGTTAACATAATTCTGAACCTCAATAGCCCTCGGCGTACGCGCCGTACCCTCGCGATCACCAGGGCTTATTCACGGCGCAGGGATCGATAGCTGAAGGACCTGAGGATCCATAAAGACGACGCTGGAAGCAATTTTGCTGGACGGCCATGTGGCAATCGCGATAATCAGAGGCGATTTGCATCGTCCGCCTGTTGAAATCGAGAGGAGTTTGCCGTGCGTCTCATCTCTGTGTTATCGTGTTGCTGCGCGCTGCTGTCGTTCGCCTGGTTTCTGCCCAGTGGTACTGCTCAACAAGCCGCCCCCGCCAAACAAGACCACGCGCATCATCATCCCATTCAGTTCACGCTTCGCAGCGTAAAGGACGGCAACTGGTCCGATCCTCGGACTTGGTCCCCCGCGCGTGTGCCCGCCACGGGCGATCGAGTGCTCGTGTCGCAGAAGACGCGCGTGACGTACGACGTCCAAGCTCCTGCCGTGCTGCGGCTGGTGCAGGTCGTCGGCGCGCTCAGCTTTGCCCGAGATCGCGACACCGAACTGAACGTCGCGGTGATGAAAGTTCAGAACAGCACGACGTGCAGTGAGAGCGGTTTCGCCTGCGACTTTGCCGGCGTGAATGTGGCGGGCGAGCCACAAGCCCCGCGCGAAGGCTCGATACCGTTGCTCGAGGTGGGGACGCTCGAACGGCCGATCCCGGCCGAGCATACCGCGCGCATTCGGCTACACTACCTCGAAGGGATGGACAAGAACGACGCTCCGGCGCTCGTATGCTGCTCGGCGCAGATGGAGTTGCACGGCGCGCCGCTGAGCCGCACCTGGGTCAAGCTGGGCGCTGACGCCAAGCCCAACGCCACGAGCGTGACGCTCGCGGAGGGGGTGACCGGTTGGCGCGTGGGGGACGAGATCATCGTCACCGGTGCCCGCAAGCAACCCCGCCGCGGTTCGTTTCGCAACAGCGCCGAGCATATCGGCACCGAGCAGCGTCGCATCACCCGGATCGACGGCCTGACGCTGCACTTTGAGCAGCCGCTCGAATTGGAGCATTACGGCAGCGGCGAGTTCCGCAGCGAGGTGGCCAACCTGTCGCGCAACGTGATCGTCGAGAGCGCTGACCCCAAGGGGGTGCGCGGCCACACGATGTACCACGCCTACAGCCGCGGCGGCACGAGCTACACGCGCTTCGCCCACCTGGGCAAGGAAGGGGTGCTCGGCCGCTATGCCATTCACTATCACCTGATCGGCGACACGATGCGCGGCAGCCAAGTGCTCGGCGCGGCGATCGTCGACTCTCACAACCGGTGGATCACGATCCACGGCACCGAGTATCTGGTCGTCCGCGACTGCGTGGGCTACCAGAGCGTTGGGCACGGCTATTTCATGGAAGACGGCACCGAGGTCTACAATCTGCTCGACCGCAACCTGGGCGTGCAGGCGTTTTTCGGCAAGCGATTGCCCAAACAGGTGTTGCCGTTCGATCCCAACGACGGCGCGGCGTTCTGGTGGTCGAACGGCCGCAACACGCTCGTGCACAATGTCGCCTGCGAGAACGACGAGTACGGCTTCCGCTACGACATCCAGAACTCGAAGTCCTTCAGCAGCACATTGAGCGTGCGGATGCCTGACGGCAAGCCGAAGGATGTCGACGTGCGAACGATTCCGATCTGGCGATTCGAGGACAACGAGTCACACACCGAAGGGCTGGCCGGCATGGTCGTGGCCGCCAACGGCGGCGCGCAACCCGACACCCCCATCCGCGACCAGAAAATGCTCGACACGATCAAGGCCATTGACTGGACGGGGCCCGACGTTCGGCACCCACACATCATTCGCGGACTGAAAATTTGGGAAGCGCATTACGCCTTCCGGCCGCATAGCCCCTCGATGCTCATGGAGAACATCCGCATCCATCGCGTGGCGTATGGCATCTATCGGCCGACGTTCGACAACCAGGTGTTCCGCAACCTGCACCTGTCCAACGCCGGGGGCGAGCCCTTTAATCGCGGCATGGACGACGCCAGCGCGCAGGCCGGCGTCATCACGGTCGATGGGCTCACGATCGACGACTTTGTCGGCGGCAACCAGATGCACCCGGTCGTCCACATGAGCGACAACAACCTCTCGGGCAAGGCGGCCAGCCACTTCCGCAACGTCACCTGGGGCAAGACCGACGGTCGCCGCCCGGTCTTTAATCGTGGCGGCTCGACGCGCGTCGATCCGTTCGTTCCCCAAGGCGTCCCGTATTTCATTCACGACCATTACGGCCAGGGCCAGCATGCCAAGATCGTCAGCACCAAGGCGGCCGACCTCATGGCCGACGGGAACAAGTACGCCCCCGATCCCCCGCTGACCGGCGACGAGTCGGTCGTGGCCAAGGTGAGCGGCGTCGCGTGGCCGAAGTTGCTCGACCCCATCGACGATTTGCCCCCGGCGACCGTCATCACGCAGGTGCGTCGCGCCAGCGGCAAGCTCGTCGTGCGCGGCATCTCGCACGACAACGGCGAGATTGCGAGCGTGACCGTCAATGGTCAGCAGGCGCAGATCGCAACCCAATCGGCCGGCGTGGCCGACTGGACCCTTGAGCTGTCGGTCCCCGCCGACGGTCGGCTCTCGGCCCTGGCGGTCGATCGCACGGGCAACCAGGAACTCACCCCGCACGTGTTGCTGCTGGACGTGGATGTCGTCGCAACCCGCTATTGATGGTCAGATAACCAGCTTAACAGGCCGAGCTACGCGAGGCCGGTATTATCGGACTCCCGCTGGTCGTCCTACCTAACTTAATTACCTGAGCCTCAGTAACGACCGATCAACTCAGCCCCCCGACGGCTCAGCTACTTCGCGCACTCGACGGCGGATCTCGTCGCGGATGCGGTTGCGCACGTCGATCGGGATCTGATCGTACTCTTCGCGGTCAAGCCGGCTATCGCTATCTTTATCGAAAAACCTGAGCAGCTCGCGGGCCGGCTCCGGGATGACGAAGCCGCGATCGAGCAGCGCGTCGACGAACACTTCGATCCGCGCGGCGCGGTCCGGCACGACGCCGCCGGGCAGGTCCTGCTCGTCGACGCCCCCCACGAGCGCCGCCCCCAGCCGTGCGCTGCGCATCGTGACAATCTTGCGCAGATCAGCCACCGAGTCGGTCGTCAATTGCACGCTCAGCAGGCACATCTCGTCGGTCGTCTGCTCACCCCAATGCACACGCTTCGGCGGCGAACTCGGGTTGTGCGGATTGTCGGCCGAGTTGTCGTACTCGGCCTCGACGTGGATGATCGTCCCCTTGGGCAACCGCACGTTCTCGGCGAAGGCATAGCCCCCTTGCCAGTTGAAGTCCCAATCTTTAATCCAAATGAGCGGCACGACCGAGCCGTCGGGCTTTTTGGCCGTGGCCTTCATTTGACGGCCGAGCAAATGCATGTGCGGACCAACGCCCAGCACGTTGATGTCGACCGGCAACGCTTCACTCTCGGCCGTGACACGGTAGTGCTTCTCGTCGGGCGGGATGTTGAGTTGCCGACTGCGAACCGCCAAGCCACCCACGATGGTCGGCGCGAGCTGCTTGGTAAAATAGATACCGACGCTCGACCGATCGCTCTCGGCTTTGCCGCTGGGATGGTAGTGCAGTTGCAGCACGAGGTCGCTCCCTTTGCGGAGGAACATGCCGGTCCCCTCGGGCAAATAGCGGGGCATCGCGCCCGGTGCCCAGCCACCCAAGCCGCCGGTGGGTATCACCCCCGGGCCGCCAAAACTGCGGTAACCCGGTCCCGCCTCGCGCTCGTCTCGCTTCCGCGCCGCGCCGTTCGAGTCGAGAAACAGCAACGCATGATGCACCACGCGCCGATTGCCCGGCCGGAACTCGACCGCCGACACCGTCCGATGCTCGCTCGTGGGTATCGGGAGCACAAAGCATTGATAAATATCCGCGCCACTCGCCGGAACGCTAAATGCCTCGGGCATCTCCAGGATCAGGTCCGGCTTGCCGAGCGTCCAGCCATCGGTGAACTGCGGCGGCTTGGGCAGCTCGCGCTCGTCGCCGCGCGGCGCGCCGGCTTTCGCCCATGCACGCAAGGTCGCCAACTCCTCGTCGCTCAGCCGCCGCTCATTGTGGAACTGTCCGAAACTGGGCTCCGCCTTCCACGGGGGCATGCGGCGACTCGACGTGATGTCAACTATAAAGTCGGCTCGCTTGGCCATGTCCTCGTAGGTCAACAGCGAAAAAGGGCCCACCTCGCCCGGCCGGTGGCAACCCGCGCAATGCTTCCAGACGATCGGCGCGACATGCTGCGAGAACGTCGGCGCATCGACGCCGGGGGCTGAGAGCGACAGAAAGATCGCCAACGAGATCAAGCCAGCTTGCATAACGCCTCCAGTGTGGTTGGGTCTGCCTATTGTACCCCGTTCAATCGCGGTCAGTTTCGCAGAATTGGCCATTCTCCTGCTGGGGTGCGAGCGAAATCCGATCGCGGCGCGACACACCCGACCTCGGCCTATCCTGCGCCGGGGGTGACAACTCGTCAGCGGCGCGATAATAATAGCTCCGTCGGTCCACGTGCCATTCTCAAGTTCCCTTGCAAGGATCCGCCAAGATGTTCGAGTCGTTGGTCGCCGTAAGCGTCGTCACCTTGATCCTGTTTGTCGTGATCGGTATCACCGCTCGGCTCACGCTCGGCGACTAGCGCGCCGCGCAGGACGAACCCCTGCAGGGGACTATCCCAAATTTGCGAAGTCTGCGGAGCAAATGGGGACGGCCCCCCTCGCACTTCGGTTTTAGGATAGGCTCTACGTCGCTTTGCGCAGCACGATCCAGCGCAGCTCGACCGGCAATTGGGCCGGGTCGACCGTAAGAAACAACCCTTCGCAGCGGGCCCAGGCTTCGAACCAACTCGTCGGTGGCCAGGCGAACGACGGCAGGTGTCGCCATTCGTACTCGTAGGCCGAATCGTCGCTTTCGAGCACGAGCGGCAACCCTTGCAGGGCGCGGCGCAGCTCGCCGCGCGTGTAGATCGTCGACCAGAGCGTTTCTGAAAGTTGCTCGGCCAGCGCGTCGGGGGCGTAATCGTCGCGCGCCAAAAACAGGTTCAGCACCAGTCGGCCGTCCGATCGCAAGGCCGCCGCGCAGCGCTCGATCATCCGCTCCAACGACCCGTCGCGGCGAAAATGGGGCGCCACCTCGCTGGCCACAATCAACGCATAATGTCCACCGCACAGTCGCAACTCAGGGTCGAGCACGTTCCCCGCTATGATCTCCAGCGGCACATGAATCGTCCCGATCGCCTGTTGCAAATTGGCCAACATCACGGGGGTCGCCTCGACGGCGTCGACCGGGAAACCGCGCTGCGCCATGTAGATCGCGTTGCGCCCGGTACCCGCCCCGACATCGAGCACTGGCGCGGCGGCGGGCGTGCCCAACGGCTCCAACAGCGACACGACTCGCGCGTCGGGATGCGCCCCGAACGGCTGCGACTGCCGCTGTTCGAGCCACAGACGATACTGTTCGTTCAGGTCAACCGTGAACGTGGTGACGTTGAGCGCCAGGTTCTTATCCATGCCGGTCGAGGCGCTGAGCACGTAGTGGACGACGACCTTGTTGGCGCTCCCGAGCGCGAACGCGCCATCAATGGCCGTCCAGAGCAGTTGCCGCAACTGCTCGAGTTCGGCGTCGTTGAGCTTGCGCCCCAAGCGATCGAAAAGCTCGCGCAGCTCGCTTAGGTAAAAGTCGAGCGCCGCGGGAATGGCCAGCAACTCGACGTCGCCGCGATACTCGGTCCGCGATCGCAGCGCGGTTCGCAAGCCATGTTGCCAAATCGAATCGGTCATCTGGAACTACTCTGCGAGGTGAACGGAAGCGTCTGGGGACAGTATTGTAGATCGACGGCAATCTGCAAACTCGAATTGCCCTAAGTTCACCCGCTGGACGACCAGCCCCGGGTCAACTACGCTCAGATAGTCGACCTGCTCGTGATGGTCGCGAAAATCTCGGCCGCCCCCTTTTCTCTCGAACCGCCCGCATGTCCCAGGACGAACATGTATTCCGCGTTGGCGACGACTCGGCACGGCTGACGCTCTCGGCGGCCTTGCGGCTCTGGTTGCCCGGCAAGCCCGCCTGGTCGCATGTGCAGCAACTCATCCGCACGCGCCGCGTGCAAGTCAACGGCAACCTCTGCCAGGACGAGGCCCGACGACTCAAGCCGGGCGAGGTCATCAAGGTGCTGGCCAACCCCGTGGCACCCCCGGCCCGCGAGGATGACGTCAAGCTCCGCTACCTCGACGCCCATCTGGTGGTCGTCGAGAAGCCCTCGGGCATGACGAGCGTGCGACACCATGAAGAACAAGATTGGTCGCCCCAGCGGCGACGCAACAACCCGACGCTCGAGGACGTACTGCCACGCATCCTCGCCAAGCGGCAGTCGAAACCGCCTGCCAAGCGAACCTCGGGGCAAAAGCCCGGGTCGATGCGCATGCCTCCGGTGCGCCCCGTGCATCGGCTCGATCGCGAGACCAGCGGCCTGATGGTCTTTGCCCGCAGCATCCCCGCCGAGCGCGAGTTGGGACAGCAATTCCGCCAGCACACCACCGAGCGGACGTACTTGGCGATCGTGCTCGGCCAGGTGGGCCCGCAAACGATCTCGTCGCGCTTGGTGCGCGATCGCGGCGACGGTCGACGCGGCAGCACCACCAGCCCCACGCTCGGCAAAGAGGCCGTCACGCACATTCGCCCCATCGAGTCCTTGGGCAATTACACCCTCATCGAGTGCCAGCTCGAGACCGGCCGCACCCATCAAATCCGCATCCATCTCTCGGAGCTAGGGCATCCGGTCTGCGGCGAGAAGGTCTACTTGCATCCGCTGCACGCTCCGCCGCTGGTCGACCCCAGCGGGGCCCCGCGACTGGCCCTGCACGCGGCCGAGTTGGGTTTTAAGCATCCGATCACCGGCGAGAGGCACCATTACTCGATGCCGCTTCCCAAAGACCTCGCCAAGCTCCTAACTCGCCTCCGCTCCGACATGAGCCCCCGGCGCTAGCGACGCCGCGGGAAGAGGGTTTGGTGTTTGGTGTTTGGTGTTTGGTGTTTGGTGTTTCGTGTTTGGCTTCATACCCAAGCCGGCGGCTCTGCCGCCGATCGTGGCGCATGAGCCGATATCGCAGCAATCGATTAGCCCCCGGCGATAGCGACGCCGCGGCGCGTACGCCGGGGGGCGTGACCGTATTGCGACGCGCGTGAACGTCACCCCATCATCTCATCGCCCCGTCGGCAAGCTGGTGGCCTCAACTCATGGGTAGCGGGGCTCGCTGCTGCGCCAAGTGCCGGGTTTTGCTCACGCAAAACACCCGCCACCGTGCCGTCAAGCCGTTACCTAATTCTTACGCCGAAGGCGTTCCAGTAAACTCCACGCCTCGACTTGAACGTTGGCCCACGTAGTATCGTGCTTTAAAAACAAATCTAGTAATGAGACGAGCTTCCGCAAGATGTCGATTTCTGCAAGGTCAAACTCGGCGTTAAAATCCTCGTACGCCAGTAATTCGCCTGTGTAGTAATCACATATTTCTCCAGCCAAGTCAATTCTAGTCTCAGTGTAATCAGCTACTTGCACACATGAATCATTGAATTGTTCTGAGGCAGCAATTATCGATAATTCTTTTATCAGCAGACTACGAAACGTCGTGTGGCGATTCACGAAAGCCCTCGTTAAGTAAGTCGAATAAGGTGGCGAGAATCAATCCAATCGATCACTGACATTGCTATCGCGGTCACTAGCCGTGATACATTTCACATTACCAGCGACGCATCGCGCTCTACGCCAGCAGGGGCGTAAGCACGCGGCCGCTGACGTCGGTCAGGCGGAAGT
>CAZZBK010000148.1:0-14618 GCA_964652155.1 uncultured Planctomycetaceae bacterium | reverse complement strand
ACCAAAAGCTTGTTTCGTATCGCTCATGGGGGGCGTTCAGAGAGGTTAATCGGCTGTGGCAGGAAGGGATATTCTCTCCCGTTCACCCGCGATGGTCAAATTCCGACGGCTGCTTTTTTCCTTTCCCTCGAAGCGTCGAGCCGATAAATTAGGTTTCTCGAACGTCTTGCTTCTAACCCACCGGTTTGAGTTCCTTCCGAGTGCTGTTTTCCCGCCGAGGATGTTGCCATGAATCGCCCCTGGTCGCGTGTATTGAGTTGCTCGTTCGTTGCCCTATCGTTTGCGCTGCTGGGTGCGGATTGGAGTCGGTTTCGCGGCCCCGGCGGACTGGGCGAAAGCGGTGACAAGAACCTGCCGACCACGTGGTCCGACGCACAAAACGTTGTCTGGAAGACGTCGCTCCCCGGGCCGGGCTCATCGAGTCCGATCACGGTGGGTAATCATGTCTACGTCACTTGCTACAGTGGCTACGCCCTGAAGGAGGATGATCCCGGCGATATCCAGCAACTCAAGCGGCACGTCGTGTGTCTCGATCGGACGAGTGGCAGGATCGCCTGGCAAAAAGAATTTCAGCCACAGTTGCCCGAGTCGGAGTATTCCGGCGGCAACAACACCTGGCACGGCTACTCGACGAGCACGCCGATCAGCGATGGGCAGTCGCTCTATGTGTTCTTCGGCCGCTCGGGGGTGTACGCGCTCGACTTGACGACGGGCGAGCCGAAGTGGCACGCGGACGTCGGTTCGCGCACGACCGGCTGGGGGAGCGGCACGTCACTCGTGTTGTACAACAACCTGCTCATCGTCAACGCGGCGGTCGAATCGGGCAATATCGTCGCGCTCAACAAGCAAGACGGCAAACAAGCGTGGCAAATCGGTTCGATTCGCGGCGCGTGGAATACGCCCTGCCTGGTCGAGTTGCCCGATGGCAAGGCGGAGCTTGTGCTCAGCTTGCCGGGGCAGCCCGAGGGGAAAATCGTCGGCTACGACCCAAGCACTGGCGAGCAACTGTGGAGTTGCAAGGGAATTCCCGACGGCGGCTATGTCTGCCCCAGCGTCATTGCAAATGAAGGGGTCGTGTACTCGATCGGAGGCCGCAAGAACACGGCCATCGCCGTGCGGGCCGGGGGACGTGGCGACGTTAGCGCGTCGCATCTGCTTTGGACGACCGCGAAGGGCTCGAACGTCGCGTCACCCGTCTATCACCAAGGCTACATCTACTGGGTCCACGAGCGGCAAGGGACAGCCCATTGCCTGAACGCCAAGACCGGCGAGAGCGTGTATCAGGAGCGGCTCGAGCCGCGGCCGGGGGTCGTGTATTCATCGCTGACCGTGGCCGACGACAAGCTCTACGCGGTGTCGCAATTTGCCGGCACGTTCGTGCTCGCCGCCAAGCCAGAGTTTAAGCTGCTCGCCCATAATGAGTTTGCCAGCGACAAAAGCCGCAACAACGCCTGTCTGGCGGTGAGCAACGGCCAATTGCTGCTCCGCAACGACCGCCACATTTACTGCCTGGGCACGAAATAGGACGCTCATTCCAGCATGTATCGACTACAAAGAGGTGACCCGATGTTGCGTTGGATGTTTGCGATCATCGTCGTGGGCTGTGGTCTCTTGGTTCAGGCGGCCGATGCGCCGAAAGCGAAGGCCAAAGCCCCGGCCCGCAAGCCGAGCCCCGCACTGGCGCCAATCACCGACGACCCGGCCCTGCCCCGCGTGTTGCTCATCGGCGACTCGATCTCGATTGGCTACACGCTCGACGTGCGCAAGCAACTCGCCCTCGTGGCCAATGTCCACCGCATCGCCACCAATGGCGGGCCGACGACCAATGGCATGGCCAATCTCGACAGCTGGTTGGGAGACAAGAAATGGGATGTGATTCACTTCAACTGGGGATTGCACGACCTGAAGTATCAGGACGATCAAGGTCAGCTCGTCAAAGACCCGGCGCTGGGGCATCAGCAAGTCCCGCTCGCGGCTTATGAGCAAAATCTGCGGAAGCTGGTCGCGCGACTCAAACAAACCGGCGCCAAGTTGATCTGGTGCTCGACGACTCCCGTGCCGGACGGTGCCGGCGGGCGCATCAAGGGGGACGAACTCAAGTACAACTCGGCGGCCGAGCGGGTGATGAAAGACGCCGGCGTGGCGATCGACGACCTGTACAGTTTCGCGTTGCCCAAGTTGGGCAAAATACAACTCCCCGCCAACGTTCATTTTTCGCCCGAGGGCTCGGCCGTGCTCGCCGAGCAGGTGACCAGCACCATCCGCGCGGCACTCGGCAAGTAACGGCGCCTTGCTCGTTTCCGCGATCCGCTTTCCCCAGGTGGCGATTTCCAACGCGATTGGAGGCGAGTGTGCTCCTCGGCTCAGGGGGGCAATCCCTACCATTCTCGGCGGCTCAGTCGTACAATCGACGTTTTGGTGAGCCAAGCGTCTCGGGTCAACGATCCGAGGCCCCCCTGCCCCTCCATCGGGAGTATCGTGCCGTGCCCTCGCTGTTCGTCTTTGAAGGCAACGATCAAGGGACCCGCTTCGAATTGAAGCAGGACACGATCGGTCTGGGACGGGACAACGGCAACGACATTCAACTGCACGACACCGAAGTCTCGCGCCGTCATGCCGCAATGCGTCGCGATGCCGACGGTTACAGCATTGCCGACTTGGGCAGTTCGAACGGGACGTTCGTCAACGGCCGACAGGTGCAAACCCACCATCTGGTCACTGGTGACGAGTTGCTCATCGGCAGCACCCGGATGCTCTACACCGGAGGCAAGGCCGAGTCGGCCCAAGACCTAGCCCAGAAAATCGACATCATCGCCAAGCAGCAACCCGACGACCGCTCGCGGATCGTGCATACGCTGCCACAGGAAGAGGGGAGCCGAATCTTCGACCTGGGGGCCGACATGCACGCCAGCCCCTGGCTCATGCGGGCGCACAGCAACTTGCAGATCATGTATCGCACGACGCTGGCCGTGAGCCACACGCTCGATATCGATCAGTTGCTCAACCGCATCATGCAGTTGATCTTCGAGTGGGTCGAGGCCGACCGCGGCTGCATCATGCTCTACCAGTCCGAGGCGCGCTCGTTGGAGCCCAAGGTGCGACGCACCCGGCAGGGTGTCGGCACCGAGGACAAGATCACGATCAGCAAGACGATCTTGGACTACGTGATCGAGCACAACGAAGGGGTGCTCACCAGCGACGCGCGCGAAGACACGCGCTGGAACCCGGCGGCGAGCATCCTGCAAATGGGCGTTCGCGAGGCGATCTGCGTTCCCATGCAGGGGCGCTACAACACGGTTGGCATTATTTATATCGACACCTCGATCTCGCCGCAGAAGTTGATCCAAACCGGTCAGAGCACGAAGTTCAACGAAGAACACCTCAAGCTCATGATCGCGATTGCCCATCAGGCCGCGCTGGCCGTCGAGGACACACGGTATTACTCGGCGATGGTGCAAGCCGAGCGGCTCGCGGCGGTTGGCCAAACGATCGCCACCCTCTCGCACCACATCAAAAACATCTTGCAAGGCATTCGCGGCGGCAGCTTTTTGATCAAGGAAGGCTTGTCACGCCACGACGAAACCATGGTCGGCAAAGGCTGGGAGTTTGTCGAACGCAATCAGGAACGCATTAGCCACCTCGTGATGGACATGCTCACGTTCAGCAAAGAACGCGAGCCGGAGATGGTCAGCGCCGACCTCAATCGCGTGGTGGCCGACGTGACCGAACTGATGCAATCGCGGGCCGACGAACATCGCGTGCGGCTGGCCACCGTCCCCACGACCAACATGCCCACGCTGACGTTTGATCCCGAGGGGCTGCATCGCGCGATCCTCAACATTGTCACCAACGCCATTGATGCCTGCGGCAAGGACAGCACCGACGACGAGCAGCACCAGGGAGAGGTGCGCGTGTTGACGCAGTTTGATCGTGCGGCCGGCATGGCGCGGATTGTCATCGAAGATAACGGCTCGGGCATACCCGCCGAGCAGCTTGAACAGATATTTTCGCTCTTTCACTCGACCAAGGGAGGCCGTGGCACGGGTCTCGGCCTGCCGGTCAGCCAGAAGATTCTCAAGGAGCACAATGGCCGAATTGCCGTCGAGAGCCAGCCTGGCAAGGGCTCGCGGTTTGTGCTCGAATTTCCGGCGGTCTACAGTGACCTGCATCGCACGCAACCAATGAACGACCCCCGCGAGACGACCGGATGAAATGAGATAACGGGGAAGGGGAGCCAAGGATGAACACCGATGAACTCCGAGGGAGAGCGTGGGATGAGTTTTTTATTCCGCATTCAGCATTCTGCACTCAGTATGGGTGCTTATCGTGACCGTGGCGCGCAACATCGACGAAACGCTCACGGCCGAAGACGCCTGGCCGCTGCTCAGTGAACGGGTTACGGCCCTGACGCGTGCTTGGCAGGCGAGCCCCGCCTCGACGCCGTCGCTTGCCGAGCTGTTGCCCGACTCGCCGCCATCGCTGCGTCGCTTGGTGCTCATCGAACTCATCAAGACGGACCTGGAATATCGCTATTTGCATGCCGAGCAACGGCGGCTCGTCGAGCAATATGTGAGTGAGTTTCCTGAACTATGCGTCAACGATCAGCTCCCTTGCGATCTGATCTATGAAGAGTTTCGCATTCGCCAACACTCCGGCGAAATGGTCGATCGCAGTGAATATGAACGCCGCTTTCCACAACATTGGCCCGAGCTGCAACGCCTGTTGCAAATCGAGAGCCGCCACCTCGTGTCGACCCGAGTTCCCACCGATCGGGCTGAAGATTTCCAGCCCGAGCAGATCATCGACGACTTCCATTTATTGGCTCGGCTGGGTCAAGGGGCGTTCGCCAGCGTGTTCCTCGCGCGGCAACTCTCAATGCAGAGGTTCGTGGCACTGAAAATATCGAGCAATCGAGGGGATGAGCCGCAGACGATGGCGCAGCTCGATCACCCGCACATCGTGCGCGTCTACGATCAGCGACGGATCGCCGGCCGGCCGCTTCGCATGTTGTACATGCAATACATCGCGGGCGGCACGCTACAGAACGTCGCCGAGCAGGTGCGCCGCACGCCACCGGCCGCGCGTCATGGACGACTCCTGCTCGAGGCGATCGACCGTTCACTGGCGGTGAACCACGAGGTGCCGCCTGATGATTCCCGCAATCGAGCTTGGTTGAGCGGAGCCTCGTGGTGCGAGACCGTGAGTTGGCTCGGCTTGCGGCTGGCCTCGGCGCTGCATTATGCCCATCAGCAAGGCGTTTTGCACCGCGACATCAAGCCGGCCAACGTGCTGCTCGCGGCCGACGGCTCGCCCAAGTTGGCCGACTTCAATATCAGCTTCTGCTCGAAAGTCGCCGGCACCTCGGCGCTCGTGCACTTTGGCGGCTCGCTGGCGTATATGTCTCCCGAGCAGCTCGAAGCGAGCAATCCGCAACACGACCGCTCGGCGGATGACCTCGACGCGCGGAGCGACATCTATTCGCTCGGAGTGCTGCTTTGGGAACTATTGACTGGCGCGCGACCGTTTCGCGATCGCGACTTGAGCGGCGATTGGGGGAAACTACTCACGGAGATGACCGCCCAACGGATGGCGGGAGTGAGCGCGGAGATGCACGCCCGATTGCCGCGCGATGTACCGCCCGGGCTGGTCGCCGCTCTGCTGCGTTGCCTGGCTCCGAACCGCGACGACCGCTGCCCCAACGCCGCTCAACTTGCCCGACAGTTGGAGCTCGTGCTGCAACCACAGGTTCAGCGCCTGCTGCGGACCGAGGGGCGCCGGCTTGTTGACGCCGTGCAGCGCTACGCGCCACTGGCTTTGGCTCTGGCCGGAGTGCTGCCCAATCTACTCTGTAGCGCGCTCAACATCCGTTACAACTTCACCGAGATTATCAGCCAGCTCGAAGCTCAGCACGCGCTCGATGTTTTCTATCGGCAAATGGCCATCATTAATCCGATCGCATTCTCTTCGGCAATCGTGATCGTGCTGCGCTATGCCTTTGGCGTGCTCAGGAACCTCCGGGCGCGCTGCCAGGGGCGCGTCGTGGACGCCGCCGCGCTTGCCGAGTCACGCCGCCGCGCTCTCCGCTTGGGCGAGGTCGTCGCGATGGTCACCGGCATCGAGTGGATCATCTCGGGGGTCGTGTTTCCGCTCTGGCTACACCTCGATCCAACCACGCACAACGCGCTCAACTGGTCGCACTACCTGCACTTCTTTACGTCGCAATTGCTGTGTGGGCTGATCGCCGCGACACTGTCGTTCTTCACGATCAATTATCTGGCCGTGCGCGCGTTTTATCCGCGACTCATGCAGAGCGAGTTGGAGGACCTGGAGTTGCTGCCGCGGCTGCGGCGGCTCACGCGCCATTGCAGCTATGCGTTTTACTTGTCGGTCCCTTTGCCGCTGCTGGCCATTCTGGCGGTGGTTATGGCCCAGGTGCAGACGCCCGAGGCATTTGTGGTCTTGGCGGCGCTGGGGCTCGTCAATTTCGGCATCTGTTTTTCGCTGGTTGGGGCCATTAACCGCGACGCCGAGGCGCTCGCGCTCACCACGAGCGGCAGTGTGCAACGCTTCGGCTCTTCGAGCGAGTTGACCGACTCGTTCTGGTCGAACAGCCGATAGAGTCTCTCAATCTCGGCCCAAGCCGGCGGCTCGGCCGCCGATCCGAGTTGTGTCAAGTCGTCGGCTTGGGAGCATCTCCTATTGTGATCCGTGAGGTCACTTCGCCAGTGGTTTAATCGTCGAGACGGAGAGTTCGCGCAACTGTTTCGGATCGACCTCGCCGGGGGCTTCGGTCATCAGGTCGGTCGCCTTTTGCGTCTTGGGGAAGGCAATGCAGTCGCGGATGTTGTCGAGCCCGTTGAAGAGCATCACCCAGCGATCGATGCCCAGCGCAATGCCACCGTGCGGCGGCGCGCCAAATTGCAACGCGTCGAGCAAAAAGCCGAACCGGTCACGCGCCTTCTCGCGATCGATGCCCAACAGATCGAAGACCTGCTGCTGCACGTCCTGATCGTGAATGCGGATCGTGCCGCCGCCAGCCTCGCTGCCGTTGATGACCAGATCGTAGGCGACTGCGCGAGCCTTGCCCGGGTCGGTCTTAAGCATCTCCAAGTCCTGAGGCCGAGGCGCGGTGAAGGGGTGGTGCATGGCGGCCCAGCCTTGCTCTTCCGCGTCGTAGGCAAACATCGGGAACTCGATGACCCAAGAGAAGTGCATGGCCTTGGGATCGTAGAGCCCCAACTCGGCGCCAAATTTCTTCCGCAGGGCGTAGAGCCCTTTGCAGGTGATCTCGAACGTGTCGGCCATGAAGACGAGAAAGTCACCCGGCTCGCCTTTTAACCGTTCCTTGATCTTGGCGAGCAACTCGGGTGAAAAGTTTTTGGCGATCGGCGAGGCGAGCGTGCCGTCGGCCTCGATCTTGAACCAGGCGAGCCCCTTGGCTCCAAAGTCGTGTTTGACCCACTCGGTCATTTCGTCAATCATCGAGCGGCTGTATTTGCTGGCCGCCCCCTTGGCGTTAATCGCCCGCACGCGCAAGCCCGAGTCAGCGGCTCCGCGGAAGACACGGAACTCGGCCTGGGCCGCGAGGTCGGTCACGTCGACGATCTGCATCTCGAAGCGCAGGTCGGGGGCATCATGCCCGTAGCGCTCCATGGCCTCGTCGTAGGTGATTCGCGGCAGGGGCAAGGTCACGCCGAGGCCCAATATCTCGCCAGCCAATTTCTGCACCAGGCCGTCAATGATGCCGATGATGTCCTCGGCCGTCACGAAAGACATTTCCAAGTCGAGCTGCGTGAACTCAGGTTGTCGATCGGCGCGTAGGTCCTCGTCGCGAAAGCAACGCGCGACCTGAATGTATCGGTCGTAACCGGCCACCATCAGGATCTGCTTATAAAGCTGCGGTGACTGCGGCAGCGCGTAGAACTTGCCGGGATGCACACGACTGGGGACCAGATAGTCGCGTGCGCCCTCGGGGGTGCTGCGTCCCAGGATCGGTGTCTCGACCTCGATGAAGTGGTGCTGGTCGAAGTAGTCTCGCATGCTCTTGATGATGCGGTGCCGCAAGACGAGCGTGTTCTGCATCTCGGGGCGTCGCAGGTCGATGTAGCGGTACTTGAGTCGCAGGTCTTCGCCCGGCAGCTCGCGCGCAGTCGGCTGAAACGGCGGAGTCGACGAGCGGTTGAGGACCGTCAAGCCACGGGCACGTAACTCGATTTCGCCCGTCGACATTTTCGGATTGATCATCCCCTCGGGGCGCGGCCCCACCTTGCCGGTGACCTGAATGACCCATTCGTTACGCAAGCTGCGGGCCAACTCCTGCACGGTCGAGCCGCTGTCGGGCGAGAACACGACCTGCGTCAGGCCGTAGCGATCGCGCAGGTCGACGAACACAAGCCCCTCGCCGTGGTCGCGGTAGCTGTCGACCCAGCCGCAGACGGTCACATCGTGGCCAACGTTCGCGGCCCGCAATTCGCCGCAAGTATGAGTGCGTAACAAGGGCAGATTCCCTGACAAGAACGATGAAAGGAGCAAAGCCAGCTATTGTAGATGCCGCGGCACGAGGCGCAAAGGTCTATGGAGCACGGGAATGACGCTTGTTTTGCCCCTCTCACGTCCGAGCCGGGGGCGTCAGCCCCCGGATAAGTTGGCCCCGTGCTGGAGGAGTATCGTCGTGCGCCATGCCATCCGGAGACTCACGCCTCCGGCTCGGAGGTGTGTAAAATCTGCTCCGAGACTCGGTCTGGCTCGAAGGGCTCGGCAAGCGAGACCCAGCGGCACTCACTGAGGCTGCGGAACCAGGTGAGCTGCTTGCGGGCAAAGCGATGCGTCTGCACCTTGACCAACTCGATCGTGGCTCGCAAGTCTCGCACGCCCTGCAAATGCTCGAGCACCTCGCGATACCCGACCGCCTGGCGAGCCGTGCGGCTCAGCGAGCGGCCAGCGGCCAAGAGGTTGCGCACCTCGTCGACCAGCCCGGCGGCGAACATCGCGTCGACCCGGTGGTCAATCCGTTGGTACAGCACCTCGCGCGGCCAGTCGAGCACAAACACCCGGCAATCCTCGGCCACTCGGGCCTGATCGAACTGCTGTTGCCAATCGCTGATGGGGCGGCCCGTCTTCTCGAACACCTCCAAGGCGCGGATCAGCCGTCGAGTGTCGTGAGGGTGCAGTTTGGCGGCACTGGCGGGATCGACCCCCTGGAGTCGCTCGTGGAGCCAGAGCGGGCCGTGTTGCTCAGCCGAGTGTTCGAGCGCGCGGCGAAAATCCCAGTCAGCCTCAGGGCCCGCGAAGATGCCTCGTAGCAGCGCCTTGAGGTACAGCGGCGTGCCACCGACAAAAATCGGCACGCGACCCCGGGCGAGAATCTCGCAGACCAGCTTGTCGGCCTCGGCCACGTACTGGGCCAGGCTAAACTCGTCTTCGGGCTCGAGCGTGTTGATCAGATGATGCGGTCCTTGGGCTAACTCGTCGGCCGTGGGCTTGGCTGTACCAATGTCGAGATGCCGATAGAGGGCCATCGAGTCGAGCGAGACGATCTCGCCCCCCAGGCGTCGAGCTAACTCGATACCCACCTTGGTCTTGCCGCTGGCCGTGCAGCCGCTGATAAGCCAGCACTCGCGGGTCAACACAGGCAAAACAGACATCATGTGGGGCCGGTGGTGGAGAATCGACGGTTGCGAGTTGAGGGCGTGTCACCTATCCTCGATAGTTTAGCAATAATCGAACCCTGGCGAGCAACGCGAGGGTGGCTTTTTGTCCGTATTTCGAGTGACTGTCGCATGACCCCGTCGCAGAGCATCCTCCAGCAGTTGATGGACACGATTTACCGGCGGAAGGCTGAGCCGTCGGAGAAGTCGTACACCTGTAAGCTCCTTGCGGGGGGCGTGGCCAAAATCGGCGGCAAGATCACCGAGGAAGCGGCTGAAGTGGTCGCCGCGGCCGACGAGAGCGGCGACCAAGGCCGACAGCACCTGATCTACGAAGCCGGCGACGTGCTCTATCATCTGTTCGTCTTACTGGCCTATCGTGACGTAAAACTGGAAGAGGTCGAAGCTGAATTGGCTCGCCGCTTCGGCATCTCGGGCTTAGACGAGAAGGCCGCCCGGGGACCGGGTCATCAACCGTCCTGAACACGTCGTTCACCCATCAACCTATTTCGCTTTACTGAGACCGCTGCCCATCATGCTCAACGCCGAAAATTTACGCATCGGAATTCCTAGCAAAGGGCGACTCGCCGAGTTGGCGGGCGAATTGCTCAAAGACGCCGGCTTGAGCTTTCGACGACAGGAGCGGAGCCTGTTTGCCCGGGTCCGCGAAATGCCCGTCGACGTCACGTTCCTCCGCACCGAAGACATCCCCGTGCTCTGCGCCGAAGGGGCGATCGACATGGGCATTACGGGCTCCGATCTGATCCAGGAAAGCGGTGCCGACGTGCTCAAGCGTCTGGACCTGGGCGTTGGGCAATGCAAGCTCGCCATCTGCGTTCCCGATGACTCGCCGGTGACCGCCCCCGCGCAGCTCAACGGCCACCGCATCGCCACGAGCTTCGCCCGCTGCACGACCGAGTACCTCAAGCAGCACGGCGCCACAGCGCATCTGGTCAACCTCACCGGTTCGGTCGAGGTGATGATCGCATTGGGCGTGGCCGACGCGATCGTCGACTTGGTCGAGACCGGCAGCACGCTCGCGGCCAATCGACTGCGGATTCTCAGCGAGGTCGGCCGTTACGAGACGGTGCTCATTCAAGGTCACAGCCGCCGACTGAGCGATGTGGCTGATCGGGTTGTGCGCCGCCTGCAAGGGGTGGTGATCGCCCGGGCTTATTCGCTGCTGGAGTACAATGTCGAGCGGACAAAATTAGCGCAGGCGGAGAAAATCACCCCGGGCTTCAACTCGCCGACGATCAGCGCCCTGGAAGACCCCACGTGGTGCGCCGTGCGAGTGATGGTCAAACGGGGCGAGGTGATCGGAATCATGGAGCAGTTGGAAGCCTTGGGAGCCGCCGCGATTTTGGAGACGCAGATCACGAATTGCCGGTTGTAAGAGACCGGTTTCAATGGGACAGGTGGGGAACATGCTCAATGCCTTCGTTGGTCATTTGTCTAGATCATGAGATTGCTCATCGCACGGTGACTGTGGTTCGTCATGCAAGCTGAAATCATCTCGATCGGCGACGAACTCACGAGCGGCGAACGGCTCGACACGAATAGCCAATGGCTCAGCCAACGCTTGGGGGAACTCGGCGTCACGGTCGTCGCGCATGTGACGGTAGCCGATCAGCTCGCGATGAACGTTGACGTGTTTCGCCAGGCGGCTGAGCGAGCTGATATCGTCATTGCGACCGGCGGGCTCGGCCCCACGGCCGACGACCTAACGCGCGAAGCCCTCGCGCAAGCCACCGGCCGATCACTGGTCCTGTACCCCGAAGCGCTTGAGCACATCCAGTCGTTGTTCGCGCGGCGCAAGCGGCCCATGCCCGAGCGCAATATCGTGCAAGCCATGTTCCCCGACGGGAGTCGGGTCATTCCTAATCCGGAAGGGACCGCCCCGGGCATTGCCCTGGAGCTACCCCGCTCCGACGGCGGCGTGTGCCACGTGTTCGCGTTGCCGGGGGTGCCGGCCGAGATGAAGCAGATGTGGTCGATCTGGCTCTGCGATTCGCTGCGACAACTCGGGGCGGGTGAACAGATCATCCATCATTATCGGATCAAATGCTTCGGGGCGGGCGAGAGCGCGCTGGAGCAGATGCTCCCCGACTTGATTCGCCGGGGGCGAGAGCCGAGCGTGGGGATCACAGTACACGAGGCGACGATTACGTTGCGGATCACCGCTGCGGCAGCGTCGGTAGAGGCGGCCCGAGCGGCGATGCAACCCACGATCGACACGATCCATCAATGCCTGGGCGAACTCGTGTTCGGCGTCGAGGACGACGAGCTGGAGCACGCGGTCGTGCGACTGCTGCGCGAGCGCGGGCAGACGTTGGCCACGGTCGAAAGCGACACGGCGGGGCTGATGACCCGTTGGCTCAGCGCGGCCGGGGACGAACAGGGGCCATTGCGCGGCGGCTGGATCGAACCGCGCGCGGCTCGGACCGACCCTCGGGCCTCGGCCGAGGCTTGGGCTCGGGCGGTCCGCGACCACTACGGTGCCGATTATGGGCTGGCCGTGGGACCGTTCCCCACGGATCAGGAGTTGGGTGGCGAACTGCCGCACGCCTTGGCCTGCCAGCAGGGAACGATCGTCGTGAGTGCTCCGTTCGGCGCGCACTCGGCCATTCGCCATCCGCTGGCCGCCAAGCAGGCGCTCAATTTGCTCCGTTTGCATCTCTTGAAACACGACTGAGGCAAGTACGTTATAATCGGTGGGTCGTCCACGTCTTGTTTGTCTTTCCAACCATGCTGTCGCGACCGCAGTGAACGATTCTCAGCTGCTTCCGTTACCGCGCACTTTTGGGCTCTCGCTCAAAAGCCAGTTAGCGCTGTTCGTCGGCGTGTTGGTTGTTGTCACGGCCACGATCCTGAGCCTCGCCGGCTACGACGCCGTGCGCCGCACCGTGGCCCAGCAGGTCGAGGATCGACTGAGCATGATCGTCCGGGCGCGGCAGCAATCGCTGCTCACGTTCATTCGCCAGCAACACACACTGGGCATGTTTCTTTCGGGTCGGCAGGCACGGGTCCGCGACCTGCTGCTCTCGCGCGTCATGCCCGACAACGCCCAGGAGAAATTCCTCGACGAGTTGAACAACGTGCTGATGTCGCCTGGCGACACCACGCCCGGGCTGCTGTCGGTCACGATGACCAATCAGCAAGGGCGCGTGATTGGCACGACCGACAGTGAGCTCGCGCAGGCAAATTTCATGGAGGATCGTGATTTCATTGCCGGGCTCATGGGGCTGCACGTCGGTCCGCCACGCCGCGAGGGGGACCGTTTCATCGCTTGGCTCGCGACCCCCTATGAAGTGCCAGGCAAGCTCTTCCAGCGCGGCGTCTTGATGGTCAAGCTCGACCTGAGTCATGCCGAGAGCCTGCTGAGCGACCGCACAGGACTCGGCAAGACCGGCATCGTGCTGCTGGGTGCCCAGACTGGCGACAGAATTCGTTTCGTGCTCGACTACACGCTCGATGAGGTGGGCGAGGCCGACGTGCCCGCCATGACCAAGGCGATTGCCGGTGAAGACAACTTCATGATCACGCGCGATCATCGTGGCAAGGCCGTGCTGGCCGCGTTTCGCCCGTTGGGTTACGGCGATCTGGGCATCGTTGCCCAAATGGACATTGACGAGGCCTACGCGCCGCTCGCTCGGCTGCGGCGCACGCTCGTCACGCTGTTCGGTCTGGTGTTGGTTGTGGCCTTGGCAACGACGTATGGGCTGGCGCGGCGATTTGCGCGCCCCGTCACCGCGCTGGCCAGGGCCGCCTCGGCCGTCGCCGAGGGAAACATGAACACCCGCGTGCATGTCAACTCGAATGATGAGATTGGCACGCTCGCCAAGGCTTTCAATGTGATGACCGAGCAGGTGGCCAGCACGTATGCGTTGCTCGAAGATCGGGTTGCCGCCCGCACGCAAGCCCTGGCCCGCAGTGAAGAGGAGAGCCGTCACCAACGCCAGGTACTCGAACAAATTTTGCGCAACATGGGGGACGGCGTTGCCGTGTGCGACGTGCATGGCAAGTTTCTCATTTTCAACCCCTCTGGCAAGCAGATTTTAGGGGTCGATCAGGTCGATGTGCCGATGGAGCAATGGCCCGCGCATTTCGGCATCTATCGCGCCGATGGCGTGACACCGTTTCCGGCCGAGGAGTTGCCGCTGTCGCGTGCCATGCGCGGAATTCCGACCGATTCGGTCGAGTTGTTTGTGCGCCGCGATGATCTGCCGACGGGCGTCTGGCTGAGTGTGAGCGGGCGACCACTGCGCGACGATGCGGGGGCACTGCGCGGGGGCGTCGTCGTGTTTCGCGACACGACCGGACAAAAACAGGCCGAGGAGGCGCTGCGCCAGTCGCAGGCCCGCTATATGTCGCTCGTCGAAAGTCTGCCGCTGGTCGTGTGGAACAAGGATCTCGAAGGCCGGTTCACCTTTGCCAACGAGCGGCTGATCGAGTCGCTGGGCCGACCCGTCGAGGAGATCATCGGTCACACCGATTTCGACTTCACGCCTCACGAACTCGCCGAGGGATACCAACGGGATGACGAATATGTGATCCGCACGGGCGAGGTGCTCGAGAGCGTCGAGAAGCAAATCGACCGTCAGGGGCACGAGATTTACATCCAGACATTCAAGGCGCCGTTGTTCGGATCCGACGGCCGCATCGTCGGCTCGCAGGGCATGTATTGGGACATCACGACCCTCAAGCGGACCGAGGCCGAGTTGCGCAAAGCGCGCGAAGAGGCCGATGCCGCCAGTCGGGCCAAGAGCACCTTCTTAGCCAACATGAGCCACGAAATTCGCACCCCCATGAACGGCATCGTGGGCATCACCGAATTGGTGCTCGACTCGCCGCTGTCGACTGAACAGCGGGCCTACCTGAGCATGGTGCGCGAGTCGGCCGACGCGCTGCTATCGGTCATCAGCGACATTCTCGACTACTCGACGATCGGAGCCGGACGACTCGTACTCG
>CAZZBK010000147.1:0-14873 GCA_964652155.1 uncultured Planctomycetaceae bacterium | reverse complement strand
GAAAGCGGAAAGCCGTGGGTCAGCTCTCTGCTTTCCTCTGACCGCTTGAGTGTCCTCTTATCTTAATTCAACGTTGGCCTCGTCACAGGCTTCTATCGCGAATTTCGGCAGGTTCGCTGAACATCGGCTGGCCGCTGCGGCGCTATTTGTCGTCGAGCCCCTTCTTGAGCTCGTCCCCCTTCTTGAGCGGGTCGGTGACAGGTTCCTCGGCCCCTTCCTTCTTCTTGACGATGTCCTTGCCGCTCAGATGGATCTTCTTGTAGGTCGCGTCAGAAATGACGTAGTACCACGTGCCAAAGCGGCGGTTCAGGTCGTCGACTTTCTTTTGGGCATCCTTGAGCTTCTGCTCGTAGGCGTCTTGCTGTTGCTTGTTTTCGGTCTCGATGGCCTTGCGCTGGGCTTCGAGCTGCTTCTTGGCCTCTTCGGGATCGACCGCTGGGGCGGGCTTCGTCTCGACATTCGTCGGCGGAGCCGACGGCTTGGGGGTGTCGGCGGGCTTGCTCTCGACGGCGGGGGCCTTGGTGTCGGCGGGCTTGGACTCGACTTTCGTCGGCGGAGCCGACGGCTTGGGTGCGTCGGCGGACTTGCTCTCGACGGCGGGGGCCTTGGTGTCGGCGGGCTTGGACTCGACTTTCGTCGGCGGAGCCGACGGCTTGGGTGCGTCGGCGGGCTTGCTCTCGGCGGCTTTCGGGTCGGCCGCCTTCTTGTCGTCGGCCTGTTCGTCGACGCATGCCCCATCCGCCTTTTTCTCGTCGGCCTTTTTCTCGTCTGGCTTTTTCTCTTCCGCTTTCTTCTCCTCGGGCTTGGCGGCCGGCTTGGCTTCGGGTGCTGGGCCGCCGGGGAGTGGCTTCAACACCGGTGCCGCGATCATTTCGCTGTTCAACCGGGCCGAGACCATGATGAACCGGCTCACGCTCGAACCGCTCTTGTCGTCTTTCGGCTCGTCCGGTTGGGCGTCATCTTTCTTCGTGGCATTCCCCTCGCGATTCTCGCCAGCGATCGAGCCGAAACGCAAGGTGTATTCGACTCCGTCGTTCATCAGGCAGACGACTTCCCCCTGGTCGCTGAGCAACTCGAAACGCGGCTTGTCGCCGACGCGCCCCACCTGGAACGGATAAAAGCCGCGGTCGGCCAGCGATTGCAGCGTCGTCTTGGCCTCGCGCAGGTCGTCTCCCACCACGAGGTCAGCCGTTAAGCCAGCAGGTTTCTTTTCGACGTTGACGATTTTCAAGTCGTCGAGCGCCGTCTTCAGGTCGTTGAGTTTCGTGTTGTCGAGTTCCTCGCTGGCCGTCAGAGCCCGGGCCTTCCACATGTTCTCCTGGTCGTTCTTCTTGATCGCTTCGTCGTTGGGCTCTTCGAGCTTGGCGAGCGACCACTTCGAGGCTTTGTTGTCGTACTCGACGACGAACTTGCTGCGTGGGATTTGCGCCAACTGCACCTGTCCGGTGCGCGGGTTGAGCACCTGCTGGAACGACGAGTCGTGGACGTTGAGCCGCTTGATGTCGAAAGCGTTGAGCTTGAGCAGGTCGGGCTCGATCCAATCGCTGAGCTTGGTTGTGAGCTTGCCGGTCTCGATTTCGCAGACGTAGGTTTCGTCCTGCGACGGACGGCGAACGTAGCGCAAGTTGGTGCGGTCGGGGACCGACTTGCCAACGATCAGGTTGACGAGCGTGTTGCCGGCCTGGTCTTCGAGCTTGACGTGCTTGCCGACGCCCTTGACCCCTTCGGTGGCTTGCTTGCTGTCGGTGGGGTCGATAACGCCGTAGAGTTCGAACTGCGTGCGATCCTGGGAAGCGCGCTCGATGATCTTGAGCCCCTTGAGGTCGAGCGTCGCGGCGGCGATTTGGCCATTGGCGTCGGCCGGGTACGTCTGAAACGAGGGGAGCGTCCACACGCCATTCGTGCGTTCGACCTTGAATTGGTTCGACTGGCCCCGTTCCTCGTCGTACTCGGTGATCGTCAGCGCGGTGGCCTTGACGGGGTCATCGTAGTCTTTGAACAGTTCGGTCCCCGACTTGACCTCGACTTGGTCGAGTTGGGTCGAGGGCTTGGTGCCATAGGTGAGGCCGACCACAACCACGGCGGCGGCGAGCAGTCCTAGCGTCTTGATGGAGTCGTTCATGGCGATATCAGGGGCCAAAAATAGTGGTAGGTATGATGGGGTCAATCGCGGTGTCGGTCACCGCTTTCGGCGATCCGCTTTCCGCGTTATCGTAGTCGGGCGCGGGACACGCCTTCGCGCTCTTTGGCGCGTCGCTGAAAGAACACGGCCAAGCCGACCAACAGCGGCGGGATCGGCGGCAACAGCACCGCCCAGAGCTTGTAGGTGCGGTGGATATTGGCCAGCTCGAGCGCCAGTCGACGATCGATGCTCTTGCGCTTCTCGTCGAAGTCGCGTTGCACTTTCTGGTCGCTGACCGATTTGCGCTTTTCCAAGTCGCGCTCCAGCAGCGTGCGGCGCTGCATGAACTCGACCGGGTCGAGGCGGCCTTCGTCCTTCTTGATCGCCTCGAGCTGATCGCGCAGGCTCTTGAGGGCGTCTTCGGCGTTCTTGGTCATTTCGGCCTTGAACTTGTCGATCTCGTCGCTCGCTTCCTTGCGGCTATTCTCGGTCACCTGTTCGATCTTCTCCAAGGTGCGATGGTGCGGGCGGCGTGAGCGGATGGGAATGAATCGCTCCTCGCCAGCGAGCGAGTCGAGCGTGTTGAGCACGAATGTGATGTTGTCCAACTGCAGATCAAAGTCGGGCCGTTCGGGATTGCCCACCTGGGCTCGCAGGCCGAAGAAGTCGGACGCGAGGCAATCGATGTCGGCCACGAGCACGACGTTGATGTCGACTTCCTTGGCGGCCTCTTTTTGGAACGGATCGAGCTTGGCCTCGGCGCCCACATCGGCCTTGGGCTCAACGTCGGACATGAAACTCGGCTCTTTGTACTTGCCCTGGATATGGGCGGCGAGCACGTAGTTCGTGGCGGTCGTTTCGTAGTCTCGTTCGCGCACGGGGTTCAAATTGCCGCCGCCGAAGAAGCCTCGGCTCCACAACCGGCTCTGCGGCACCACGCCGGTCTTGTTGCCCGTGGTGACCAACGCGCGGAACTTGAGCTGCGAGGCGTTGAGCGGCGAGACCGAACCCGTGAACAGGAACAGCAACTGTTGCATGTCCTTGGTAATCGGGTCGGCGTCGCTAAACGTGCGCTGCGAGCTCGATGCCTGATCGACGAACACAAACTCGGGGATCCATTGGAAGCGCGGGTAGGGATTGTACTTCTGCACGACAATGCTCTCGGCGCCGAAACGCACTCCCAGCATGTTCCACAACGGCTGGATGTTTCCCTTGGGTTGCGGAGGTTGCTGGCCGCCGCCGAACATCCCTTGCATGCCGCCCCCTTGAGGCTGCTTGGGGTCGACCGTGCCGGGCACGTTGGGGTTGATCGGCGGGAAGGGGAACGGGTCCTCGAAGATCGCCGCCGGCTGGCCCGAGCGGATCGCCGCGATGAAGTTCTCCATCTCCTTGACCCCCAACGACGACGGTTGCACGGCCAGCAACACGTCGTACTTCTCGGTGATGGCCTGCGCCGGGTTCACTTGCTTCACGTCGTATTGCTTGCGCAGCTCGTCGATCAGCAGCGAGTCGGGGCTCGGGCCGCTCATGTCGAAGCCGCCGAACAATCGCGCGTCCGTCTGCACGACGCCGAGCGTCCTGCGCTTTTGCTGGCTCACGGTCATGATCGAGCGGACCAACTCGTACTCGACCGGCGTGCCGAAGTCGACAAACGGCATGATCACCTTGTCCATGCCGCTCTTCAATGCCACGCCCAGGTACACTTCGTTGCGGGCCGTGGCGCTGCGGCTGCGGGTAAAGACCTCGCGGGCCGTGATGCCGTAGAGCTTCTCGGCCTGTTCGGCCTCGGGGCTCAGCGGCGGAGTTTCGTGAATCTGCACGCGGACCTTGGAGCCGCCTGCCGCTTTGAACTCGCGAAGCGTGTTGATCAAATTGAGCCGCACCTGCACATAAGCGTCGGGCACGTCGGGGCTGATGTAGGCGTCGATCTCGACGGGCTGTTTCGCGTCGAGCTTGCGCACCAGGTCGAGGCTTTGCTGGCTCAGGGTGTTAATCCCCTCGGCCGTAATGTCGGCCCGCACGCCGCTGCGGTCGCTCAAGATGACCACGCAGGCGATGACCGCGAGCAGCGACACGAAGCGGACGACGTAGTGGAGCGTGTACGAGCCAGCGTCGCGGCCGCCGAGCCAGTGACGCCGGCCGATGAGGATCATGTTCACGTAGAGCATGACGGCCGTGATGCCCAGGAAGTAGGCGATGCTGGGCAGGCTGATGACGCCGCGTCCCAAATCGCGGAACTGCTCGCTGAGGCTCCACCAGCCGGTTTCGCGGGCCCAGGCGTCTCCCAGAATCACGTTGCTGAGCGCCGCACCGGCCAAAGGCAAATTGAGCAAGGCTCCGAACACGAACGCGATCGTGACGTTGCCGGTGAGGAACGAGCCGACCATGCCGATCGACAGCATCGAGGTCCCCATCAGCCAGTAACCGATGTAGGTCGAGAGGAACAGTCCGGGGTCGGGCGAACCGAGGTACATGAGCACGGCGAAGTTGCAAAACGCCGAGAAGGCGAGTGCCGACGAGTAGATGGCGACCGCCGAGAGGAACTTGCCCGTCACCACGTCGAGGTCGGTGGCCGGGATGGTCAGCAGCAGCTCATCGGTCCCCTGGCGGCGTTCTTCGGCCCAGGCACCCATCGAGATCGCCGGGATGAACACCAGCAGGATGAAGGGCAAGTACTGATTGAGCTGATCCAGGCTGGCCAGGTTCGTCACGAAGAACTCGTTGGGCCAGAAGGCGGCCAGCGAGCTCAAGAGCACGAACACGAAGATGAACACGTAACCCGTCGGCGTGCTGAAATAGGCCGTGAAGTTGCGCCGGAAAATTGCGTTGACGACAGTCAGGTTCATGGCAGGGGCGAGGGATGAGAGGTGAGGGATGAGTTTAGTTAGCTATTAGTGAGCGTGGCGAATTGCTCGTCGAGCGACTTGCCGCTGGCGGTCAGCTCGCTGGGGGGACCATCGAACTTGAGCCGCCCTTCGCTGATGAACAGCACGCGGTTGGCCATCGCCTCGACCTCTTGCAAAATATGCGTCGAGAGCAGAATCGTCTTGCTTTGTCCGAGCTTGCGAATGGTCTCGCGGACCTCGCGAATCTGGTTGGGGTCCAGGCCGGCCGTCGGCTCGTCCAGGATCAGCACGTCGGGCTCGTGGAGCAAAGCCTGCGCCATGCCCACCCGCTGCCGATAGCCTTTCGAGAGCTTGCTGATCGCTTTGCCGATCACGCTCCCCAGGTCGCACTGATGAACGACCGCCTCGATCCGCTCGTTGCGGTACGAACCGGAGAGCCCCCGGGCATCGGCGAAAAAGTTCAACAAGCTGCGCGGGGTCATGTCCGGATACAGCGGCCCGTTCTCGGGCAAGTAGCCGAGCCGCTTGCTGCCGGCGAGCCGGTCGGTGGCCATGTTGTGTCCGGCGACACGGGCTTCGCCGCTCGACGGGGCCAGGAAGCCGGTGAGCAGCTTCATCGTGGTGCTCTTGCCCGCGCCGTTGGGGCCCAGGAAGGCCACGACCTCGCCTTGGTTAATGCGAAAGCTCACCTTTTCAATGGCGGTGAAGTCGCCGTAGTACTTGCAAAGCCCGTCGGCCTCGATGGCCGGTGTGCTGCTTGCATTCATGCGCTCGATTCCCTTGAATAACGATGGCTCGACTCGTGCGTGTTTCGACGGCAGGGTTGCTCGCCGCGATACCCGAACAGGCTCGGGTCTAGGCCGAGAAGCCCGCTAGTTTAGGCGAGTCTCGGACGAAAATCGACAGCCAGACAACAAACGAGGCCCCCTTGGCGAGCGAGCCACACGGGCTGGGCCCCCCAAGGCGGTTGTGATGCAGCGGACAAATTAGCCGCGAATACACCATTTGTCCACTACCTACGCAGCCGGTTCGGGCTTGGTTCGGTCGGCAGGGATAAAATTTGCCAAAATTTTTGAAATCGGTTCTGCTCAGCGTGCTTGTCATCGGGTATTCCCCAGCGTGATTGTTTCTGCCATGACGACCCGCCCTGCCCCGCCCCCCATGCCGCTGCAACTCCAGCAGGCGCTCGACGCCCATCGAGCCGGCCAGATCGCCCAAGCCGAGGCCCTGTATCGCGGCTTCCTCCACTCTCAGCCGCGCGATGTCGACGCGCTGCACCTGTTGGGGCTGCTGCTCGAAGAGTCTGGGCGACGCGACGAGGGGCTCGCGTGCTTGCAGCAGGCGGTCGCGGCGGGGCCGCAATTCCCCCTGCCCCATGTCACGCTGGGGGAGGCCTATCGCAGCCGGGGACAACGCGCCGAGGCCGAGGCCTGCTACCGGCAGGCCATTGAGCTCGACCCGAGGTGCGCCGAGGCGTTTGGCCGCATCGGCCTGTTGTTCCAAGATCAGCGACGCTTTGACGACGCGCTGCGCGCCTACCACATCGCGTTGGCCATCGAGCCGCGTGACTTTGTCGCCGCCTACAACGCTGGCTTGATTTACATGACGCGCCGCGAGTCGAGCACCGCCAGCGCGCTGCTGCAACGCGCGGTGCAGAACGATCCGCGCTCGGCCCCGGCCTGGTCTCAGCTCGGCGTCTCGCGCAGTCGGCTCGGCGAATGGCTCGAAGCCGAGGCCGCGCTCCGGCACGCCATCGCGCTCGATCCCAACTGGGCCGACGCCCACAAGCAGCTCGGCTGCTGCTACGGTACCCAGGGGCGGATTGGCGCTGCCCTGGACTGTTTTCGCGCGACAGTTCGGCTCGCCCCGCAAGACGCCGAGACGTACAACTTCATGGGCGTGGCGTACAACACACTCAATCAGCTTCGCGACGCGGCCAGCGCGCTCGAAACCGCCGTGCGGCTCAACGATCAACTTGGCGACGCGCACGCTAATCTGGGGTTAACGCTCGCCGAACTCGGGCAGACGGCCCGCGCCGAGGCTCAACTCGATCGCGCGTTGCAATTAGGCGCTCGAGGCGGCGTGCGGGTGCGCCGCGCGATCCTCTCGCCGCCGATCGTGGAGAGCGCCGCCGCCATCGACACCATCCGCGCGCAGATCACACGCCGCCTGGAGGAGTTGATCGCCGCGCCGCCGCGCATTGACGACCCGGTCACCGAGATCGGCAAGACGCTGTTCTATCCGGCGTATCATGGTCGAAATGATCGGGACATGCAGCGGCTCTTGGCCACGGCCGTGATGCGCGCCGCGCCGAGCGTCAACTTCGTTGCGCCGCATGCCCAGCGGCCGCGAGCCCCCTCGCCGCAGCACAAAATTCGCGTCGCGTTCGTCTCGCAGTACTTTCACCATCACTCGATCGGCTTGCACTACGGCAGCCTGATCCGCGCCTTGCCGCGAGACCGGCTGCACGTGAGCGTCGTGCGTTTCGGTCCCGCCCCAGACTCGACGGCCCGCGAGATCAGCGCGGCGGCCGACGAGACGCTCGAGGTGCGGCCGATCTTGAGCGAGGCGCAACGCGCCATCGCCGAGCGACAGTACGATGTGCTCTGCTACACCGACCTGGGCATGGACCCGCTGACGTATTACCTGGCGTTTGCTCGATTGGCCCGCATGCAGTGCGTGCTGCCGGGTCATCCGGTCACGACGGGCATCCCGACGATCGACGTGTATTTGTCGAGCGTCGGCATGGAGAGCGAGAACGCCCAGGATCATTACAGCGAGCGGCTCGTGCAGTTCGAGCATCTGCCGACGACGATGACTCCGCCCGAGGTCGCGCGGCCAGCCCGCTCGCGGGCCGAGTTTGGCTTGAGCGACGACGTGCATCTGTACGCTTGCCCGCAAATGCCGTTCAAGGTGCATCCGGATTTTGACCTGCTGGCCGGCGAGATCTTGCGCGGCGACCCGCTCGGGCGACTCGTGTTGTTTCAGGACCCGCAACAGGTCTGGGGCCCGTTGCTGCTCGATCGCGTGCGGCGACAGATCCCCGACGTGGCCGACCGCGTGTTGATGCTGCCTCGCTTCGCGCCCAGCGAGTTTTATCAGCTCTTGCCGCTATTGGATGTCGTGCTCGACTCGCCGCATTTCAACGGCGGCACGACGAGCTTGCAGTGTTTGTCGCTGGGAGTGCCGATCGTCACGTGGGCCGGCGAGTTCATGCGGGGCCGGACGACCCAGGGGCTGTATCGTGCCTTGAATCTGCACGACCTCGTCGCCCGCACCGCCGGTGAGTACGTGCAACTCGCCTTGCGTTTGGCAAGCGACCCCGCGTGGCGTGCATCGCTCCGCGAGCAGTTGCTTGCCCGCCGCGCGATACTCGCCGACACCAGCCCGTTCGTGCGTGAGTTGGTCGAGTTCTTCGAGAAGGGGTGAGGGGAGTTGGTGTTGGGGGGGAGTGTTTGGTGTTAGGTGTTTGGTGTTTGGTGTTTGGTGTTTGGTGTTTGGTGTTTTGATTCCAGCGGCAGGGACGCTAGCGGCTCGCGAGCAGATCGATGGCGGCCGGGTTGATTGCCCAGGTCGAGGCGGAGGCCTTGCGCGCACGAATCGCGGAGCGCGCGATACGCGGTTCGTCTGGGGCCGTGTCGATGTCCGTGTCCCCTTCGCTGAGCACGGCGCTGATCGCATCACTCGTGGTGGCCACGCTGACAGTTGCGTCCGTCGCCGGCGCGGAGTCCGCGGACATTGCATTGCCTTGGCTCGTGGCATCATCGCCCGTGCCAGCGTGACTGCTGTCGCCAGCGTTACTGCCGCCGCCCTCGTCCGCATCCTTGGTCAAGAACCAAGCCGCGGCCACGGTGAACGGGGTGCCCGTGCCCGGCGCGATCGTCGGATCGGCGATCGAGAGCCCATCGCAGGCGGCTTGCAGTTGAGCCCAGGTAAGTGGCCCTGGCTGACTCGAGCCCCACGGATTATGGAGCGTGAACGTATCGTTGGTGCTGTTGTAGCCGACGATCGTGTAGGCATGATTGCCGTACAGGCCGTTGAGCGTTCGGTAGGTGCCGATCGTGACCGCCTGGTTCTTGGCCACGGCATTGATGACGGTTTGCTTGGTGGAACCGGCGAGCGACCAGATCGACGGCACGCTGTAGCCCAAGGCTTGCGAGAAGACGTCGGCCATCCAGCCACCCGAGATGCCCGCGTAAGAGTTGGTCCCATCCTGGCCGCTCTTGCCCGTCTCGTTCCATTGGGCATACGCCTTTTCGAGCAACGGCAGCCAGAGTTCGGTATTGACGCTCGCCGCCAGGTCGCCATCGCCATCGAACACGAGCCGACCGGAGCCGCTGACGGGCAACATACTGTCGACCGTGACGTAGTCGGCTTTGCCGCCGGCGTAGAATCGCACCGTGTAGGTCTTGTCGCCGTTGTCGACAATCATGTTGCTGATCGCGGCGGGAGAACTCTTGGCGATGGCCCCCATCGAGGCGATGAAGTAGCAATCGCCCACTTGCCCTTGGTTGACATCCGAGTACGACGGGCCATTGACGAACAGCGTGCCGGTCGAGGGGGCATAGGCATAGCCGCCGGTGCTCGGGTGGTCGGTCCCCAGGAACCACTTGCCGACGAGTTTGTCGAGCACGCTGCTCGAGCTGCCGGCGGTCAGATTGCCGAGCGCCGTCCCTTGATAGCGCGCGTTGGCGACATTGCCGTTGACGACATCTCCGGCGAGCACTTGCACCGCGTTGGGCATGCCGAGCGTGGTCGCGCTGCTGACGATGGTCCGCAATTCGCCCAGCTCGGTGGCATCGACCACGCCATCAACACCGGCCGCGGCGAACACTTGCAGCATGTCCTGGCGGCCGACTGACCCATCGGCGTAAAGCGTTTGCACGAGCGAACTGAGCGTGCCGTTGCTGATCGGGGCCGGCGTGGCGCCAGTGACATTGACCGTGGAGGAACCGCTGATGAGACTCAGCGTGGCTTTTACGGTCGCCGAGCCCGCGCTGCTCGGAGCCTTGAACAGCCCTTTGTTGGAAATGGTTCCCAGGTCGGTCGACCACGCAAACGTCTTTTGTGCGGTGATCACTTTGTTGAATTGATCGAACGCCTGGGCCGAGAATTGCAGCGAGGTGCCGGTCGCCACGGTGGTCGAGGCGGGGGTGACCTGAATGCGCGTGAGCGTCGGTTTGACCGTGATGGTCACGCGGCTGATGACCGACCGATTGCCGGCGTCGGTGATCGTGGCTTGCAGCACGTAGGTGCCGGCGCTGCTGAAGGTGACGCTCGTATTCTTGGCGGCGTTGCTGTTGTTGGCGGCGAACGTGGGGGGGGCCGCGCCAGCCGGCAACGTGGCGGGGCTCCAGGCGTACGTGAGATTCGCCTCGCCGCCGTCGTCGGTGCCGAGCACCGAGACATTCGTGCTGGTGCCGGAAATCAGATTCGAGGCGACACTGGCCACCTTCGCCACTTTCGGCGCGGCGTTGGGCGGAGGCTGCACGTTGGCGCTCACGCTGCTCGTGACCGACTTGCCCAGCGCATCGGCGATCGTCACCACGAAGGTGTACGCGCCGGGGGTGGCAAACTTAACCTTGGTCGTCCTGGCCGCGTTCGTGCCATTGACCGAGAAAGCCAGCGGCGCTGCGCCCTCGGGCGCGGCGGTGGTCGACCAGGTGTATTTGAGATTGACCGCGCCGCCGTCATCCGTGCCGAGCACCGACAACGCCGACGTCGCGCCGACCATCGCTCCGGTGGAGATGGCGGCCGCGCGATACACGGTCGGCGCGGCGTTCGTGGCCACCACGGCAGTCTTGTTCGCGGCCGCTGACACGCTCGGCAGTAGCGTCGTGAGCGGACTGGCGGCGAGCGCGAGCCGCTGCTCGAGTTGTTCAATCCACAGCCGTCGAGCACGGCGCGGCGGGGTCACACCAACACGGCACCAAGCAGACCTAGCCACGCGACGCATGAAAACACTCCTTGCTCACGAGAACCGCCTGAGCGGAACCACTCACGGGCGAAGGTTTTAGTTTACCCCCCTTTTGTCAAAATAGTCGAGATAATTCACACGCGATTTAGAGCCGAGTGTGAGCGTCTTCAAAGTTGGTCAATCGTAGGATCTGGCATCAGGGCATCATTCAGCGGCGGGTGGCTGGCGGTTTGCGTCTGCAAACCCCGGCTCACTTCGAGGCGGTGTCGCATGTCGCTCGCCGGGGTGTGCTTCGCAAACCGCCAGCCACCCACAACGCTGACGCTCACACAAGAGCCGACCTAAAACCGACGGGGACGGTCCCCCTCGCATTTCAGTTTTACGATCGACACCAGGCCAAAACAGAACTGGGGCGCGAAGGCTCAAGTCCTTCACGCCCCAGGGGATAGCGATGGTAAGTGGGGCCACAACGCGGCGGCCGCTTACTGCAACTCTTCGATCTGGCGGCGGTACTCGTCCCGCTCGCGGCGGGTGGCTTCCAGATCGAACAGCAGGTATTTCATGTCGAGCCGCAACTGACTCAGCGCGTCTTGCACCAGATTCATGATCTTGCGGCGACGCTTTGTGCTGTCGACGACCCGAGTCAGCAGCACCTCCAGCCGGGGACGAACCTCAACGGGCAGTTCCGCAACAGCCGAAAGCAGGTCGATCAGGTCCTGCGGCAACTCTTCGACGGGCATTTTGACCGAATCGCTGGCGGCATTCATCGTTGTGGTCTCCCAAGGTGGCCTGATGGTGGTTGTTGTATTTGGTTAGAGCAGTCGCTGTGCCGCGATGCAACGTTTTTTACGCAGCAAATCGCAAGTGGTTCGCAATTCAATAGTTAGCTTCATTGCCTTGCTATCGTGCCGTTTCGGGCGATGAGGTATTTCTGCGACAAGTGCTGTTGGGGCTTACTCGCAAAGCGTGATATGATCTTGGCTTACGTCGATCCCAATGGGCCGCAACGGATGTGGCCTTTGGGCAACGCAAAAATGCCCCGCGAGCGCGCACTCGCCCGTGGGGATGGAAAGGATTCCAAGGCGTGTTGCGTGTGGCGCAAACTCTGCGGCCCTGGGTGATGGCGCTCGGACTGCTCGGGCTCTTCGCGAGCGCTTCCACGGCGCAGGGGCCGTTGCGCGATGGCTTCGAGTCGCCGCAGGTCGCCTGGCGGCCGGGCGAAGCCGATGTCAACTACCGCCTCGAGGTCCACGAACGGACCCCGCGCGCCCCCCACAGCGGACAGGTCTGCGAGTACGTGCAGCTCCATACGTCTGCCGGCGGCACGCATCTGTACTTGAACTACGACATCGGCCAGGCCGCCGTTATTGCCGAGTTTGTCCCCAGCGTTTGGGTCCGCGCCGATCGAGCGAGTCCGCAGTTGTTCGCGCGTGTGGTGTTGCCCCGCGCGCGCCATCCGCAGACCGGTCAGATGGGCGTGCTGCTCGTGCCGGGCACGCAATGCACGCGCGTCGGCACTTGGGAGCCCTTGCGCGTCGAGGGGCTGCCCTTGGCGGTCAAACGGCAGGCCCGCGCCTTGCGCGCCCAGTGGCGCGCCGACGTCGACGAATCGGAAGCCTATGTCGACCGACTGCAACTCAACGTGTACCCGGGCGGCGGACGCATCGGCATCGCGATCGATGACCTCGAGTTGCCCGGCTTCGTCAATCCGAACATCGTGCTCACGAGCGGCACCACCACCCTCCCGGCTTTGCCCGGCACGCCCACGACCGTGGCCGAACCGCTCAATATCCGCGCGGCCGAGTTGAACGGCTCGGTGCTCATCGCCGACGGACGACCAACTCTGCCGCGGATCATCGATCATCAGGGCGAACCCCTGTCGCTGCTCCAGCAGCTCGGGTTCAACGGCGTGCGGCTTCGGTCTACGCCCAGCGCCGAGTTGCTCGCCGAGGCCAACGAGCGGCGGATGTGGGTCGTCTGCCCGCCCCCCAAGCCCGCGGGGCTCGACGACCCGCAGCGGTTGCCTGAGCCGTTGCCCGAGTTGGGCGCGGCCTGGAGCAGCGTGCTGGCCTGGGATTTTGGCTCGCGGCTCACCGGTCAGGAACTCGAAACGACCAAACGCTGGACCGATGCCGTGCGGCGCTCGAATCGCACGCTGCGTCGACCGCTGCTGTGCGAGTGCGAGACCGATCTGCGCGCGTACTCGCGCTACGTCGACGTGCTCGTGCTCAGCCGCCAACCGTTGTGTACCAGCTTCGAGCTCAACGATTACGGCACCTGGCTGCGCGAGCGGCCGCGGCTCGCGCGACCGGGCACCCCCATCTGGACCGTCATTCAAACCCAGCCCGCCCCTGAGTTGATCGAACAGTGCGCGGCCTTGTCACAAGGCCGCGCCGCGGCCAGCGTCGTGTCGATCGATCAGGTTCGGGCCCTGACGTATTCGGCAATCGCCTCGGGCGTGCGCGGCTTGTTCTTCGCCTCGCATTCGCGGCTCGACGCCCAGGACCCGGCCACGCGCTATCGGGCTCTCGGCCTGGAACTGCTCAACATGGAACTCGATTGGCTCGAGCCGTGGGGCGCGAGCGGCAGCCTCGTCACGACCCTCCCCATCACGCAAGCGCCGAACCCCGCCTTGGCCTTGCAACGTACTCCGGCGCAGGCCCTGTCGGGGCCCGTGCTCGCCGAACTGCCCGACGTCCGCGGCGCACTGCTGCAAACCGATCGCGCCCGACTCGTCATGCCCCTGTGGCAAGGGGTGGGCGCGCAGTATGTCAGCGGCCAGATGGCCGTGTCGACCGGCGCGGTCGTCGTGCCCGGCACGATCGAAACCAGCGACGTGTACCGCTTCAGCGCCGGCGGCTTGGCCCCCGTGCGACACACGCGCGTCACCGGCGGCGTCCGCGCCACGCTCGAAGAGTACGGCCAGACCTCGCTGCTGCTGCTCACGCAAGATCCCGTCGTGGTCAGTGGGCTGATGCGCCGCTTGACCGAGCGCGGGCCGCGTCTCGCTCTGTTGCAACGCGAGTTGGCGCAGCTCGAATTCGAACGCACGACCGAAGTCGACAGCCAACTCGCCGCCCAAGGACGTCAACAAAGCCAGGTCGGCCGTTGGATGACCGCCGCGCGTGACGACCTGGCCCGCGCCGACGAGCGGCTCCGCGCCCGCGAATACGACACGGCTTACTTGAACGCCTGCCGCGCCTTGCGGCCGCTGCGTGTCTGGCAACGCGCGCATTGGGACGCCGCGACCAAAGGCGTGACCACTCCCGTCGGCACCCCTTTGCTCACCTCGTTTGTCACACTGAGCGAGGCTTGGGTCTTCAACCAGCAAATCGCCAGCGCTCAATGGGCCCAAAACGTGCTGAGTGAAGGGAACTTCGAGAATCTCGACGCCATGCTCCGCGCCGGCTGGCAGAATTTTGTCCACCCGCACGAAGGCATCACGGCCCTGGCCGATCTCTCGCCCGAGGTGCGTGACCGCCGCGACGGCCGGACCAGCCTGCGACTGTCGGCCCGCGCCACCGATCCGGCCCAAGCCGCGAGCACGCTCGTCGAGTCGCCGCCGGTCTGGATCACCTCCCCGGCCGTGAGTGTGCAGCCGGGGCAACTCGTGCGCATTAGTGGCTGGGTGAACGTGCCGCAGAGCATCGTCGGCAGCGTCGAAGGAGTGCTGGTGCTCGACTCGATCGGGGGCGAGGCGCTCGCCGAGCGGATTGGTCGCACCACGAGTTGGCGGCCGTTCGTGTTGCATCGCGTCGCCACGCGCGGCGGCCCGATCAGCGTGACGATCGCGCTCACCGGCCTGGGCCAGGCCTGGGTCGACAACATTCAAATCGAGCCGCTCGCCTTGCCCGGCAGTGCTCCGTTCTCACCGAGCGCCCCTTCGACCGCACAGCTTCCCGCACCGTCCACGACCCCCGCCAAGCCCGCGCTCATCCGCTTGCCCTGGAAGACCGATGGCAGTGCGAAGTGATGAGAGAGAAGTGAT
>CAZZBK010000146.1:0-14953 GCA_964652155.1 uncultured Planctomycetaceae bacterium | reverse complement strand
CCCACGCAATAGGATTACCGCCCAACAGGTGTATCAAGCGCGGAGAATTTCACGACGGTTAAACCAGCCTTAGAAACGAGCGAGCAAATCGAGGCTGATAAAACCCTGAGATAAATCATCCTTGGATTTTGTCAGGCTAGACGCTAGCGACTATTGGATAACGATTTAGAGTCTGACCGTTCTGAGAAAATACTGATTCAATTCCCGTGCATCTTTCGCTGTTGAAATTCCTCGCAAACATATCAGCAGATTTTGTCAATCTGACTGAGGTGGCGCATGCGAGCATTATTGAGCACCCAAGAGGCTGCTGACCTCTGCGGAGTTCCAATTCATCAGGTCCGCCGACTTTTCACACTCGGCGACATTCCCGAGCCCGACCGGTTCGCCGGCAAGCGGGCGATACCAGCCACGATGATTCCTCAAATCATCGACGCCCTACGCGCTCGCGGCTGGATCCCCATGCCGAATGAGGTGGCCCATGCCTAGCGCAATGCTCACGCCCCCTGAGGTGGCCCAGCAAATTGGGATCGACGCGGAAAAGGTCCGAACATGGATCGCAACCGGCGAGCTGCGGGCCGTTAATATCGCCGAGCGTGTCAGCGGTCGGCCTCGCTGGCGAATTCGCCCCGATGACCTGGAGGCATTCTTAGAGAGCCGCACCGCGGCCCCAGCGGCCCCGGCGCGTAGGCGTCGCCACCCGAAACCAAAGCACGTGATTCAGTTTTTCTAGCCCCACAAACACAGCAAGCCGTCCCATCAGCGCTTGACGGTCCGGCTTGCTGTGCTCTCGTTTCAAAAAGCAATCCAATGATACCCATCAACCTACCGGCTGGCAATGTGATTGCCATCGCCCTGAGTCGTTAGAGGCCATTAAGGGCCGCGGGCCCAACATCGCCTGATAACGGTGCGCCGCTCGAGCATCGTCGGCAGTGAATCATGGCCTCTAACGGAATACCAGACTAATGAACGGAAGCACCTATCCGGCGCGCGATGCGCGACCAGTACGCCCCGGCGCCGAACAGCCCGGGGCGTTGATCGAACAACTCGGTGCGATTTTTAATTATCACAAACTGCTCGCGCAGTTGAAGTACCCACGACGGCCGGCGCTATGGCAACTCGCCCGCGAACGATGTATTCCGCATGCTCGAAGGAGCAAAGCATGAGCGGGTACGCTAGGTTTTATCGCGAGTCACTACACGCCGACGTGTTCGCAGACCCGAATCTGTGGAAAGTCTGGTCTTGGTGCCTCTTGCGTGCCGCTCACCGTCCCGAGGCTGTGTCGCTCAGTACGGGGCGCGGCACGACGACCGTAAACGTTCAGCCGGGGCAACTTGTATTCGGGCGACACGCCGCGTCAGAGGCCTTGCATATGCCGCCTGCGTCCGTACAAGACCGCATGAATCGGTTGCAATCGCTCGGGCGTATAAAAATCGAGTCCGTCACCCATTTTTCAATCGTAACGATATGCGAGTCTGAACTTTACACACACGACACTAACGAGGCTCCGTCAAGCAACCGTCACCCAAGCGTCAAGCAACCGTCAAGCAACCGTCACATACAAGAACCAAAAACCAAAGAGAAGAATACACTCTCTCGTCCGGCGCTGTGTTTCGGACCTGATGACCGGGGCCTGGCTGAGCACATTTGGGGCAAGGTCCATGCCCTACAACCAAGCCGCAAGGCTCCGGACCTCGACCGCTGGGCAAACGACTTGCGGCTCGCCTGTGAGACCGACGGGCGCACCCTCGAAGACCTGCGCGACCTGTTCGACCGCGCCCACGCTGACCCGTTCTGGCAAAGAAACATCCTGTCACCGGCCAAGCTTCGTGAAAAGTTTGATGACCTCGACTTGAAACTACGAAAGACCCCCACGCATGGAAGCCCCACAAAGTCCCCTGTCGCTTCTCCGGCTCGCGTCCGAGAGCGCGACTGGTCCGACGTGCCCATCATTCGCACGGGCGCTCCGGCTGGTTCCTGAGCGTCGGCGATTGCTGCCAAACCTCGAGCGCTCGCTGCGGCTGGTCAAGCCCGAGTTCCTCGAAACGCTCGACGGCCTGTCGGCTGGTCACCTGCATTGGCCGCTGTTCGTCTTCGGTCCCACCGGCTCCGGCAAAACCTGCGCGGCGCTGGCGCTCGCCGACGTATGCGAAACGGCTTGCTACTGGTCAGCCGACGGCCTGGCTGACTTCACGATGAGTCACGAGCCCTCTGAGACTCAAGCCGAGTTCGACTACATCGGAGGCAAGGCGCTTGCCATCCTCGACGAGCTTGGGGCCCGTGAGCGCGTTGGCGACTTGGCTTACTCGACGGTCAAGCGATTTGCAGACGCTCGTGAGCAACAAGCTGGCCGCGTTGCGGTCTACCTCTCGAACGTCACACCGTCGAGACTCGCCGAATTGTACGACGATCGAATTGCCGGGCGGTTGCTCTGCGGAACGGTTGTCGAGTTGAGCGGCAATGACCGCCGGAGGGCCATCCGATGAGCAACTCAAGCGACATGCTCGAGCGCGTACCGCCGCATAGCGTCGAGGCGGAAATGGGCGTTCTCGGTTCAATGCTCATCAATCCTGACGTTTTCGACGACGTGCAAGGGGGCCTACGGTCGAGCAGCGATTTTTACGTATTCGCGCATCAGGTTTTGTTCCGGCATATCGCGGCGATCCACAACGAAGGCACTCGCCTCGACACGACGCTGCTACTCGACCGTCTGCGCAAGGCTGGCGACCTCGACTCGATCGGGGGTGTTGAATATCTGATCGAGGTTGCCAATAGCGTGCCATCGGCCGCCAATGCGGTTTACTACGCTGAGATTGTTCGCGGCCACGCACAACGCCGCGCGATGATCCAAGCGAGCGCGGAAATCCTGCGCGGCGCCTACGATCAGCAAACGCCGCTCGACGATCTTCACGCGAAAGCCGATCAACTCGTGAACGGCATCGACATTACCACGAGGGACGAACCGCTCACCGCCGAAGCGGCTGTCATGCAAGCCGTCGAGGCCCTGGACCGTCGCGCCCGAGGTGATGAGCCCCCAGCGTTGACGACTGGCCTGAGCGATCTTGACCGCACCTTGGGCGGCCTACGCTCCGGAGAGTTGGCCATCATCGCGGCACGCCCCAGCATGGGCAAAACCGCCTTGGCGCTTGGCATTGCTGACCACGCTGCCTCGAACGGAAAACCGACATTGTTCGTTAGTCTCGAAATGAGCGCCCGCGAGTTGGTCGAGCGCACCATTTCGGCTCGGTCTGGCGTTGACGGCTCCCATATTCGCGATGGCAAGTTGCTCGACTGCGAGCGCCACGACTACGATACCAGCGCCGCCAAGGTTGCTCAGTTGCCGTTGTGGACCGATGCACCGACCACAATCACCGCGTATGACATCGTGGCCAAAGCCCAGCGACTGAGGCGCAAACATGGGCTCAATCTGCTCGTCGTTGATTATCTTGGCTTGGTGTCACCCGAGAACCCCAAAGACCCGCGCCACGAGCAAGTGAGCAAGATAACCCGCCGCATGAAACAACTTGCCCGGGAGTTGCAAATTCCCGTCGTGCTGCTCGCACAGTTGAACCGCGAGACCGAAAAAGGTGGCGACCATCGGCCAAGGCTCGGCCACTTACGTGAATCGGGATCGATCGAGCAAGACGCCGACGCCGTGCTGTTCGTCCATCGCGAGGAATACTATCGCCCGCTCGATCCCGACGTGCGCGGCAAAGCCGAAATCATCATCGCCAAGAATCGCAGCGGGGCGACGGGGTGCGTTGAGGTTAATTGGCAGTCGCAATTCACAAAATTCGTAAACGCCTATCGCTATAAGGACTTCGGTTAAGCTGGTACATGGTCAGACCACACGGCCCTGAGGCCTCAACGGGTCCCTTTTTCAACTTTTTTCGACGCCTTGCCCGACTTCGCGCAAGGGTTGATACACACAGTCTGCGCATCTTTCATATTTGGTGAATTATGAGCGATTATTCGAGCATTCTGAACGATTCTCACGCTGAATTCGATCGAAAGTCGGCTGTGGCTGACGCCTCTTTGATGTTGCCGGAACTTGAAATCAAGCTTTGCAACAAATACGGGATTTGTTTGACCGAGGCGCGCGGGATTCTTTTTGAAGCAATGATCGGGCCGTCTGAAATATGCCCAAAATGCAACGGCAAAATCCGACCTTATTCATCGCCCCGTCGGGGGAACCATCACGTTCGCTATGTGCGCTGTGTCGAGTGTGGATTCAAACCCGAAAACAACAAGCGCGCCGTTCCTAATGAGATTGTGCCTTCGCGCCGGCGAAAAAGAATGCGCACTAATTAGTTAACAAGACCCAGCGCAAATACTGTTTGCTTCGATAACATCGCGTGAGAGATCGACATCAACACACCCAGCCAGGAGTTTTCTATGCCCGCTGTGACCAATGCAACGCTGACTTCCTTCGAGGTCGCCAAACAGCTTAACGTTCATCCGGTCTTTGCTCTCCGCGCTATCGGGCGCGGCTGGTTGCCGGCGTCGCGAGTCAAGCCAGGTGCGCCTTGGGTTGTTACCGATGCTGCGCTGCAAAAGTTCGCCGCTGCAATTCCCGCGGACTTCATCACTCCGGATATCTCGATCACTGATCCAAGCTGGTTCGGTTCAATCCCCTATGAGGCGCTCAGTCGTGGCTTCACGCTCGCTTTGCTAGAGGCAATGAAGCCGGACGCCGTTCCCAATGACAAAATCATTCGGCAACTCGGGGGCATATTGCCGCGCGATCGCCCGACGGTTCTACGGTATCCCTGCCCGGAAAATGCAGCGGTTCTGAAGGTTCTTAACGATCCACATCCCAAGGGTCGCTTTGCTGCTGCAGTTGCTGCCGGCCTAGGCCGCCCCGATCCGATTGATCGGTTCAGTAAGTGGGGGCAGATTTGGTTGACCGTCAAAGCCCGGCGTTGGGCCAAGAGTATTTGTGAACCGTCGCCCTCTGCGCTCATCAGTAGCTTTGACTGCCTCTATGGAGAGGGCCCGATCGCCTTTCAATCGATTACGAAAAAAGTAGTTGAGGGCGTGATGGCGGACGTTGTCTCGCTCCAATTTGGCGCAGTGTCCGGGAAGAGCGAGCGTTACGGCGATGAATTTGTTGTGCAGGTTGTTTACGATCTGCCCGCAGCAAAAATCGCAACCAGCCAACAAGAGTTGATCGACCTGGCGTTTTGAAACTTTCGTGAGGTGCCGTTCTTGGCCGGACGGTACCGTGTGTCTGGCGGCCCCGGGTTTGCTCATTGCGCCCGGGGCCGCCATTTTGTGTCACAAAGATTGACTCCGAATTTCATAGAGTCGCGATCGCTTCGCAATGCCAAGACTCTATTTGACAATGAGACTTATTTTCTAAAGCGTTTGACAGAGATTCGCATCGATGCCAAGATGACAGTCCCTAAAGCCCGCAAGGGCACTTGTAGAGACAATTCGATGCTTAATCAACATCAGGCCGCGAGCCCGGTAGCTTCTCATTGGTACCCAAGCGCTGATCCGCGTAGGCGGGGAGCAAGGGCCAAGGGGCGTTTTACAAGACGCCAGGGGGGAGTTATCGGGCTCGCGGTCTTTTTATGCGCATCGGGTTGCATCCCTCGCCGGCGATTGTCGTTCGGTGCCGGAAAGGGATTGTTATGGCGACCGCTCTCGAATCGCCCCCGAAACCTCTTGGCGAATTCTTCCGGCGCGAGGTCTGGACCGTTGAAGACATCAACCGCCTGTTGAGCGTCGCAGCAAGCCAGCCGCGCGTCTTTCTTCATTCGCGGCTTCCTCGTTCGGTATTTTTTTTAGCCCTGATCTTGCTGGTGTATGAAACACGCTGGCCAGTGTCGGCTCTATTCTCACTCAAATGGTCGGACGTCGGCAAAAACGGTCGGTTGCTGTCACGCGACAAAAATAATGGACGAGAGCGAATTGCCTACATTCGAGAATCAACACTCAACGTTCTTTACCGCCTTCAGACGCCTGGCCGGTCGTTGGTCCTCAATGAAATCTGCGGACATGATCGCATGGCCTCGCATTTCACCAAGATGGCCACGGCGGCTGGCTTAAAAGGTGGGTTGAAGACCCTGAGGCATAGCGCGGAAATACTCCAAGCCCAAGCACGATCTTGCATGGCCGATCTTGACGCCATGACGCTTCCGCCCGCCCTCGACGTTCCCAGCTTGGGGCCGATGGTGCCACGAAATCGGAATTTATCCGGTGCAGAGGGGCATTCACTGATTAAGGCAGTTCGCGAATTCGAGAAAATATCTCCGCGCGCTATTCGTGTCGAGGAACCCTTCGTAAGCCTTGGAATGGAAGCGATGGCGGATTTGGCAGCGCCGCGACTGGTTGATTATTACTCCGGCCTGAATATCAGTCGAACGGAAGTACGGCGCACCTATGTTCGTGGCCTCGTTGAGTTTTTGCGATGGTTGGTCGAAACCCGGCCACCGTGCAAATCCGTCGCAACTTGTCTCTCGGCAATCACTTCAACTTTTGGGGTCCGGTCATGAAAAACCAAACGCAAGAAACCCTCGAGCATTTTTTCGCGGAAACCTACACGCCTCGAAAGCTGGTGGGAAAGTCTGAAAATACCCTTCGACTTTACAAGGTGACGTTTACCCACTTCGATCGATTCTTGGGACGCAAGGCTTTGCTTCAAGATCTGAATGACGACACGGTCTCGCGGTATCTTCAATGGCGAATTTCCCAAGCGGAAATTTCACCCCATACGGTTGCCAAGGATCGTTCCCAACTGCTTGCGGTTGCAAACTTCGCCGCCAAAAAGCGATTCATTCCAGAATTCTTGGACGTTCAACTGATCGCCGTTCCCAATGATCCACCACAAGCGCTCACCGTCGCGCAGCTCGGCGAGTTGTTTGGAGCGGCCGGCGCCGAGTCCGGATTGATTTGCGACATTCCCGCGGGGCTCTGGTGGGAATCTTTCTTGCGACTCGGTTTCGAGACTGGGGAAAGGGCTGGCGCACTTCGTGCCATGCGCTGGGATTGGGTTGACTTGAATTCTGGTTGGGTTCGTGTGCCCGCCGGAGTTCGCAAAGGTCGAACCAGGGCATGAGCTACCAACTCCGTAAGCCAATGATCGAGCGCCTTCGGGAATTGCGAAACCGCAGCACGGGAAAACTTGTCTTCCCGGCTGATTGGTCAGTTGGCACGTTCTACAACCGGTACGCCGCCATTCTTAAACGGGCTGGACTCCCCGTGTCACGACAATTCAAGACGCAGGCCCTTCGGCGCTCGTTCGCGAGTTTCGTTGAAGCCGCAGGGGGCAATGCAACGGAGGCGATGGCGCACACTCATCGGAGAACGACCGAACGATCGTACATCGACCCGACGATCGCGGTTCGCAAATCTGCTAGCCAATTGCTGCCCGAAATTCCCGCAGTGATTCAACAAGGGGGTGCCGCATGAACCGTCGATCGATTTTACAATTCGTGGTCGCTCTCTTTTTGACGCGCTGGTCGATATCAGGCCGTGCGATTGCAAACCCGCCGCGGGATCTCCGAGAGTTTTTTGAGAATGACTTTCTCCGGCGGGATCAAATGTTATCCGGCCGTTCGCGTTGGATCATACGACACCACCGCTGGGCAATTGCCGCGGTAGGAGGGTATCTTGGCCGACGGGCAGTTGTCGCCGACCTGGTCCCCGGCACAATCAAGGCCGTTATCAGGCGAGCAACCGAGCGCAGGGGAATTCACGTCGCTCAGCAATACGAGGCCGCGTTGTACGGCATGGCTGGCCATGTGGCACCCGAAAGGGACCCAGCATGAACGCAACCACGCATCGCCGTTCATCGCCGGCCACATGGCCACGCGAGTACGTTCTTTGGGTAGTCCGGCTGCTGTGCGGCAAGCCGCATAACTGGCGCACCACACCGCGGCGGTTTCGCGCCGTCGAATCAGAAACGGGGGCCATACTCGGCCGAGCGGAAGCAAGGGAAGTACTCGAGCGCCTCAACACGTTTGCACTTTCAAGCGATCTGCAATTGTGGGCCGTGGCCGTCGAGTTGACCATCTCTCGACCGGGCGGCCTGATTGCCGGCCAGATTTATCGTACCAAGGCCGGCAGAATTCACTCATAACCCAAGACCAAGGACTATCTGAACGTGAATCAACTTACTCGACGCGAGCTGTTGCAAGCCGTGACGACCTGCGTGGCGATCCCGACAACATCGGTCAGCAAGCCCGCGGAGGCCGAGGACGATACGCCCAAGAGTTGGGAGGAGTGGTCGACCATAATGGCCGAAATGGAATTGCGGGCGATCCAATCGCAATATCCGACATTCTGGCGCAAGGTTGGCTATGAGTGTGCCATTCGTTGGGGCGAGAACACGCTGCTATTCGTCTTCGTTGGCAGACCGGCAATCGTGAAGCTGCGAGCTAGTGAAGTATGGTGGTACCTCTCCGACTTCAAAGACACCGAAACCGTGGCCGACGTCGGGGGCGAGCCCACCGGGCGCGTGCTCGTCATATTTTGGTCTGGCAAGGTCTCGCCCGACGTGCTGGAAGGCTTGCCCAAGGGGGACTTGCCACAAATTCGGCCAAATTGGATTGACGATAAGCCATCGAAACCGCGATGAGATTACAACGCTGACAGTCGGCCGGAATATGGTTTGTTGAGGCCATCGGCCTGACGATGATAACACCTGCCGGGGGACGCCCTGACATGCGAGCCACGTAGGATACTGCCCCTCCTACGTGGCTTTTTTATGCGCTGGGATAGGGCGAGCAAAAAGCCCGCCCAAACAAAATGAGTTGAGGCCATAGCGCGGAGGTGCGCGAGGTGTCAAAAAAAGTCGAAAAAGGGACCCGTTGGCCACTGGATACGGCCGCAGCTGGGCCCCGTAATGCGCACCACACCCCGGCAAATATCATCGCGACGCAAAACCGGACACGGCGTGATTAAGATTTTGCCGATCGCCCATGAAAAATCCCGCCCAAGCAATGAGGAGTATCGCGATACTCTTTTTACCCTTCAACGCCCATTTTTGCCATTTCAGACACCAACGCGAGCGATTGCGAAAAGCACGTAAATACGAGCGTTTTATCGCATTTTCGCAAGTTAGAAAAATGCGCTCGACTTACCTTAGAAGGCTGTAGCTCTATCCAATTGAGCTACCGGGGCTTAGAGCGTTATTGTACCCCGCATTGTGGGTTTAGCCAATTCGGCTCCGCGGGCCTCCAACGACCGATCCGGCACCGTGCCCAATTGGATTGACGCACCCGGGGTGAATATTCATACTGGACCGAGTCCTTTCCCTTCGTCGACCTTCACCGATGTCCACCGCCACCATCCTCGATGTTGCTCGACGGGCCAAAGTCTCGGCGGGGACCGTGAGCCGCGTGTTGAATCGTCATCCGGCGGTCGATGCGGAAATCGTGCATCGAGTGCGGCAGGCCATCGAGGTCTTGAACTACGCGCCGCGGCAACGCAAAGCGAGCATGTCGGCGCTCAATCCGCTCGCAGGCAAGAACGTCTTGCTATTGATGCTCGGCTTGGATCGTTCGCTGGCCTCGCTTCCGGTGGTGGCCACGGCGATCCACGGAGTCGAACAGGCCCTGGAGACGGCTCGGGCCCAATTCTTGGTGGCCGACCTGCCGCGCATCGATCATGTGCCCGAAGTCTTGCGACGCAAGCGCATCGACGGCGTCATTCTCAAAGGGGCTTTGCAAGGGAATCTCTCAGCACAAGCTGATCCGGCATTGATGCGCGCACTTGAGTCGTTGCCGGCCGTGTGGGTGTTGGGGCGTCCGCGCGGGTGTCGCGGCGACGTCGTGCAGGTGAATGACCAACTCGTGGGTCAACTCGCCGCCGAGCATCTGCTCGAGCGTGGTCATCGCCGCCTCGCCTTTATTAGCCCCAAGCCAACACAGGCCACCTTCATGCGTCGTCAGTCCAGCTTCACTTTCTCGGCGCAGCAAGCCGGCGCGACGGTCGACTGCTACCTGGGGGACGAGCGCCGCTGGGGCTTCCCTTCGCCCGCCATCGAACAAATCGAGCGCGTGCAAGGACTGGTCGACGCGCTGCTCAAAGAACGCCCTCGGCCGACGGCCATTTTCACGCCGGTCGACAGCGTGGGCGTGCAGGTTGCACGGGCTCTAGCTGCCCGCGATTTGCAACCGGGGCGCGACATCAGCCTGATCTCGTGCAACAACGAACGGCCGCTGCTGATGGGCGTTTATCCGGCGCTGACCACGATCGATGTCCACGCGCACCAGATCGGCTGCCGCGCGGTCGATCAACTGTGCAAGCGCATCTTGCACCCCGCGCAGCCGCATGTTGATATCGGCCTGGAGCCCACGCTGGTCGAAGGGGCCTCGGTCGTGCGGTTGTAGGCCACTCTTCACGTCTCGACTACGGCTTGGCCAGCAACGCCTGAAATCTTCCATAAGCCTCGTTCCAGGCTTCGGCGTGCTGCGGTTCGTACTCCTCGACCGGAAAGCTGTCGCGAATCACTTGCCGCACTTGGGCCACCGAGCCAATCGCGCCGGCCGCGATGGCTTGCATCGCGACATTGCCAATCGCAGTGGCCTCGATCGGACCTGCCACGACGCGCCGCTGACAAGCGTCGGCGGTGGCCTGATTGAGCTGACGATTCTGTGTGCCGCCGCCAACAATGTGGATCGTCTCAATGCGGCCTCCCACCAAGTCCTCGAGCGCCGTCAACACATAACGATACTTGAGCGCCAAGCTCTCAATCGCACAGCGAATCACCGCGCCATCGTCGGCCGGCACGCTCTGTGACGTCTGCCGACAGTAGGCTCGAATCGCCTCGGGCATGTCCCCTGGGGCCTGGAACGAGGCGTGGTCGGGATCGATCAGCGAGCGGAGCGGGGACGCTTCGGCCGAGAGCCGGTTGAGTGCGTCCCAGCGGTACTCTTTGCCCGCTTGGTTCCACACGCGGCGGCACTCTTGGACCAGCCACAGGCCGGTGATGTTTTTAAGCAACCGTGTCGTGCCGCCGACGCCTCCTTCGTTGGTGAAATTCCAGGCGCGGCATTTCTCGTTGATGACAGCATGCGGGCTCTCGACCCCCATGAGCGACCATGTGCCGGAACTGATGTAACACCAGTCGGGGCGCGCGAGGGGCGCCGAGGCCGCAGGCACCGCCACGACGGCGCTCGCCGTGTCATGCGTCCCCGGCACTACCACCTCGACGCCTGACAGGCCGAGATCCCGGCTCACGTCGCTCCGCAGCGCGCCGAGGTTCGTGCCCGGCTCGACGAGTTGCCCCAGGATGCCGCGCGGTAAGTTGAGTTGCGCCAGCAATTCGTTCGCCCAGGTTTTTGTCGTGGGGTTATAGAACTGGGTCGTGGTGGCGTTTGTGACCTCGTTCACCTTGACGCCGGTGAGCAGCCAATGAAACAGGTCGGGGATCATCAAGAACGACTCGGCAACATCGAGCAACGGCGAGTCATGCCGCCGCATCGCGAGCAGTTGATAGAGCGTGTTGAAGGGCATGAACTGCAAGCCGGTCTGCGCGAAGATTGCCTCGCGGCCGAGTTGGGCGATCGCCGCTTCCATCATCCCCTGCGTGCGCGCGTCGCGGTACGAGTGCGGGTTGCCGAGCAGTGTGTCGTGTCGCCCGAGCAAGGCAAAATCGACGCCCCAGGTGTCGACGCCAACGCTCTTGATGCGCGTTGCGTAGATTGAACCGGCTTGGCGCAGCCCGCTGGAGATGTTGCTCCACAGCGCGGGGGTGTCCCAGTAGAGGCTGCCTCCGAGGCTCACCGCGCCGTTATCGAATCGTTGCACCTCTTCGAGCCTGAGCCGGTCGCCGTCAAACAGGCCGGCCAGCACGCGTCCCCCCGACGCTCCGAGATCGACCGCCAAATAGACTTGATCGGACATGATCCGCTCCCGCCAAAAAACCATCGTCAGACATCACGTTAGCGTGTGGTTTTACACCTCCGGTAGCCACGATGCCAGCGGACCCTCCCGGCCTGCGGCCGTAAATCACAAAGCCCCTTGCCGAGAGCGTTTAAGTACATGGGCACGAAGTTGTCGAGGCGGACGGAGGTGCCGCTTGGGCTGTCAAAGTTGACCCAAACTGAAGAACCTGACCCGGTTTGGCCGATAATGACCATCGTGCATTGTTGACTTAGACGACAAACATTCCTAGGATTGAACCACTGGAGCCGGACCTACGCTCCGCGACGTGCCGATGAGTCTTCCCGCCCGGCGTGCCCCGATGGCCGTTTCGCAACCCAACCCCGCGCTGCCCCGAGTGGCCGACACGCCCGACGTGGCGTCGTTGCCTGCGGATGCCGAGCCGAACGTGATCCCCTTCAAGGCCTTCCGCACCGACGCTGAGTTTCTGGCCGAGGCCAGCCAGCAGCTCGAAGCGGCCTCGCCCAAGGAGATCATCGCCTGGGCCATCGAGCAGTACTTTCCCTACCTGACGATGGCGACCGCCTTTGGGCCCGAAGGCTGCGTCATCATGCACTACCTGGCCGAGCTCAACCCCAAGGTCCATGTCTTCAATCTCGACACGGGCTATCAGTTTCGCGAGACCCTCGAGCTGCGCGAGCGCATCAAGAGCCGCTACGGACTCGAGGTGGAACTGAAAAGCGCCGACACGACCGTCGAGCAGTACGAGGCGCTCAACAACGGGCCGGTCTACAAGACCGATCCCGACCGCTGCTGCCGCGAGCGCAAGGTGCAGGTGCTCAATCAGGCGGTGGTCGGTTTTAAGGCCTGGATGAGTGGCATCCGTCGGGACCAGAGCCAAGATCGGGCCATTGTGCCGATCGTCGGTTGGGACAAAAAGTTCAACCTGGTCAAGATCAGCCCCTTGGCCAACTGGACGAAAAAAGACATCTGGAAGGCGATCGTCGACCACGACATCCCGTATAACCCGTTACACGACCAGGGCTACACGAGCATCGGCTGCTGGCCTTGCACGCGAGCGGTGATGTTTGGCGAGGACGAGCGGGCCGGTCGCTGGAGCGGTTCGGCGAAAAAGGAATGCGGCCTGCACACGTCCGAATAAGAGCCGCCAACCCAACCGCAGGGGACGGTCCCCCTCACTCACCGAGCCACCGAGAGTGTTTCGCTGATGCGACTGTCCGCCAAAACTGAATACGCCTGCGTCGCGATGATTGAGTTGGCGGCTGGCTACACGAGCCGCGAGCCGGTGCGTATCCGCAAGATCGCCGACGAGCACGACATCCCGGCCCGGTTCCTGGTGCAAATTCTGCTGCAACTCAAAGGGGCAGGGCTCGTCAACAGCACGCGCGGCGCGGCCGGCGGCTACCAACTCGCCCGAGCGCCCCAAGACATCTCGCTCGGCGAGGTGATGGAGGTCATCGAGGGCCCCGACGACATTCCCAGCAGCACCGTGAGCCGCGACAGTCGGGCGGCCCGCGCGCTGCACGAGACCTGGCGCGGGGTGATGCAGGTGCAGCGCGATTTTCTGCGTGGCATTACGCTCGCCGAGTTGCTCGAGCGCACCCGGCGACAGAACGAGCCGATGTATTACATCTGACCCGGCTCTGCGGTAGGGTGGCTGGTGTTTTGCTCAAAGGTTGTCAATTTTACGACTAGTCGGCGGGGTACCGGTGAGCTTTGAATTCCCTTGAGCGATTCCAGCCCCTCCGTCTGCTGGAGTGTACTACTTCAGTGACCTGTGCGAGTTCATGCGTGGTGGTCAATTCCAAGTCCAAGAAGTCAACTGATATGGATTCGATCTCCACGACTGCCACCATACGCTGGCGACGACGAGAGTGTAGCAGAGTTGGACGCGACGCGGGCTGGTCCTCAGCAGCAGTTGGATATACAACCTCCCGGGTGCCGCAGGGTTGGTCGGTGTAGGGCTCGAAGGGGCTGTCCGACCGGTGCCCACCATCCTTGTGGAATTGTTCCAGGAACTTGTCACGGCGACGTTGATGCTTGTGCGGCTCGGCGAACGGGAACAGTTGCACGGCCGCGGCGAGGGCGTCCGCCTCGGCCGCGGACCCAATGGCCCGGTATCCGTTGACAAAGATCGAGTACGGCGGCTGATTAGCCCAGTCGGATTCAAAGAAGTATTGCAGACCGCCGTTGTCGATGATGCCCTGCGCGGCGTGTACCAGCAGGACGGTGCGGACGGCCGGCGGCAGCTTCGCCGGATCTCCGACCCGGACCGCCTCAGCCAGGGCGTAGTCTACTGCCCTGTCGAGTTGTGATTCCCGCTTCGCCATGGCCGCTAACGCTACAGCTTAGCCGCCGGGGCCGTATCCAATGGCTTTGCACCCGGAGAAATCGGAATAGTGGCCTCGGTTGGAAGCGGAGTCTGGTTCGGCCTTTGGAATGATACGACACGGGATTGCGAAGTTGCTTGCCGCCGCTGCGCGTCCTCGACAATCTTACGAATGTCGAAGTCAAATCGGGCAGCTAGTTCCTCGCGGATGGCTCGAACTTCATCCACGATCGGATCGCGAATCATGCTAACTCCCCATGAGTTCTTCTGGCGTACAAATCACCGGGCAGGAAAAGCCATGCTGCGCGCAAATCGCCTCGACCTTTTTGATGATCTGTGCATTGGCGATATGGGCACAATTCCAGGTTAACAGAAAATCGATGGCATGCACAGCGCTGACGGCAATATGGGCCGCATCACGCGCAGCCTTGGTCGGGATAACTCCTGTTTGAAGGATGGCTGAAGCGAGTTCCACGACCGCTTCCGAGATATCTAGCAGTGGAAGCGGAGCAAGGATTGCCAGGCGTTCTTGGGCCGCTTCGGCATCGCCGGCGGTAGCCTCATCAATAACAAATTGCGAGATGCAAAGCTCAAATTCGCTTCGCCGCGTCCGCCACCATTCCTTGGTCAGTTGCTGGTGGCCGACCATAATGAGATCCCGGCTCGGCCATGCAGTCAAGTAGCTGGGGATCGTTGTTTCGAGGTAAACGCGCTGTGCCATGATGCTGCTTATTCTATGGCAATATCCCTTCTGTCACCATCAGGGCCTGG
>CAZZBK010000145.1:0-15081 GCA_964652155.1 uncultured Planctomycetaceae bacterium | reverse complement strand
GCTTGCTCGGCCGACATGATGACGTGCTGCGGATCGATGCCGTCGCGTTCGGTGAGCAGCGTGCGCAACCGTTCGCGGCGGGGCGAGTGGGCCCACCAGTTGAGCATCGCGCCGAGCGTCTCGCCGCTCGCCGTTAGGGCGTCGAGTTTGAGCAGGCCCAAGTCGCGCAGATGAAGCATGACCTCGGGCACGCCACCGGCCAGAAACACCTGCACAGTCGGGTGGCCGATGGGTCCATTGGGGAGAGCGTCGACCAGGCGCGGAGTGAGTCGAGTGATGCGTGTCCAATCGTCGACCGTGGGACGCTGTAGGCCAGCGGCAAAGGCGATCGCGGGGATATGCAGCAGTAGGTTCGTTGAGCCGCCAAAGGCCGCGTGAACGACCATCGCATTGTGCAGCGAGGCCTCGGTGAGGATGTCGCGTGAGGTGAGCCCGCGCATCATTTGCATCCAGAGGGCTTTGCCGCTGCGGCGGGCCATGTCGAGCCAAATCGGCTGACCGCTGGGGGCCAGCGCACTGTGCGGGAGTGTGAGTCCGAGCGCCTCGGCAATCACCTGACTGGTCGCGGCCGTGCCGAGGAATTGGCAGCCTCCGCCGGGCGAAGCACAGGCGTGACAACTGAGCTCGGCCGCCTCGTCGAGTGTGACCTCGCCTTGGGCGAAGCGAGCGCCGAGCGACTGCACCTTGCCCGCGTCTTCGCCAGCGATCGGCGGCAGCGTGACCCCGCCGGGAATTAAAATCACCGGCAGATCGCGGGTCGCGGCCAGGGCCATCATCATCGCCGGCAAACCTTTGTCGCAGGTGGCGACGCCGATCACGCCGCGTCGCGTGGGCAACGAGCGGATCAGGCGGCGAAAGATCGTCGCGGCGTCGTTGCGATACGGCAGGCTGTCGAACATGCCCGTGGTGCCTTGGCTGCGACCGTCGCACGGATCGCTACAGTAAGCCGCGAATGGAACACCGCCGGCTTTCTTAATCACTTCGGCCGCCGCCTGCACGAGCAAGCCGACCTCCCAGTGACCGGTGTGGTAGCCGAGCGCGATGGGTTTGCCATCGGGCGCGCGGACGCCCCCTTGCGTCGACAACAGGAGCACCTGCGGGCCGAGCATCTCCTGCGGAGGCCAACCCATGCCGGCGTTTTGGGTCAGGCCGAACAAATCGCCGCTGGGCCAATGCAGCAGCATGTCGTCGGTCAACGGCAGCTTGCCTGCGGGGCCCACGGCGCGGCTGACGACTTCGAGCAGCGCGGGCTCATTGGGCGTATCGAGCAATTCATTTGGCGAGAAAGTCGTGGGCATGGCATGCAGAGCAGGTTAGGAGTTGTTGGGAGCGCTGGCGAACATGGCCGCGATGACCTCTTCGAGCGGCGGGTCTTCGACACTGACGTCGTCGATCGTGTGCGCGGCAAGGATCTGCCCTAGTACATTGGCCACGTCGCGGCGTTCGACCCGCAGCTTGAGCTTGGGGGAGCGTTGTTCGAGGACCTCGCCATAGCGGGCAAAGTTGACTGACCGCTCGGCGTCGCTCTGGCCGTCGTCGGCCAGTTGCAGCGTGACGACCTTGTACGAGCTAAAGCGGTCGATGATGCCCGAGAGGGAGCCGTCGTACATGATCTGTCCGTGGGCGATGATCACGACGCGGCGGCAGAGCGCGGCGACGTCTTTCATGTAATGGCTGGTGAGCAGGATCGTCGTGCGTCGCTCCTGTTGGTAGTGTCGCAGAAAGCCTTGAATGTTGTGTTGGGCGACGACGTCCAGGCCGATCGTGGGCTCGTCCAGGAACAGCACCTCGGGGGAGTGGAGCAGCGCGGCGATGAGTTCCATCTTCATCCGTTCGCCGAGCGACAGCTCACGCACTGGCTGCTGCAAGAGCTTTTGCACGCCGAGCATGTCGACCAACTCGTCACGGGTGCGGTCGAAGGCGTCGGGGGCAATGCGGTAGATTTGTTGATGGAGTCGAAAAGACTCTTGAGCCGGCAGGTCCCACCAGAGCTGATTCTTCTGTCCCATCACGAGTGCGAAGCGTCGGCGGTAGGCGTTCTCGCGCAGCCACGGGACATGGCCGAGCACGGTGGCTTGGCCGTCGGTGGGCGTAATGACGCCCGAGAGCAGCTTGAGGGTCGTGGTCTTGCCGGCTCCGTTGGGGCCGAGAAAGGCGACGAACTCCCCTTGGTCGACGTTTAGATCGATGCCCCGGACGGCCTCGACCGTTCGGTAGTCGCGGTGGAACAGGCCGACCAGAGAGGCTCGCAAGCCTTCGGGCTTTTGGTAAACCCGGTAAGACTTAGTCAGTCCTGCGATATGGATAGCGCTCATGCGAGCGGATTATAGGAGTGAAGTGGTCGCACGAAAAGGCGATCGAGCATTTGAGCGTCACATCCTCGCGTTGTCGAAATAGGGGGAACTGCGTAGAATCGCGGTTTTCGCGAATCAACCTAGCCACGGAAACGGCTGCATACGGTGAGTTTAGGAGCAAGCACGATCGGCTTTCGGGTGGGGATCGGGCACGATACCCATCGATTGGCCCCCGGCGGACCTTTGCGGCTCGGCGGGATTGATGTTCAGCACGATCACGCGGCGGTTGGCCATAGCGACGCCGACGCGCTGTTGCACGCCGTGACCGATGCCCTGCTGGGGGCTGCTTCGCTGGGGGACATCGGAGAGCTGTTTCCCGACACCGACGCGGCGAATCGAGGCCGGGACTCGGCCGAGATGCTCGCGCTGGCCTACGGTCGAGTGCGGCAAGCCGGCTGGCGGCTGGTCAATGTCGATACGATTGTATTTGCCCAACGGCCGAAACTGTCTCCGTACAAGGATGCCATGCGGCACCGGATCGCCGCGATATTGAATGTCTCGCCGATGCAGATCGGTGTGAAAGCCAAGACCGGCGAGCGCGTCGGTCCTGTCGGCCGTGAAGAGGCGATCGCTGCTGAGGCGGTGGCCTTGCTGGAAGCCAGTTCGCTGGCCACGTAATTAACCCTGATCGAAACCTTTGACGATTCATCCCTGCCATGCCCATCCGCGTTTACAACACGTTGTCGAAGACCAAAGAGCCTTTTGAAACCATTGAGCCTGGGAAGGTGGGCATTTACCTGTGTGGTCCCACGGTCTACAAGCCGAGCCATATTGGTCACATGGTTGGCCCGACGATTTTCGACGCCGTCAAGCGTTATCTCGCCTACAGCGGTTACCGTGTCAAGCTGGTGATCAACATCACCGATGTCGACGACAAGTTGATAGTCGAATCGAATAAGCGTGGGTTGGCCATGAAGGACGTGGCCGAGGAGATGACGGCCGACTACATGCGCAATCTCGAGGCGATGGGGGTCGACACGATCGATCATTTCCCCAAGGCAACCGAGCATATCGCCGACATCATCAAGTTCTCGCAAGGACTCATCGAGCAGGGCTTTGCCTATGCCTCTGACGGGGACGTGTACTTTGACGTGACCAAAGACGCCGAGTACGGCAAGTTGAGTCATCGCAAGCCGGACGAACTGCTGGGCGAGGGGGGCTCGACGGTGGATCGCAAGCGGAGCGCTGGCGATTTTGCGCTCTGGAAGAAGGCCAAGCCTGGCGAGCCGTCGTGGGATAGCCCCTGGGGGCAGGGGCGCCCCGGTTGGCACATCGAGTGCTCGGTGATGAGCCGTGCTCTGCTCGGTGAAACGTTCGACATTCATGGCGGCGGCCTCGATCTGGTCTTTCCGCATCACGAGAACGAAGTTGCGCAGAGTGAGTGTCGCCACGGCAAGCCGCTGGCCAAGTACTGGATGCACAACGGCCTGATGCAAGCCAGCAGCGAGGTCGGCAAGCTCGGCGGACGTAACACGCGCGAAACGGACAAAGGCCCACTGGAAGGCAACCAAGCCGCACAAGAGGCCGGCAAGATGGGCAAGTCGAAAGGGGCCAGCGCCTTCCGCGACCTGTTGCAAAAATTTGCCGGCGAGACGATCCGCTTCTTCCTGCTCTCGACCCACTATCGGCGGCCGATCGATTTCAGCGACGAACGCATTCAGGAAGTGCAAAACGGCCTGCAAACGTTCTATCGTTTCTTCCAGCGTTTCGAGCGGATTACGCAGCAAGACTTCTACACGCTCGACTACGCTCAGCAGCGTGCCGCCGCGCCGGCCACTACAGATGAACTGCTCAGCGAGGTGTATTCGCATCGCGAGAAGTACCTGGAATTCATGGACGACGACTTCAATACCGGCGGCGGCATCGCCGAGTTGTTCGAGATCGTCCGGGCGCTCAATCGTTACTGCGACGCGCAGAAACTCGACGAACCGGCGCGACGCACGAGCGAGGCGATCAGCACCTTGGTGCAGGGTTCCCAGGTGTTGCGCGAAGTGGCCGGCACGCTGGGGCTGTTCCGCAAGAAGGTCGTCGCGGCCTCATCGAGCGACGACAGCCTGGCGGGCAAGTTGATGGAACTGATCATCGATTTGCGGGCCGAGGCGCGGAAGACCAAGAACTTTGCCACGGCTGACAAAATTCGCAACGCGCTGACCGCCGCCGGCGTGGTGCTTGAAGACCGGCCCGACGGCACCTCTTGGTCGATGAAACCGTGACTCGATTGTCACACGGAGTTACCTTGATGGAAACGCTCGTGTTGGGAATTGATCCGGGCCTGAACACCACCGGCTACGGCGTATTGCAGGTGGCAGTGGGTGGACCGCGGGTGCGCGAAGCAGGGGTGGTGCGTGGCACGCAGCGCGGCTCGCTCACCGGCCGGTTGGCGGAAATCTTCGAGGGCATCGCCGAGGTGCTTGCGACGCTCAAGCCCGTGGCCGTCGCGTTGGAGCAGCTTTACTCGCATTACGACCGACCGCGGACGGCGATCCTGATGGGTCACGCGCGGGGCGTGATTTGTCTGGCGGCCACGCAGGCCGGCGTGCCGGTGATCTCGTATGCCTCGACCAAAGTGAAGAAGGCTCTCACGGGGAACGGTCGCGCCAGCAAGGCACAGATGCAGCAGGCCGTCCAGCGCGAGTTGAAGCTCGCCAAGCTTCCCGAGCCGCACGACGTGGCCGACGCGCTGGCGATTGCCCTGTGTCATTACTACACGCAACGCGACTGGGTCGCGCTGGCGCGCCGCACCCCTGCCAGCAAGGCCTCGCGGTCGTCGTGACCTGAAACTGCTTGAATTATTCACCTTTTGAGTCGTACCCCGTGATCACCAAAATTACCGGTCAACTGCTAAGCATTGGCGACGATGAAGTCACCTTGGGTATTCAAGCCTTCGAGTACGAGGTGCGGGTCCCCGAGTACACGCGTCGGCAGTTGCCACCGCAGGTGGGCAAGGCCGTGAGCCTGTTCACAATCGAGTATCTTGAAGGGAATCCGATGCAGGGGCGCGTCACGCCGCGGTTGATCGGGTTCCTCAGTCAGATCGAGCGGGAGTTCTTCGATTTGTTTTGCGAGGTCGACGGCGTCGGAGTGAAAAAAGCCCTGCGGGCGATGGTTCGCCCGGTACGGGAAGTCGCCGCGGCGATCGAGGAGCAGGACGCGAAATTCTTATCGAGCCTGCCTGGCGTCGGACCAGCCTTGGCCGAGCGGATCATCGCCAAGTTGCGACGCAAGGTGCCGAAGTTCGCGTTGATGGTGGCTCGCGAAGAGCCGACGAATGCCGAGGTGGCGCGCGACGTGGTCGACGAAACGTTTGAGGTGCTGCGCTCGTTGGGGCACAGCGAGAGCGACGCCCGTCGCTTGATCGATGCGGCGTTGAGCGTCAAGAAAAAATACGCCGACGTGCAAACGCTGCTGCAAGCGATCTATCAGCAAAGCCACGGCGGCGCGGCCAAATAGCGATCGTCACAATATAGTCTTATGTTAGCCGCGACGCGCAGCGGAGCGCGTTACCATCGCGATAGTAAATCGGTTAACCTTCGTCACGCGCTCCGCTGCGCGTCGCGGCTATTGAGGTTCATATAATTAAGTTAACAGGACGACCAGCGGGAGTCCGTAAATACCGGCCTCGCGTTGCTCGGCCTATTTAGTTCATTATCTGAGGATCAATAACTGGAGTGAGGTAGACACGTCGCGCTTAGACGATGATACTCGTGAGAGCTTGAAAGTCGGCGTCGCCGCGGAGTGGATCGAAGTCCGGCTCCTCGTTCACCTTCTCGCGATATTCCGGATCGATCGCCAGGGCCTTGGTGAGCGACTCCAGTGAAGCCGCCTTGTTATGCGCCAGGCTGTAGTAACACGCCAGGTTGTAATGCACGATCGCCTGATCGCTGGCCACGTCGCGGGCACGTTGCAGCGCGCCGATCGCGGCGTCCAGACGATTGAGCCGCTTGTAGCACCAACCCAAGGCCAGATAGATCGGCACGTTGCTCGGTTGCAAATCGGACGCCTCTTCGAGCGCCGCGGCCCCTTCATCGTACCGGGCCAACTCGCGCAGCGCCTCCCCTAGCAGCCACAGCTTGTGCCCCTTGAATGAGCCGGGATCCTGAATTCGATCGAGTGCGCCCAGCGCCAAATGTGGCAGCGAGAGTTCCAGATAACCCTCGGCCTCGCGCAGCAGTCGTTGGTGTCGGATTCGATTCGACGTGTTCACGGTGCTGAACCTTCTCTGCCAGCAGTTACTTATTTGTCCTTCTAGCAACGCTTGGCGTGGCGACGCGCAGGGCCTTTTACCCTTGCTCTGACTATATTCTACGCTCGACTCGGGCGTTTCCCAATGGCATCTCAAACGCCCTATTCACAACCTTCGGTCAGGTCGTCAGTTGCGCTCGACTCCTCTTTCCACGGGCCAGTTTTTAGCTTGCGCAACGGGCGAGACTTTGACGGCAACGGTCGGCGAGCGAAGGGCCTTTCTGGGTCAGCTTGAGCACGGGAGCAAACTCCTCGCACTCCCGGTCGATCTGCTCCAGTAAGTCGAGCACCGACTCCCCATTTCGTTCGGCAAGCGAGTGCCAGAGAGCCTCGAATTGCGGCATTTCGTGCCAGCTATCGTCGGCGGCCGAGGGGAGCAGCGTCGACAACTCGACCACCCGCGCGGCGCTGACCGGCGCGTTGGCAACATTCGACGTCGATGGGTTGCTGGCATGCGTGGCGATCAAATCCACCAAAAGGCGGGGGAGTTTCCAATGCGTTGCCAGCATGCCCGCCACTTCGGCATGGGTCCAGCCAAAACGCTCCTGCTCAAGCGCGGACAACCGCACCGCGCCGCCGGCCCGCCGACTGAGCAACTCGGCGTACTCCTGCGGAAACTCCTTGGCCAGGATCGGGATGGCCATGTCTTGCAGCAACGCGGCCGAAAAGAGGTCCTCGGCCTCGCGCAGCTTGAATCGCTTGCCCAGCGATCGGGCCAGCACGGCGCGTCGCAGACTGTCGTACCACAGGACCGGCACTTCAAACGGACCGCATTTAGGATGCGGCATCAGGCTAAACACCGCGTTCCAGAGCACAAAGTTCTTGATCGTTCGGACCCCAACCAGCACCAGTGCCTGACGTACCGAACGAATCTCTTGTCCAAAACCAAAGTAAGACGAGTTTACAAACTTGAGCACCTGCGATGCCAGGCCCGGGTCGGCTTCAAGCGACAATGCATATTCGGGCGGGCCGTTGCGTTCGTCGCGCGACAGTTCCAACATCCGAATCGCACTCTGCGGCAGTGCCGGAAGTTGTCCGTTCTTGACCAGTCGATCGATCAAGGGGCACAGTTCGGTCGAGGTCGCCGAGGGCATAAAACGGTTCCTTGCGAGTCGCTCAGCGCCGTGAGCCCGATGATGAGAGAACGATGGCACCCGCGCCGGTGATGAGATGCTCAACCCTAGCCCACATCCACAGGGGCGGCAAACGAACCGCACTGAACTGAGAAAAACGAACTTGGCGATCGGTTCCGGGCGTTGTCTTTTCTCAACATCGCCGAGCGCCTGTTGAGAAAAGAGCACGAGCCAACACCGCGCTTTTTGTCCAGGAACTCATAAATGCCTGGATTGCAGGCGTTCGCTCGCATGCCGGCGCATCGAATGAGCTTGGCGCGGCAGTTGCCTATAGAGGCACTCACGGTTCATCGCCCGACAATCTACTCTTCTGCGAGGTGCTCGCTCGTGTCACGTTCGATTCGTTGGCTATGGTGTGGCAGCTTCCTGCTCGGCTGGCTGGGAGGCGTTTGGCTCTACAACTCGATGCACGCCGACGAGCCCATTCTCAATCGCTGGACATACGACCCGCAACTGCATCCGCTTGTCGTGGCGCTGTGCGAAATACTGCTCTGCCTGCTCGTGGTCGTGGCCCAGCAAGAGCCTTCCGAGCCACGTCAAGCCCTGGCACGCAAAGCAGAGAACGACTACAAAGGTCCTTAGCCTTTCGTCCTCACCCCCCCAGCCCCTCACCCCACGACCCTTCCCTTGCTCATCATCTCCAGTCTGCAAAATCCCCGGGTCAAAGACACCGTCAAGCTCCGCGATCGTCGGCAGCGAGACGAGTCGGGCCGCTCGGTGGTCGACGGCGCTCGTGAAATTCGTTTGGCATTGCGAGCCAACATCGAATTGGAAGCGCTCTTTGTCTGTGGCGAGTTGTGCCATACGGTCGAAGGGCAATTGCTGCTCGACCAATTGGACGAACTGGGCGACGTGGTCTGTCACGTCACCAAGCCGGTGTTCGAGAAGCTTGCGTTTGGCGATCGGGCCGAGGGTTTTCTGGCCGTGATTAAAACCCCGGCTACGGAGTTGGCTTCGTGGCAGCTACCGCCGCAGCCGCTCGTCGTGGTGCTCGAAAGCATCGAAAAGCCGGGTAACATCGGCGCGATTCTGCGCAGCGCCGACGCGGCGGGCGTCAGCGGTCTGATCGTGACCGGCTCGGGAACAGACCTCTACAATCCCAACACGATTCGCGCCAGTCTCGGGACAATCTTCACGCAGCGGGTCGCCAGCGCCACGGCGGCTAACTCGCTGGCTTGGCTCCGCGAGCATGGCTTCCGCATGTTTGCCGCGCGGGTCGAGGCGGTCGATCTGTACTGCGATGCCGACCTGCGCGGCCCCACTGCGATCATCTTGGGGAGCGAGGCCGCGGGGCTCACCAAGCATTGGCACGCTCCAGACATTACGCCCATCAAGCTCCCCATGCTCGGCCTGGCCGACAGCCTGAACGTTGCCGCCACCGCCGCCGTCGTCTGCTACGAAGCTTGGCGACAGCGACAAAACTCCTCATAGCGCCGGTCCGTCTCGGACCGGACGTGATAGGATCGAAGCGTCGTCTCGCATCGATCTCAACACATCCGGTCCGAGACGGACCGGCTATGGGCACCCACCGCTCATGCGATCGAATATCCCCCATCCACGTTCAAGACTGCGCCGGTGATAAACGACGCGGCCGGCGCGCAGAGAAACACGACCGCGCTGGCCACTTCCTCCGGTGTGCCCCAACGTCCGAGCGGCGTACGATCGACAATCGCCTGACTGCGCTCGCTCTGGTCGACGAGCGGCTGCGTGAGTGGCGTAACGATCCACCCCGGCGCGACCGCGTTGACCCGGATGTGCTGCGCTGCCCAGGCGATGGCCAACGACTTGGTCAACTGCACGACGCCCCCCTTGCTGGCGCTGTACGCGGGCACAAAACCGCTGCCAAAGTAACTGAGCATCGACGCTGTATTGACGATGCACCCTCGACGTGCCGCTAAGTGCGATTGAAAGGCCGTGCAGAGCCGCATCGTCCCGTTCAAGTTCACGTCGACGACCTGGGCGAAACGCGCCGGATCGAATTCGACCCCTTGGCGCAACAGCATCCCGGCGCAGTTCACGAGCACATCGAGCCCCTCGCAGGAACTGGCCAGCGCGTCGATCGCGTCACCGTCGCTGACATCGAGCGTTACGCCCGTCCAGCGTGTGAAGTGTTCGCTCAATACGCGGCCACGCGCGGCGTCGACCTCCTCGCGGGTCAATCCGGTGACGGTCACGGTCTCCCCCGCCGCGAGAAACGCCCGGGCAATCGCTTCGCCAATGCCGCTCGTGCCGCCGCTGATGAACACGTGCCGGTTCGCGCTCGTTGGGGTCATGTCGTTCGATTCCTGAGTTGAACTTCCTTCGCGAAAGCAGTACGGTGAGGCATCATGATCGAGTTCCGTGGCTCGATCGGCAAGCCGTTCCGACGAGAAAAATCCGTATGTCGACCGTGCCGCCACTGACCCGCAGCCCCGATCTCATGAACGCCGACGACACCGCCTTGCTCGTGGTCGACGTGCAAGGAAAGCTCATCACGTTGGTGCCGGGGCACGAGCGGATCGTCTGGAACATCGGCCGACTCATTGACGGCGCAAACCTGCTGGGGGTCAAGCAAGGCCTGACCGAGCAGTATCCCAAGGGGCTCGGGCCAACCGTAAGCGAACTGGCGCAGCGCCTCCCCGCGGCCGTCGAGAAACTTACCTTCAGTTGCGGTTCGTGCTCGACACTGTTCAACGAGTGGCGTGCGGCGGGCATTTATCGCGTGCTGGTTGTCGGCATCGAAACGCACGTCTGCATTCAGCAGACGGTCTTCGATCTGCTCGCCGATGGCTGGCGAGTCTATCTGGCCGTCGACGCGACCGGTTCGCGCTACGATATCGATCGCGAGACCGCGCTGCGGCGCATGGAGAGTGGCGGCGCGACGCTGACCACAACCGAGTCCGCGCTCTTCGAGTGGTGCCAAGTCGCCGGCACGCCGCAGTTCAAAGCCCTCAGCAAGCTCGTACAGCAACCGCCCCCTGTGTGACCCGATGAATGGGAGATAAGTGATGAATCGTAGGTTCTTGGTGATCGCGCTGACGATCGTGTCCCTGGGGTTGTTCGCACCCTCGATGCGAGCGCAAGAGCCCGCTGCGTCGGCCACCCCAAAAGTTCGTATCGCTTTGGCCGGCGACTCGACCGTGACCGACCAAGCTGGCTGGGGCGCGGCGTTCGCCCAACTGCTGGGCCCCTCGGCCGAGTGTCGCAACTTCGCCGTGGGTGGGCAAAGCTCCAAAAGCTTTTACGATCAAAAACGCTGGCAATCGCTACTCGCCTCACAGCCGCAGTTCGTGCTGATCCAGTTCGGTCACAATGACATGCCGGGCAAAGGCCCTGCCCGCGAGACCGACCCCAGCAGCACTTATCCGGCAAATCTGATTCGCTATGTCGCCGAAGCCCGCGCGGCGGGGGCGACTCCGATCCTCGTGACCCCCATCGTGCGGCGGATCTTCAACCCCGACGGCACGCTTCGCATGGAACTCGCCCCTTGGGCTGACGCGGTTCGCAAGGTCGCCCAGGAACAGCGCGTGCCGCTCGTCGACCTCAACAAACTCAGCGCCGCTTTGGTGACCAAGCTCGGTCCCGAGAAGTCCGCCGAATTCGACCCCATCTCAAAAGAGCCCGGCAAATCCGACCGCACGCATCTCTCCCCGCGCGGCGCCGAGGTGTTCGCAAAAATCGTCGCCGAGGAGCTCAAGCAGATCGAACCGAAATTCGCCAGCCTGCTCAAGTGACCGCGGTCAATAGCGGTTCGAGAGTGGTTGCAAATCGACTTGCATCCTTTTTTTCGTCTCGGTACCGAGGCTTGAAATTCTTGCCCGATGCCGGCGATCGTGGTACGTTCAGATGATGGCTTCAGAACTTTCACCCCAGACTGAGCAGTATCTCGCCAGTGTTGTTGCCGGAGGCTTATTTCCATCCAAGGAAGCGGCCCTCGAAGCGGCCGTTGAGGCCTTGCGCGCAAAAACACAGCCTATCCCGTTCGTTCCGGCCGAGCACATGCAGCTTGTTGAGCAAGGAATTGCTTCCGCAGAGGCCGGTCGGTTGCGTGAATTGACCGATGCTGATTGGGAGAATCTTCGACAACGCGCTCAACGCGTTGCCTCCTCGAATCCACCCAGTACGATCTGATGCTCCGGGCGGTATTTACCTCCGAAGCAGAAGATGACCTCGGAATCATCGTCGATTTTATCGCTCGGGATAACGTGCTTGCCGCTCTATCGTGGCTGCAAAACATCCGTGAAGTCTGTGACCTGTTGGCTGCTCAACCCGGCATTGGGCAACGGCTTCAAACCCATCGCTTGGGCGAGGTACGTCGCCATGTGGTCGGTAACTATTTGGTTTATTATCAGCCTTGTCCGCAGGGCATTAACGTGGTGCGAGTCGTGCATGGGGCGCGCGATCAGGAGCGATTGATTTAGACAATCGCGAGACCACCCCCCCGCAGCTCTTATCCGGCGAATCTGATTCACCACCTCGACGAAGCCCGCGTGGCTCCGACGAACTCAAGCAGATCGAACCGAAATTCGCCAGCCTGCTCAAGTGACCGCGGCAACAATCGGTCGCGTTTGACACGACATCGACGTGCGTTCGCTTCTCCTGTCCGTGAGCGCGTCACTTTTTCGACAGCAGTGACGAAAATTTCGCCACCGCGCGATGCGAACTGTCTGCTGGGTCGTGCCGATGTCCGTCGATTCGTGGGTTTTTCTTGGATTTTAACGATGCTGAGCCTATTGGTATGAATGTTGCCCAGTGAGCAGGGTGAATGCCGCAAGCCACGGGTGCCTAGCGGACGTGCCTGCCTCATTGAAAGGACTACGTGATGAAATTCGTTCGACAGACCAAGTCGGGGCTATTGCTGCTGCGGGGACCTCGTCGGTGTGGTTTTACGTTGCTCGAACTCGTGGTCGTGCTGATGATCATTGCCACGATCGCCGGTTTTGTGTTGCCGCAAATTGCCAGCCTGGGGCGAACCTCGGACATGGCCGCCACGGCCAAGACGCAAGCCGACCTCGCCAACAATTTGCAGATGTTCTTTGTGCTGCAAAAGCGATTCCCCCAGGGCCTGGACTCGCTGATCACGAGCGGCGGCGCGGATATCTACTCGCCCATGCAGGCCGATGGCACGACGGCCGCGACACTCGAATCGAACCAAGCCACGGGCTTACCCATCTCGGGACCTTCGCTGTATGCGGATTTAACGGTGGGGAGCCTGACGGGCAATTATCTCCGCTCGTTTTCGCGGCTAGGATTTGATTGGGTGTACGATCACGATCGCACGGTGACAAACTCGAACAACTCCGCGACGGTCGCCAACCTCCGCAGCGTCCCCACGTCGAGTTCGAGTACGTTCAGCGTGGCCGAGATCACCAGCGCCTCGCCGGTCGCGCTCAAGCTGTTGCCCGGCACCAGCGGTATTCCGCCGACCGGCAGTCGATTGGTGGCCCTTGGCATCGGCCCGAACAATACAGCCATCTCGAAGACGATTATCAACTGCCCGGTTTATCCGGGCTGCGATGGCAAATACTACGGGCGGTATGTCGCTGTGTTTCAGCTATTCGACACCGGCGAGCGTGGCTCACTGATCGGCGTCGTCGACAGCTACGGACGCGCCCCGGATTACACGAACCAGCAGTACAACGAATCACTGCCCAACGGCGGTCGCCAAGGCTAATGTCGCTTGTCCATCCGAAAACGGGATGCAGCTGGGAGAGGGAGTGCGTGTCAATCAAGCGATACGCGCCCTCCTCCAGCTGCTCCGCCGGCCTCATTTCACCCGCTCGAATTGCTGCTGAAAAAACTTCAGCATTTCGGGCACAGATTTGAAACCGGGCGCCTGGGGTGTGTAGACGAACACGTTTTCGATGCCAAGTTCGTCCATCCGCTGCTTGAGCTGCCGGCCAAAATTGGGATGGTGAATCCCTTGGCCCGGGCGGGCGTCGGGCGGCAGCGGGCCATCGGCCTCGCTGTAAAGCATCATCAACGGTGGGTCGCCCTTCGTCAGGTGCGTGATCGCCGACGCCTCGTCGTACAGCTTTTTGCGTTCCGGCGTCGGGTTGAGCGCCTCTTCGGCCGTCGAGACTCCGTACACCTTGAAGATTGATGGGTGCTCCCAAGCCCGACCGCCGATGAGCCGCTTGATTTCGATCGGGTCATAAGTCCCCTGCCCTCCGAGCGTGCCAATCGCCACGATGCGGGTCGACTCGCGCAGCACCGGGTCGGCATTCGTCGTGTCGGCCAGGTCTTCATGGAAGCCGATCCACATGCTCGTGCCTGCCCCGGCCGAGCCGCCGTAACATGCGACTCGTTTCGGGTCGATGTTCCAGTCCTTGGCTTTCGTGCGGAGGAATTGCACCGCCCGGGCACTGTCGCGCTGCGGGATCGGAAAGAGCACCTCCTTGCCGTCGACGAAGCGATAGTTGATCGCCGCGACACTGATGCCCGCCGCGTTTGCCTTGTCGACCATTTCGAGATGGAGCGTCTTTTTGTCTCCGCCGACGAAACCGCCGCCGTGAATGTAAATGATCAGCGGCGTGGGCTGCGTGCTCTTCGCCTGATAGAAGTCGAGCACGTTGCGATCGTAGGGCCCGTATTTGATGTCGGCATGGGTCGGGTGCAACTTCGCGGCCAGCGCCGCTTGGCTCGCGCGCTTGATTTCGACCTGGGCACGGGCTTTCGCCTTGGTGAGGGTCGCCGTGTCCTGGGCGGCAAGTGGAACCAAGGCCACGGACGAGATCACGCACCAAGTGAACGCTGTGATAACGCGCATGCGATGCTCCACGACGGATTGTTGAGTGGTATCGATGAAAATTGATTGTAATCGCTTGTTCGCGACCGGGCTACGAAATCGAATAGAGGCCGAACATTTGACCCCATTCCACAAGCCTGCCAAGAAACTTGCATCGGAGAGAGAAATCAGATCTCGACCCATTATCAAGCGCGTCACGCTCGTGCGCAATGAAGAGAACTACCAGCAATGGGAACCTAAAGCCAAGCGGGTCGCCGAGACGTTCGAGGACAAGACGCCCGTGGCCGACGAGAACCGCTACGATCTACGCATCGAGCAGGCCGACGGCAATATGGCCTGGAGCTCGCCCGTCTGGGTGCAGGTGAAGCAGACGGGCAGAGCCAAAAGACTCAAGGACGTTGGCCGACGAGCCTCGAGGGGAACGTGGGGGAGCGATAGACCCGCTGTGTCGCGCGCTGGAAGTCGGAGTCGCGGGCCTGATAGATGTCGACGAACGTCTGCGGGTTGCGATCGACCAGCGGGAACCAACTGCTCTGCACTTGCACCATCAGCTTGTGACCCACGCGGAACGTGTGATACACGTCGGGCAACGTGAACGTGAGCGCGGTCGGTGCGTTAGGCTGCA
>CAZZBK010000144.1:0-15253 GCA_964652155.1 uncultured Planctomycetaceae bacterium | reverse complement strand
CTGCGCCTGAGTTTTGGTCGCATGCTGCCCTGCAGGCAACCCGAAGGCGTCCCAGCCCATCGGATGCATCACACACTCGCCACGCATCCGGTAATAGCGGCAGAGAATGTCGGTGGCCGTCTGTCCCTCGGGGTGACCCACGTGCAGGCCCTCGCCGCTGGGGTACGGGAACATATCGAGCACGTAGCGCTTGGGTCCCGTCGGCAGCCGCGGGGTCGCGAAGGTCTTGTGGGTTTCCCAGTACTGTTGCCACTTGGGCTCGATGACGGCGGGATTGTAACGGGGCATGGGTCGCTAACGTGAGAGGGCAAGAAAGGGTGACAACGGCAAGAGGATTGCTATTTCATATTCCCCCTCTCCCACTGGGAGAGGATGGCGAACGAAGTGAGCCAGGTGAGGGAGACGACGCAGCGAGATACCAACGCGAAATCCCCTCATCCGCCCTTCGGGCACCTTCTCCCAAAGGGAGAAGGGAACGACGCAGGCCTCCTAAACCAAGCCGACCATTTTGGCGTGCCGGGAGCGTTTCGGCTAGGGGAAACACCGAGCAAGCGGGATCAAATGACTGCCGGAACACCCAGGCTCTTGCCACCGTCGATGGCGATGCTCGTCCCGGTGACCATCGCCGAGACATCGCTAACGAGATAGAGCACGGCCTGGGCGACCTCCTCGGGCGAGATCATTCTGCCGAAGGCATGCGCGAGCGGGCTCGCATCGATAAACCGCTGCGCGGTCGCGGCGCGGTCGACCGCCTTGTCCAGGTCGGCGTTCATCATGCCTGTGTCGCCCACCGGGCCTGGGCAGACGGCGTTGACACGAATGCGGTCGTGAGCATGGCACAGCGCCAAGCTCTTGGTGAAGGCGATTAGCGCCCCTTTGCTGGTCGAGTAGACCGGGTCGTGCGCGCGGGGCAGCAGGCCCGCGTTGCTCGAGATGTTCACAATCGCGCCGCCGCCACGTTGCTTCATCGACACAATGGCCAGCCGCGAGGCGAGAAACGCCGACTTGAAATTCGTATCGAGACAGGCGTCCCATTCCGCCTCGCTGACGTCAGGAATCTGCTTGACCATGCCGATGCCCGCGTTGTTGACGAGGATATCGACCCCGCCGGCCTGCGCGATCGCGGCTTGGATCAGCGACTCGACGTCGGCACTCTGTCGGACATCGCACACTTGAGCTGCGATACCCAACGAGTTGAAGCGGGCCCGATTCTCTTCGGCGCGAAGATTCATGTCGCCGACGAACACACGCGCACCCTGCTCGGCGAGCAGCACCGCCGTGGCGCGTCCGATGCCACTGCAACCTCCGGTCACGACCGCGACTCGACCCTGCAAATTCATATTCACGATAAAACTCGCTCGTCACACCTTGATCACAACACGACCGTCGACACGCTCAGGGGCTAATCACCAGCTTGGGCAGACGCTCGGCGAGCCGTTTGCGCCCCTCGGCCGTAATTTTCGTGCCGCCGATATTGAGCTTCCGCAAGTTGGTGAGTCCGAACAACGACTCGACCGCCGCGTCGGTCACTTTGTTCGAGTTGAGCGCGAGCGATTCGAGGGTCGTGAGCTTCGAGAGCGACTTGACCCCCTCATCGTCGAAGACACCGTTGACCAACATCAGCAGTCGCAACTTGGAGAGCCCGGCAATCTGCTGGATCGTCTCGTTGCTGGCGGCCTTGTCGTACACGTCGAGTTCGTACAACTCTTTAAGTTGGCCGATGAAGGGCAGGGCGGTCGGGGTCGTCTCGGGGCCATGAACATGCAGCTGCCGCAGGTTCGTCAAGTTGGCCACGTGCTTCAGCCCCGCGTCGGTCACCTTGGTGTGTACGATCTCCAAGCGTCTGAGGCTCGACAACTGGCCGATCGCTTGCAACCCTTCGTCGGAGGCGGGAGCCGAATGCAGGTTGATCGATTCGAGCTGCTTCATGCCACCCAAGTGCTTAAAACCCGAGCCGGTGATTTTCGACGCACAAACCACCATCCGCTTCATGTTCGTTAAGCCGGCAAGGTGTTCAAAGCCGCGATCGTCACATGCGGTCAGGCAGATATTGAGAATCTCTAGTGCTTTGAGGTCTTTCAGATGCACCAGCCCCTCGCTCGTGACGGCCGTCCCCGACAGTTCGAGCCGCCGCAGGGCGTCTTGTCCGGCGAGCATGGCGAGCGTGTCGTTGTTAACACGCGCCGAGATCGGCTTGGGGACCGCCGCTTTATGTCCGTCGGTCCGCTCGTTCAGATCGAGTTCCACGATCTGGCTAAAGACGGCGAGAGCATCGTCGCCAGCGATCTCGCGCAGCCAGCGTGGTCCGGTCCCTTCGAGGGTCGCCTTACCTGCATGCCGTTTGACCTCGGCGAGCAGCACGCGATCTTGTGCGTGTCGGACGGCGGCGCGCTGGAGCGGATCGATGAGTTTCGACGCCTCGATGCGGATTTGCGCGTCGGCCAAGCCGGCGATGAGTGACTTCAACTCGTCGAGTGTCGCCGACGAGAATTGGTTGTCGAAGAGCTTGGCCTCGGCAGCCACCTGAGCCATTTTGCGCAGCGACGCCGCGTCGACATGCTCCCGCAGCGGCACGACATTCAGGACGCGAGTATTGGGCATGGCCACGCCCGGGTGACCGGCAAAACCTTTAACCCCCACCTTGGCATGGAACACGCCCGGGGGATCGCCCGTGGTGCAAAATATCTCGTCATGATGCGGTCCTCCAAAGGCGATATTGCTCACCACCTTGCTGGGCAGCGGCAGATACGCGAGCACCTCGGCCTGCGGGCTCAGCACGGTGATGCGCCCCAGTTTGGTCTCGGGTCGATGGAAGTCGGCAACCCACAAATTGCCCGCGGCGTCGAACGCGCAACCGTCTCCGCCCGAGCCATCGAGGTCGTAAAACACCTCGGCCTGGCCCAGCACGTCGTTCCCCTCGGGCAAAGCATAGCGGAGAATTTTTTTCGATTGCGACTCGATGACGTAGAGAAACTTGCTCTCCGGATCGACCTCGATGCCGTTGGGGAACGCGAGCCCCGAGCCGATGCGATCGACGCGGCCGTTGGGCTGCACCCGATACAAGTCGCCGATCGGTTCTTTGAGCGACGAACCCGTCGGGTCGGTCCAGTAAATGTTGCCGCGAGCATCGACCGTCAGGTCATTGAGACCGCGCAGCGGCTGTGTTCCGATGCGATCGACAATCACGCCAAGCTTGCCATCGGGGGCCAGATCGAGCACCGCCTTGAACTTATTGTCGGCGATGAGCAAATGACCGTCGGCGCGTAACACGGTGCCGGCGGGACCGATCTCCAGATACTTGCTGACTTGCTTCTGGGCGTTGACCCGCAGCAGGCCGCCGGAGCAAAAGAACACGTCGCCGTTGCGCCACGTGGGCCCTTCGGAGTAACCGGGCGCCTGGGAGTAATGATCAAACGTGACTCCCGCGAGCCTTTTGGCTAACTCACCGCTGGGCTCGGCAGCCAGCGTGAGGTTAACCGACCAGCCGAAGAGCAGTGACACGACGAACACGCGAAAAGCGATCGACATAAAAATCCCTCGCCGGGAAAAAGAGGCGGTTTTGATGTGCATCAACTTAGGATAAGGACTCTGCTTCGGCCAGAGCCCTAAAGCAAGATTTGCGTCTGGGAAAAAGGCGATTCACTTGCAACGATCGCCCGATCGGTCCATGCTGATGTGGTACGCCTCAAGACCCTCGTCGTTGGATAACGATCATGCCCAGCCTGACAGAAGTCGCACCCGATATTTTTCTCTGGCACTCGACGTGCAATAGCTACATCATTCGCGATGGCGACTCGGCGATCATCATCGACCTCGGCGACGGTTCGGTGCTCGATCAGTTGGGCAAGATCGGAGTCAAACAGGTCGAGTGGGTCTGGTTCACGCATCATCATCGCGAGCAGTGCCAAGGGGCCGCCCGGCTCAAAGCTCTGGGGGCGAAAATCGCCGTGCCGGCCAACGAGCGGGCGTTCTTCGAGCAGCCCACGTCGTTCCGCAAGATGCGGCCGCAATTGAGCGATACGTTCGCCGTCCACGGCACGAGTTACATTCGTCCCCCGGTCGAGCCGATCAAGGTCGACCACACCTTCAAAAAGATGGACGATTTTACTTGGCGCGGCCGCGAGTTCTGGTGCATCGAAACGCCCGGCAATAGCCCGGGTCATATGGCCTACCTGCTCAACGATGGCCAGCGGTGGTTGGCGTTCAGCGGCGACTTAATGGTCGCCGGCGGCAAACTACACACTTGGTTCGATGTCGAATGGGATTACGGTTTCGCGGCCGGGTTGTATGCCCTGGGGAACAGTGCGGCCCAAATTGCCACTTACGAGCCGGCGCTCTTGCTCCCCGCGCATGGGCCGATCGTGCGCGACGCCAAGCCAGCGCTCGATGATTATGTCGCCAAGCTCCGTCGACTGGGCGACCTCTACATTCGCGGCTACGACTCGAACCGGTTTGCCAATTGCGATCAGGACAACGTTTCGCGGCCGTCGAAAGTACCGCACCTGTGGCAAGTGACCCCGCATCTGTATAAGTTCCGGGGGCCCAACTACTGGGTCAACTTTGCGATGATCTTGGCTCCCTCGGGGCACGCGCTGCTCGTCGATTGCGGGTTGTTCGACGTGACGTTTTTGGATCAAACGCTGGAGCGGGCCAAAGAACGGCTCGGACTCAAGAAGATCGACGCGATTTTTGTGACCCACATGCACGGCGACCATGCGCTCGATGCCGAGCACGTGCGACAAAAATACGGCGCACAGCTCTGGACGATGGAGGGGATCGCCGACAAGTTCGAGCGACCGTGGGATTACGACCTCTCGGCCCTGCTGCCATTCTACACCGACCGGCGACGCAACTTGGGCCCGCTCAAGTTCGATCGCGTGCTCAAAGACGGCGCGGTGATTTACTGGGAAGATTACACGTTTGCCGTCGACTGGATGCCAGGACAAACCAAGTACCACGCCTGCCTGCATGGACAAATCGACGGCAAACACGTGGCCTTTACCGGCGACAATATCTTCGCCAGTTCGAAGGACCCCAAGCAGGGTGGCAACGAATGCGTGTTAGCCCGCAACGGCGGGACGCTCGAAGAGGGCTATATTTACGCCGCGAATTACTTGCACAACTTGGGTCCCGACTTGCTCATTGGAGGCCACTGCTGGGCCATCGACGAACCGGCTGAATTGATCGGCCGCTTCCAAAAGCGGATGCACGATTTGCGCGAGGCGTATCGCGAGTTGAGTGCCGAAGAAGACTATCAGGTGATGTTCGACCCCTACTGGGTGCAAGCCTATCCGTACCGCACGCAGCTCAAGCCGGGCGAGAGTGCCGAGGTGGTCATCAAGGTGCGCAATCACCTGAGCCATGCACACAAGCATCGCATCGCGGTGCATGCTCCGCCGGGCATTACGTGCCAGCCTCCGGTGATCGAGGGAATAACCGCCCCCGAGGGTCTCAACATGTACCCGCTCAAGTTGACCGTGGCCAAGAACGCGCCGCAAGGGACGCACCTAGTCGCGCTGGACGTGACGGTCAACGACCGTCGCTATGGCGAGTGGTTCGACATGCTCGTGCACGTCGGCGATTTGCCCGCCGATGCCGGCACGCCGGAGGCGAACAAAAAGCCAGCGGCCTATTAGGCCCGTCGACTCGGGTCAGGCGTGACCGATTAACGATTGACGTGGACCACCTTCGCCGGCGGGAAGCCGTTGAAGTGGGTCGACGAGGCGTGCGTGTACGCGCCCACGTTCACGGCGTAGAGCAGGTCGCCCAACTCAAGGTCGGGCAACTCTTCGGACAACGAAATCGTGTCGAGCGCGTCGCAGGTGGGTCCAAACACCGAGCAAATCTGCTTGGGGCCCGACTTGAAGGCGTTGAAGTGGTACTGAATATGGTCGAAGATCACGCCCGAGAAGGTGTGATAGACGCCGTCGTTGATGTAGTAACACTGCTTGCCATCGCGAACGGCCTTGCCCACGACGCTCGACACGGCAATGGCCGAGGTGGCGACGAGAAAACGGCCGGGCTCGGCGACGATCTCGACCTCTTTGGGGAAGAGCCGGTCGAATTCGGCGTTGAGCATTTGCGCGAGCTGCTCGAAGGGCTTGACGTGCTGATCGTACGGCGTGGGAAAACCGCCGCCGATGTCGAGGATGTTCACCTCGGGATGGCCGCGCTCGTGGGCCTCTTTGAAGATGGACGCGGCCAGGTTGAGCGCCTGCACGTAGTTGGCAAAGTTGGTGCATTGACTGCCAACGTGGAAACTCAGACCTTCGACAACGAGCCCTGCCTTGAATGCCTCGATGATCAGGTCGACGGCTTCGCCCGATGACGCGCCAAATTTTGACGACAGTTCGACGACCGCGCCGGTGTTGGGCACACGGATGCGGAGCACGAGCCCGGCCTGGGGCGCGTATTTTTTGATCTTGCCGATCTCGGCGTGGTTGTCATACGTGACGAGCGGCTTGTACTGATTCAGCTCAGTGAGTGTCGCGGTGTCCTTGATTGGATGGGCGTAGATGATTTTGTCCCAGATAAAGTCCTGCCGTTCCTTGGGAGGCATGTCCTTGATGTTGTCGTAGACATTGCGGAACTCGGCGATCGAAGCGACGTCGAAGCTGGCCCCTTCCTTGAAAAAGGTGCGGACGATTTCGGGATCCGAGTTGGCTTTGACGGCGTAGTAGGCCTGCACGCGGGGCAAATGCCGCTTGAAGGTCCGGTAGTTCTCGCGCAGCACCTCGTGGTCGACAATGAACAGCGGAGTGCCATGCTGGGCCGCCAATTGCTGAATCTGCTCGCGTGTAATCATTTAGTTGCGCTCACCCACTAAGAAATTCTTGAATTGCCACGGGTCGTTGGGATCGATATCGGCGTCGACGTAGCCTTCGAAGGCGTTCTGATAATGCTTGAGCGGCGTCCAGTCCGAGGGGGTCGAGAGGACCTTGCCCAAGTACGGTTTGCAAATGGCCAGGATGTAGTCGTGCGGCAAGTCGTCGGGGACGCAAATGCCCATCTGGGGGTGCTCGATCATCCACTTGGTCGCGGCGACGACGGCAATGGCGACCTGCATGGTGGTGGCGTTCTGGTGCGGGACGAGCTTGCGCGACTCTTCGATACTCAGGTCACTGCCGGTCCACCAGGAGTGATAAGCGTGCCCCATGAGCAACGCGCCGAGCATGTCGCTGCCGGCGACAATTTCGTCGCGCATGATGCGCTGCTTGGCTTGCACGGCGTAGTCATTCCCACGCAGTTCGTGCAGCGAGGCAATCGCGGCGTCGCAGGGGCAGTAGGCATAGTGGACCGTGGGCCGGTAGACGGCGCGGTCTCCTTCCCAAACGGTGAGCTTATCGGAAATGGTAAACGCCTCACCGTGACGAACGACCATGCCGCGGATCGTTGAGTTGGGGACCCACGAGCGGACCCAGGTGTTCATGCCCATCTGCGCCAAACAGATTTGATTGCGTGGCCCTTCGCTGTGTTGGAAGGCGTTCGGAGGGAGCTCTTTTTCGTGAGTCCCCCAGCCCATTTCGACCGTGGTGGTCCCTTCCTCGCGAAAGCCCTCGACGCTCCAGGTGTTGACGAACTCGTTGACCTGCTTGGGGACGGCAGCCATCTGCGTGTCGCGCTCCGAGCAGTGAATCACCTTGATGCCCAGCTTTTGGGCCAGCCGATTGAACTCGCGATCGGTGATCCATTGCCGCAGCACTTCGGCATCGGGACCCGTTACTTTGCGACGGGCAAAGAGCCGCTCGGCAATGTCGATCATCCCTTGCTTGACGAAATGCGAGATCAGGCCCGGGTTCGCGCCGTGCTCGATGACGGCCGTGGGCCCCGGCTTTTTCCACTTGAGCTTCATGCGGCGAATGTTCATGTGCCGCCAGTACAACGTGCGCTGCGTCGGGTGCGAGTAGAAGCTATGGTCGTAAGGATCCCAGACCTCGACCGATGTGTTCAGATAGAGCACGCCGTGGTCGTGACACCAGTGGATGATCTCGCAGCAATCGATGTTCCAGGCCAGATCGATGAGCACGTCGCCGTTGGACAGATAGCGCGACAAGACCTCGCCCAGATTTTCTGGCGCGATCCGCTCCTGAACAAAGCGCACCCCTTGGGCGATCCAGGGAGCGATTTGCTCGGTTCGATCTTCAAAGTCGATCACCGTGATATTCGACAACGGCATCTTAAAGTGCTTGGCCAAGACGGGTAGGGTGCATTGAGCCACCGACCCGAAGCCGACGAAGAGAATACGCTTGCCGAACTCGAACATCCCGTCACTCCGACTGGAACACGCCCATCACATAAAGCACGACATTGTGCCGACTTACGCCCCGGGGGTCAACCGGCTGCGCGTAATTCTCACACCCCGCGCGGGGCCGTGAGCACCAACTGACACTCGTCCACCGTCACCTGGACGCGGCCGGGCAGATCAAACGACCGCACGGTACCCAGCCGCACGGCCTCGTCGAGCCGGCTCCACGCATCGTGCCCCATCGACTGCATGGGCCAACCGCGCTGTTGCCAAACGCGGATCATGAGTTGCCGCACGACATAATCGCCCACGCCTCGCAACGCGCCGCACGAGACACACACCCGCTCGGGCTCGTCGCTCACAACCCGCTCGAATAGGTCGTCGACCAAGCGGTCGATCACGCCCTGGGCTTCACCGGCTAGAGCGCCGAGCCGCGTCAGGGCCTCGACAACCTGCGGGTTGTAATCGGCGGCCAACTTGGGAAGCAGGTCGTGCCGCAGGCGGTTGCGGGTAAATTTCGTGTCGGCGTTGCTGGCGTCTTCGCGAAACGGTTGCCCGATAGCCTGCAAATAATCGCGCAACTGCTGACGCCGAAACGACAGCAACGGGCGAATCAGAGCACAACTCGGGCCTAGCGGCCGAGCCCGACGCATGCCGGCGAGCCCCGCAAGTCCGGTGCCGCGCAGCATCCGGTGCAAAATGGTCTCAGCTTGATCGTCGGCCGTATGGGCCAAGACCACGTACCGCGCGCCGATTTGCTCGGCGATCGTTCTGAGTGCTTGCAATCGCACCGTTCGTGCCGCGGCTTCGAGACCATCGCGGTGCAGGCTCGCGTGCTGGCGGACATCGCCATCTGCCGTGTGGATTGGGTACCCCAGGTGTCCAGCTAGTTCCTGGACAAAGCATTGATCGTCGTCGGCCTCGATGCGCAAATGATGATGGATATGGGCCACCGCGAGCTGCCCGCCATGGTGTCGCACCTGAGTATCGAGCAATCGCAGCAACGCCACGCTGTCGGCACCTCCCGAAACGGCCACGACGACCCGCACGTCGCACCAGGCCTGCGGAGGCCAGGAGCGGGCGAATAGATCGTCGATTTCCGCAGGGCTTTCACGCATCGGTCATCATCACTCGGATCACAAGAGTCGCCGGGCAAAGCCCGCGAGAGGAAACAAAGACCGCCCCTCGGGCAGCGTCGCGATCAAGCCATTCAAGGGCAAAGCACCCCCCAAAAGCCGGGCCGTGGCTCAGTACGTTTCCGCCATCATGACGGATTCCACATCAGCGGCCAATGGTCGTTAAACATCCGAGGTCTAGAATTCTCAGCAGTGTAGGGAAGACGCGAGGGGGAATCCTTGTGCGGAGCACGGATCATGCTCGTTCTCAGTCGTAAAATCGGCGAAGAAATCGTCATCGGTGACAACATTCGCGTGCGGGTCGTCGAGATCCGCGGCAATCGGGTCAAAATCGGACTCGATGGACCGGCCGAGGTCGTGTTTCGCCGACAAGAATTGTTGCCCGAACAAGGCCAGAGCCGCTCGGATCGACCACCGATCGCGGGACCGCGGCCGATCGCGTCATCCAGCGTGTAACCCGTCGCAATGCTAACCCAGGCAGCAATGCTAACCCAGGCTGGCGGCCGGGGCCTCGTGCAAGGCTCCGCGCAGCTCGACGGGCACTTCGAGGCCCAGGATGCGGCAGGCCTCGAGCAGCGCCGCATGGCACACACCCGTCTGAATCACGATCAGCTCCTCGCTTTGCACGTTGGCCAGGGCTTGCTGCACCGCCGCGGTCGGCGAGTCGCTCACGACTAACTCTTTCACACGGCCTCCGTGCGTCGTTCCCTGCTGGAGCAGCGCCGGTATCTCTCCTGGCAGCCGGTCGTGCGTGTTGTCGTGGTCGTAGAGCACGACGCGATCAAAAGCCGCGGCGAGTTGCTCGCCTTGGCGCACGATGTCAGCTTCGCGGCGATCGCCGAGCGCCGAATACACCACGGTCCGGCGTCGATGCGGGATCGCCTCCAGAGCTTCGATCAGCGCGGCAAGCGCGCCTTCGTTGTGGCAATGATCGAGCACAACCCGTGCCGAGCCATGCTCGATGAGATTGAATCGCCCGATGGTCGTCGCCAGATCGGCCTGAAACGTCTTGACCCCCTGTCGCAACTGATCGAGCGACAGGCCAACGGCCCAGCCGGCTGCAACAGCCGCGAGGACGTTTTGCACCTGAAACGGCACACGACCGCCGAGGGTCAACGGTGCCTCGGCCAGCGGCATGAGCGGCGTCTGCTGAGAGCCTTCGACGAGCACAATCTGTCCGGCCGAGGCGACGACCGCGCGGCCCCCTTGCTGGACATGCTCGGCGACGATCGGATCATCGGCTCGATCGGCGAAGAACGTGGTCGTGCCCCGGCTATAACTCGCCATCGCCGCCACGAGCGGATCCTGGGCGTTGAGCACCGCGACGCCCGTTCCCTTGAGCGTCACGTCGACCGCCGAGCGTTTGACGAGCGCCATCTTCTCGGGCGTTTCGATGTCATGATGCCCGAGCCGATCAGGGACCCCGATGTTCAAGACCACCGCGACCGAGCACTGATCGAAGCCGAGTCCGGAGCGTAAAATGCCTCCGCGCGCGGTTTCGAACACCGCCGCGTCGACGTCGGGGTGCAACAGTACGGCACGCGCGCTACTCGGCCCGGTGCATTCTCCCTGGTCCATCGCATAGCCGTCGACAAACACCCCTTCGGAGCAGGTCAGGCCGACGTGCGACCAATGTTGCGCGAGCAAGTGTCGCAGCAGCCGGCAGACGATCGTCTTGCCGTTGGTGCCGGTGACCGAGATGAGTGGAATTCGGCCGGTTTCTTCGTTGGGAAACACGGTCGCGACGATCCACTTACCGACCGGGCGAGGCGTGCCGTACTCGGGCTCCAAATGCATGCGCAAGCCCGGGCCAGCGTTGACCTCGATGACCTTGGCCCCCTGCGCTCGCATCGGCTGCGAGATATCGCGGGCGATCATGTCGATGCCGGCGATGTTCAAGCCCACCACACGAGCCGCGAGCACCGCCGTCTGCGCAATCTCCGGATGCACGATGTCCGTGACGTCCGTGAGTAACTCGCCGTTGTAATGAATGGTCACGGTCTTGCGCCGCGGCGGAATCGACTCGGGCGTATATCCCTGCTTGGCCAGCATGATGATCGCCACGGGGTCGATCTCGATCTTGTACAGAGGGCTGGCCCAGTCGTCGCCGCGCCGCGGGTCGCGATTGATCTCGTCGACCAACTCGCGCACCGATTGCTTACCGTCGCCGACGACTTGCTCCGGCTCGCCTCGAGCCGCGGCAACAAACTTACCGTCGATCACGAGCAGACGATGTTCGCCGCCGAGCACGAACTGCTCGACAAGCACGCCGTCCCCCTCGGGCAGCGCGGTGTCGTAAGCCTTCATGATCTGCTCACGATCGGTCAGGTTGATGGCCACGCCGCGACCGTGATTCGCGTTGCGCGGCTTGACCACCACGGGCAACCCGATCTCGCAGGCCGCTTCCCAGGCGTCCGCGGCGCTCTCGACCGCTCGACCGCCCGGCACGGGCACTCCCACGCTGGCGAGCAACTGCTTGGTAACTTCTTTGTCTTGGGCAATATCTTGAGCAATCGCGCTCGTCTGGTCGGTCTCGGCCATGCGAATGCGATGCTGTTTGCAACCGTGCCCCAGTTGCACAAGGCTGCCGTCGTCGAGCCGGCGGACCGGAATGTCCCGTTCGCGAGCAGCCTGCACGATCGAGCCCGTGCTGGGACCAAAGCACACGAGGTTGGCGACCTCGCGCAGACGTTTGACCGTGGCGCTGATGTCATACGGTCGATCGTAAACGGCGGCGAGCACCAGTTCGTGCGCTTCGCGAATGCAGGCCCGCGCGAGCTGCTCCTCTTCAAACTTGATGGCGACTTTGTACACGCCTTCCTCGCTGGTTTCGCGAGCGCGGCCAAAGCCCATGTCGCTGCCGGCCAGGGTTTGTAGTTCCAGGCTGACGTGTTCGAGAATGTGGGCCATGTAGGTGCCGCGGCGGAGCCGCTCGAAGAACCCGCCTCGCTCGCCGATGCTGCACCGATGCTCGATCATCGACGGCAACCAATCCATCAGCCGCTCGTTGAAGCCCGGAATCGAATCCGAGGGGGAATCCTTGAGTTCTTCCAGATCGACCCAGGCTTCGAGCACGGGGGAGCGGGACCAGATGTTGGGGCCCCGCAGAGCGTAAATATGGCGAATGTGCATGAGTGGGTCCGAGCGTGTCTACAAGCGAGAAAACCGACCTACCGGAGACGCCATGCGGCCGGGGGCATAGGCCGAAAAACGTTTTGTGCTATAAATATAAGGATATTCCATCGGTGGCCGACTCGGCAAGGACCGTTGCCGTCGGTCGACTCTTCCGCGGGCGGCTCGACGACGCTCCGGCCGCTCGAGGAGGCATCGCTCATGGTCTCGGCAATCGCTTCACAACTCTGACGTAGAACGCCTCTCCAGCATGGATGAACTGTCCTCTCAACTCGATGCTTTGCCGGCGAGCGTGCGGGCCGAGGTGGCGGAGCAACTCGGCGGCAGCGAGCAGATCCTGGCGTGGTTTACGCCAAATTTGGACCCCCGGCTGCATTTCGCCACCGGATTCGTGTTGCTCACCGACAGCCGACTGCTGAGCCTCGAACCCGAGACGCTGAGCTTTCGCCGCGCGACAAGCAGCGGCCGCCGCGTGTGGGCCTCTTGGCCGCTCGAAGCGTCGCTCACGCTTAAATCGCGCGAACGGGCCGGTTTGGGAACCCTCGAACTGCATGGCCCCGAGGGGACCGTCGCCGAGTGGCGTTACACGGTCGGCCTGAGCCGTGAGGTTCAGTCACTCGTCACTCGGTTCGAGTCGTTTCAACGGGGCGAAGAGCAGATCGAGGAAGAACTTGACGAGATCGACGCTCCAGTCGCTCCCGAGGAAGCCGCGCCCCGCAACACGATCGCGCTCTTTAAGCTCGTGCGGTTCGCCCGCAACCGCATGGGACTCATCCTTCTGGGCTTTGCGCTCACGCTGGCCGCAACCGCCGCGGGGCTGATTCCCCCCTATCTGACTCAACCGCTAGTCGACAACGTACTGGTGCCGCACAGCGAAGAACTCGCCCTGCTGAAAAAGCTCCCGATCGAGCAGCAACTCGCGCAGCAAGCCGCGTTCGACGAACGGGTCGTCGAGCGGACGGAACTCGTCATGTGGTACTTGGGCGGGTTCGGCGGCGCGAGCGTGCTGGCCTGGCTGCTCTCCTGGGGGCAGGGCATCGTGATGGCCTGGGTCAGCGAGCGGATTAGCGCCGACATGCGCAACGAAACCTACGCACACCTCCAGCGGCTCTCGATCGAGTTCTTCGGTGGCAAGCGGACCGGCGATCTGATGGCCCGCATCAGCACCGACACCGATCGGATTTGCAGCTTCCTGAGCGACAACATGGTCGACTTTGTGAGCGACGCGCTGATGATCGTCGGCTCGGCGAGTATTCTCGCGACGATCGACCCGATCCTGGCGGTGGCCACACTTTGTCCGATTCCCGTGATCGGTTGGCTCATCTTTCGCGTTCGCGAATCGCTGGCGCATGGTTTTGGCCGGGGCGGCCGCGCCTGGGCCGAGATGACGAGCGTGCTGGCCGACACCATCCCCGGCATTCGCGTGGTCAAGGCGTTCGCCCAGGAAAAACGAGAAATCGAGCGGTTTCGCCGCGCCAACAACCGCATCCTCGACGCCAACGACCGCGTCAATATGGTCTGGACCTTCTTCTGGCCGATGGTCGCGCTGCTCAATCAAATCGGCTTGCTCGTCGTCTGGGCGAGCGGCGCCCACCAGGTGTTTCATCAGGCCATCACGGTCGGCACGCTCACCATGTTTCTCGCGTATATCACGCGCTTCTATGGTCGTCTCGAATCGATGAGCCGCATGATCTCGGCCACGCAACGAGCCGGGGCCAGCGCCCGCCGCATCTTCGAGATTTTAGACCGCAAGCCGAGTGTCCCCGACCCCGTCACTCCCGTGCATCCACACGACATCAAGGGAGAACTCGAGTTCCGCGGTGTTGGTTTCCGCTACGGCAATCGTCAGGTGTGCGATGAAATCAGCCTGACCGTGCATCCGGGCGAGATGATTGGCTTGGTCGGTCCCAGCGGAGCCGGCAAGAGCACGCTCGTCAATCTGGTCTGTCGATTTTACGATGTCGACACCGGCGCCATTTTGGTCGACGGCACCGACATCCGCTCGTTCCCGGTCGAAGAGTATCGCCGTTACATTGGCATCGTGCTGCAAGAGCCCTTTTTGTTCTACGGGACCATTGCCGAGAACGTGGCTTACGGCAAGCCGGACGCCACGCGCGACGAAATTATCGCCGCGGCCAAAGCAGCCCACGCCCACGACTTCATCCTGCGCCTGCCACTCGGGTACGACTCGCTGGTCGGCGAGCGCGGGCAAAGCCTATCGGGTGGCGAACGCCAGCGAATTTCGATCGCGCGCGCGTTGTTGATCGATCCGAAGATTCTGATCCTCGACGAGGCGACCTCGGCCGTCGACAACGAGACCGAGCGGGAAATCCAAGCGGCCCTCGACCGGTTGGTCCAAGGGCGCACGACAATCGCCATCGCGCATCGCCTCAGCACGCTGCGCAAGGCCGACCGACTGGTCGTGCTCGAACGGGGCAAGATCGTCGAGATTGGCCACCACGAGAGCCTGCTGGCCGTGGAGGGAGTGTACGCTCGGCTGCACAAGGCCCAGATGGAACTCACGCATGGCACGGCGACGGACGACGCCAAACCTGCGCAGATCGACTGACCACATAGGACCGCCTTCCCCTGCCACCATTGCCGATGAGAATCGAGCAGAAAGCGTTGTCCAATTTGCGCGGCGCTTTTATAATCCTGGCAACACCCTGAGCGCCACGACGCGGGACCATCTCCAGGTGAGGAGCATCGATGGGTAGCGGCTATACGTTGTTCATGAGCG
>CAZZBK010000143.1:10944-15286 GCA_964652155.1 uncultured Planctomycetaceae bacterium | reverse complement strand
GGTGAGATCGAGGCGAAGCCGCCGACTGGCCTGCCGCTGTACGGCACCAGGATCGAGGAGTTCGATCTGTGGCGTCTTGGCTATGCCGGGATGACGGTCGAGGTCCTGGTGGCGGGCACGACCGAACGCGCCATCCTCTACAGCGATCCGCTTCTGGGGACGACGATCCCCAACCCTCAGACCCTTCTGAGCAAAACGGATGCGACAGGAGCCACGTATGGCAAGTGGGAGACGCCGGTCTATGTCACGACCGCATACCGTCTTCTCATCGACAATACGGACAACACAGGCATCGAGCGGCCGGCAATCACCAACCTGGCCGGGGAGGACGTATCGGCTTCTGTGGTTCGATCCCGGCGCGGTGGCTACTTGGTCGCGATGCAGGATGTCGTCGATCAGCAGATCTTCGCCGAGATGTACGGGCAGATTGGCGGTGATGCCGGGACCGCGGCATCGACGGCGACGTTGCAGGCGGCGATCGGCGCGGCAGCCGCGCAACAGGGTGGGTATGTCGACCTGCCCGCCGGGACGATCCAGATCAGCGCGATCACCCTCCCACAAGGCGTCAGACTGAGGGGGGCGGGCAAGGGGGCAACGACACTGGTGTGCCGTGATTCCGGTCCGATCATCACCATCGGCGGAGACGGCTCCGGCTTGGAGGCGCTGACCCTGGATGGTCAGATCCAGACGGCAGCGTCGATCGGTGTGCATGGACATGACGTGTCTGGCGTCTGGCTCAAGGATGTCCTGGTCAAGCGGTTCAACCTTGGCGTTTCGTTCCAGGGCTTATCCGAGACCATCTTCCAGGATCTTGGAATTGCGGACTGTGCCACGGGAATGACGTTGCGCGGGGACAGCGATGTTACCGGCACGAACGACGGCGCCGAGGTCGCGGATGTCCAGATCATCGGCGGCTCGGTATCGCTCTGCACGACGGCTGGCATGGTGCTGGAGTTCGTCGATCTTCCCGTGCGCGAGGTCAGCTTGCAGGGCGTTGGCTTCGTGTCCTGCGTGGGGCCGGCGTTAAAGCTGATCGGCTGCCGCGGCATCGAGGTGAAGAACTGCTTCTGGACGGCCAACACCCAGGCCCTGTTCATCAACGACGGGGACGATGAAGCATTCGTCGCTCTGAACACGACGCAGCGCGTGACGTTTCGGAATGGGGTGTTCAATTCCGGGGAGCTTCTGTTCAACGGCACATGCTTGAACGTGTTGTTCGACGGGGTTGAGTTCAATGATGTGGACTTCAACCTGACGGTGCCGACGACCGCCATTGTTCTGCGGAACTGCCTGGAGGACGAGGCGACAACCGCGACCGGCGACACGAAGAAGCTGGCGCGTCAGACGATTTTTGACTCGGGCGAGTGGACCGGGATCACGACCGACGCCACTGCGACCGTGGCGGCCGAGTTCGAGATGCAGCCGGGCGAGGCTGGTTTGTTTTCGGCCCGCGTGGTCGGGAACGGGCGGAACACGACAACCTACGGGATCTTCTGGATCATGGCCGGTGTCCGCCGGCCTGGCGCGACGCTGAACTTCAACCTCCAGACCGGGAACTATACCGCCGGCTTGGTCGTGTCCGGAGCTACGTCAGGGGCATCAGCCCGCATCACGGCGGTCACACAGGCATCCGGGTCCGGGACTCTGACCCTGCGCGACATCACCGGGACCTTCATCAGCGGCGAGTTGATCACGGACACGTCGACCGGCAGCGCCCGCGTGTCGGGATCCATCAGCACATCCAACGCGGCATTGGATGCCACGGGCAGTGGTGTGCTGCGTGCGGATACGATCACCGGCACCGGGTGGGATGCAGTGTTCGCCGTATCGGGCGCGATGATGCAGTGCAAGGTCACGGGCGAAGCTGGCGTGACGATTGACTGGACGGTGCGCCTCGAACGACTGGTACCATAGCCATGCCGCAGTGGGCTGATTTTCCCTGGGACAACAAGATGGTCCCGAATGTGGATGAGGCCATCTTGCGCAGGGCGGTGGCGTCCATCGAAAACGGCTATGCGAACGCGTCGGGCGGTATGAGCCGGTTCCCTGGGTTGCTGTCCTTCGCGACGTTCGGCGGCAGCCGGACCTATCTGCACGAGTTCCGCGGGAATCTTCTGGCGGCGACTGACCAGGGCAAGCTGTATCGGGTCGACCGCAGCGGCGTGGTCGAGGACGTGACCGGCGTTCCGATCAGCGGTGGCCAGCGGGTCATTTTCACCCAGACAGAGGACCAGCTTGTGCTGTGCGCTGGCGGTCCGATCTTGCAGCTATCGGGTGCCGCGACTCGTTTGCTGTCGACTCAAGCGCCGCCAAGCACTCACGTCGCGTTCATCGATGGGTACTTGCTGGCGATCGAACCGTATTCGGGCCGGTTCTCCTACTGCGATCCTGGTGAATACACGATCTGGCATCCGGCTTCGGTGTTCAGCGCGAACGGGAAGCCCGATGACCTGAACGCGGTTGTCGTGTCGCCCTACCGCGAGTTGCTTCTGGCAGGAGTTGATTCGGTCGAGCAGTACGAGACCCTGGCGAATGGCACGCAGCCCTTCGCCCGCAGGTGGACCACGGGCAGTGGCGTTCTGGCGCCATACACGCTGCTGGCAGACGAAACGGGCGCCTATGGCGTCACCAAGAAGGCGCGTTTCGTCCGCTTCGTCGGGCAGGTGTCGCAGGACGAAAGCGCCGATGTCGGCCTTGTGCTGGAGAGCATCGACGACTGGACCGATGCCTGGGCGCAGGAATGCGGGGTGAAGGGCCAGAACCTGTTCATCTTGCAGATGCCAAACGCGACCAACGTATATGGCACCAAGGGCGTGACGCTTCTTCTGGACTATCGGAACCGCCGTTGGTCATTCCTGTATGGTTGGGATGACGTGATCAAGCTGCCGGCGCGGTGGCCGGGTTGGTCTGTGCAACGCGCCTGGGGGCGCATGTTCGTGGGTGTTCCTGGCGGCATCGCAGAGTTGAAGCCGACGACATACGATCTTCTGGGCAAGCCATACCCGTTCTTGATCCGCTCGGCGCACGTCGATCGCTTCGGGCCATCGCGGATCGACAATTGCCAAATCCGTATCAAGCGGGGCGTGGGAGAGTATGAGAACGGCGATGCTCGGATGCCCCGGATCGGGCTGCGGGTGAACCGCGACAACCTCGGGTTCGATCAATGGCTGTTCGAGGACCTTGGACGACCGGGCGAACGCGACATGATGATCAACTTCGGATCGCTCGGGTCTGCCGAGACTTGGCAGATCGAAATTGCTGTGACCGATCCGGTGCCAGTAGAGTTCACCGGAATGCAGGTGCAGGTGGAGCGCCTTCGCTGGTGATCAGGAGAATGCGGCCATGTCAGGCACAAGCAATACGGTACTGCCCCCGCCCCGGCTGACGGGAGAAGGGAATGGCGAGCGGGATCGGCTCGCACTCGAACGCTGGATGACCGACCTTTACAACGCGCTGATCTTGCGCGGTAACGTGCTCGGGCGCCTCGATGATCACGAGACCCGGATTCAGACCTTGGAAGGGCCGTAACAGATATGTCTGGCACCATCTACAACCCGTTCAGAACATCGTCGGCAATCCCGATGAATACCGACCTGTTCGGCGGTCAACCGGGTCTGGCTCGTACCGGGCTGGGGGCGATCACGGCTGATCCGTCCGTGATCCCGGAATATCAGATCCCGGTCTTCCGATCGGATTGGGCGAGCTACCTCTACCCGACGTTCGGGTATCTGCCGGGGCAAGGGCCGCCCGCACCAGTCGCGCCGGCTGGCCCTCCTGCGAGTGCTCCGGCTACGACCGCGCCAACCGCTCCGACCACGACCACGCCGCCCGTTGTGCCATCGGAAGGCGGCGGCGATGGATCGGGCATCATCATCCCCGGGTCGGAGGGGATGACACCGATCGGCACCGCGCCGGCCCCTGGTCCTGGCGGCGGTGGGGCGGGCTTGACGTCTGTCGGGCCGGCGCCTGGGCCTGGCCCCGGTGGTGGGGCTGGCGCCCCATCGGCGGGTGGCACGCCAGCGGACACGTCACCATCGGGTGTGGTCCAAAGCGTCCTGGATTTCCTCGGCTTGGGATCTGGCGCTGGTGTTGGTCGGGCTGCTGGCGGCGCGCTCTTGGGAACCTTGGGTGGATTGGCCCTTGGTCCGCTTGGCGCAATCGCCATGGGTGTTCTCGGCCGGGCCTTGGGAGCCAACCTCGGATCGTCCTTTGACACCCCGCCTGACCTGGTGGGGCCTCTCGGACAGGCCGGGTGGACGCAAGCGGTGGAAACCGAAGTAGCGAATCGCGTGGCTGGATTGCCCCCGGCATCGCAGCAGGCGTTGGCATCCAATCTCCAGCA
>CAZZBK010000143.1:8481-10844 GCA_964652155.1 uncultured Planctomycetaceae bacterium | reverse complement strand
TGGAGATTGGTCCCGATCCGAATGCGATGGCGAATTTGGATCTGTTCGCCGATTTCGATGATCCGGGCGCGGCAGCGACGGCGGCTTCGGCGGCCAGCGCAGCGTTGGGGATCGACCCATTTGCTGGTTTTGATGACCCCGGGGCGGCGGCGGCAGCGGCGCAAGCGGCGACGGCGGGGTTGGCCGCGGCTGATGAACAGGCTGCCGCTGCTGATCCTGGTGGCGGTCCCAGCGGCGGGCGTGATGGTGAAAACCCAGGAGACGCAGGAAGCGGCGCGGGTCCCGGCGGCGGGCGTGACGGCGACAACCCAGGAGATGACGGGAGTGGCGGCGCCGGAGCCGGTGACGGCAGTGACGGGAGTGGTGGCGGCGGGGGCGGCGGTGGAGCCGGTGACGGTAGCGACGGAAGCGGAGGCGGAGGCAGTGATGGCGGCGGAGGTGGAGGCAGCGAGGGCGGCGATGGCAGCGACGGTAGTGGGTTCACCGGCGGATGGGTGACTCCTAATCGGCTGTTCGGCCCTGATCCAGAAGGCCCAGACGACGGGCTGATGAAGCTGGACGTGGGCGAGTTCATCGTCCCAGCCGCGCAGGCGCAGATGCACCGGCCGATGCTTGAGCGTATCCGATCTGGGTTGCCGCCGGGTCTGGGGGGAATGGACGAAGATCCAATGCACGAAATGGGCATGGGTGATCAGATGGAAGACGCGGCGGAGGGCGAATACGAGCACGGCGGCGGCGGTGGTGGGTTCATGCCGCCTGTCGGCGCCGATCAGATGATGATCGAGCGTGCGCGCGGGATGGCCCCGGAACAGAAGGCGCAGGTGGCCACGACGCTACTGAACGATCCCACGACAGCTATGGCGTTGCTGGAGCTTCTCGGTCCTGGATTCGAGGCGATCTTGGACGAGATCATCGGCGGACCTGGACAACCTGGGGCGGTGATGCCGGGCCCGGTTCATCCGGGCTTCAACGGTGCGCCGCCGATGCCAATGCCGGCGGGTGCCATGCCGCGCGGTATGTTCGGCGGCTGATAGGAGCGGAACATGAGCGATTTCCTTGGCTCGGCTGATTGGCTTGGAAGCATTTCAGACTCCATCCCAGCGCCTGACATTGCGGCCAATATCGACTGGACATCGCCACTTGCGGTCGATTCCGGGTCCTTTGACTTCACGGGCGGCGGTGGAAGTTCGTGGTTGTCCGATATTGGAAGGTCTTTGGGGGCCGGTGGTTTGAATGCGTTGGGCCGCGTGGCCGGCGGTCTCATCGGTGCCGGTGGCAACATCATCGGTGGCAACCAAGCTGCCGCCGGAGCGAACAGCGCGGCTCTGATCCAAGCCGCCGCCAATGCTGCGGCGCTGGACAAGATGCTTGCCGCCGAGAAGGAGGCGCGTGACGTTCTGATCGGCCGCTCGGATCGCGGGCTGGCAGAGATCGACGCCGGCATGGGTCGATACCGTGACACCGTGGCGCCCATGTTGACCCCTCAGCCGATCGTGATCCCGCAGCACCGCGGCATGACGCCGCAGCAGCAGATCGGTCTGGAAGATCTGCGTCGGTCAGGACTGGCGTCCCTGTCAGCGACCGGCATGCGTGGCGCTGGGCGGGCTGGCATTGGCTCTCTCATGGACCAGGAGCGGCGGTATCGGGCGTCGGTAGCGTCCGAGAACGATGCGGATACCAGGGGCGAAATGCGACGCGCTACGACGGCATCCAATGCCACCAGGCAAGGGTTGGCGTCGGCTGAACTGCAAACCGGCGGGGCGAAGGCCAACACCAACATCCTGACCGGGAACCAGTTGGCATCGTCGCTGCAAACGGGCGGGCAGACAGCCGCCAATCTCACGTCGTCATCCGGGCGCGCTTCGGCCGATGCGGCACGCACGGGGGGGGCGATCAGTGGCGCGACGACGCTGGCGAACGCGAATCTGGCTGGTGACACCATTGGCCAGCTTGGCGCTATCTTCGCCGACCAGCGGCGGAATAGCGGCGCTGGGGGAACGTGGGGGATCTGAGACGATGAGCGGGAACCTGGGGTTCATCACGACCAATCCTGTCGGTGTCGGGTTCGACCGCATGCAGCGGACGCTTGACGATCAGGAGCGCCGTGATGATGAGCGGCAGCGCCGACAGGAGGAGCGCCAGGTTGATCAGGCGATCCGATCCGGCCTGGGTGAAATCTCGGTGCAACAGGCCCAGGTTCCCGTGCAACAGCAGCGCCCGCCGACGCAACAGGCCGCAGCCGCAGCGCAACCGCCGATGCGCTTGGATGATCGTTCCGCCTTCCGCGCAGCGCTGGGTTCGATCGAAGACCCAAGCGGGCAAGCGATCAACCCATATGGCTTCACGGGGCGGTATCAGTTCGG
>CAZZBK010000143.1:0-8381 GCA_964652155.1 uncultured Planctomycetaceae bacterium | reverse complement strand
CAACGGCATGCGTATGTCTACGTACGCGAGGGAGGTGCAGCGCCGCATGGCGTCGGGTGCTGGTATGCCTGCACCGCAGGGCCAGCCGGTGGCGCAGTCTTCTGGCGGCCCGATGTCCTACGGACCCATCATCCAGCGGCTCGCGCAGACGCCTGGCGGCGGGCGCACCGGGTTGCAGTTGGTCGGGGCGGATATGGCCGGAGCGCGGACCGATCAGGCCCGCACCGATCGGCTGTCGCGGGAGGATATGAACCGTCGCGACCAGATCGAGCAGCAGGCAATGCAGGCCCTGGCGCGCGGACAGGTGGATGTCGGGCGGTATCTGTTGCAGCAGGCCGGCAGCACGCTGCCCCCCGAAGTGACGCAGAACATGGAGACCACGCAGCGGTTCGCCCAAGGGGCGACGATGGCGCGGTCCGTCTACGGTAACGACCGGGCCGGCGCGGCGCGGTTCGTGCGCGAATACCTGAAAACGAATGATCCGGCAGCGGCGCTGAGTGCGGCGGGCGATCCGGTCGGGCAGTCGGCTGGGCGGCCGATATGGGTAGACGATGGCAACGGCCGGGCGGCTGGTTTCCTGGTCGACCCTACCACCGGGCAGTCGCGGCCGATCCTGGATCACGAGGGGAACCAAGTGATTCGTGCGCCAGGGCAGGGCCAGCAGGGGCGTGCGGCGGATCAGGCGCGACGCATGGAGATGCTTCGGGCGGCAGGGTTCACCGAACAAGAGGTGAATGCGGCGGTTGGTGGCGCGGCGCTCCCGCAGGCGAAGATGCGCGATACGCTCATCAAGGTGCAGCGGCAGGTGGCGGATGACTTCTCGATCGATGATCGCAAGAAGCCGGCCGCCGTCATCGAACGGATGAACCTGATGTTCGGGGAGGGGTGGCAGGATAGGATGCGCGGGCAGCAGTCCGCGCCGTCAGCTCCGGCGGCTCCGATACCAGCCGCGCCGGTTGATCCGGGCAGAACGCCCACCATCACCAATGATGCCGAATACAACGCCCTCCCGCCTGGGACGATCTTCATCGGGCCGGACGGCAAGCGTCGAAAGAAGCCCTGATGTCTGGATGGCAGGACGCTCCCGTCGTTGAGGAAACCCCGGCGTGGGCATCCGCGCCCGTCGTGGAAGATGCCCCGCTACGGGCGGCACCAATGGGTGTGCCGGAGCCTCCCGACCTTCTCAGTCCGCTCGCCAGGATAGGGCGCGAAGCCGCATCCGGCGCGGCGCAGGGCTTTCTGCATGGTGGCGTCATCAATGTGCCTGACGAGACCCGAAAGGCGGTGGAACAGTACGGCCCGGTGATCGGATATCCGATGGGCACTGCCGGGGCCGGCCTCGACTTGGCCGCTCGTGTCGGTGGTGGTCTGTTCCGAGGCGCGCAATCTGGAATCGCGCAAGGCGTGCGAGAGCTTGGCGGCGGCGATCAGCTTGCTCGGGATGTCGCCGCAGCACCGGAAGCATTCATGGGCTTCGGGCGGGGATCGTTCCGCCCGACCGGCCGCGCCCCGACGGTACAGCCCGGCCAGGGGGGCGGGGGTGCGCCTCGTCCAAGCGGGCCGCCGGTTCCTCCTGATCCAGCCATGGCCCGGCCGCTACTGGACGAATTGGGGCTATCGCCGACGGAAATTCGTCCACCTCCAGCGGCGCCGGTTGTCGCTTCGCCGTCGCCCCCAACGCCCGCACCGTCTGGCGGTGGATTAGGATCCCTCACGGTAGAGGGCATGGCGCCAACGACCCGCCCGCCTGCGCCCGTGACGCAGGGTCCAAGGCTGCCGACAGAAGCCCCGCCTTTGGTTGAGCCGCCGCCCGCGCCCGCACCTGGGCCAAGAACAGCGCCAGAGAGTGCGCCTTCGCAGGTGCGCAACGTCGTGACCGACGCCCCCCCGCTCCCGCCGGCCGAGCCGCCCTCGATGCTCGGGGCGGTGATCGACGCGACGCAGCAGCCCCCAGGGGGGCGTAACCTTCCAGGCTTGAAGCAAAGCCTGTCGGATATGCTGTCCGACCCGCGCACCAACGCAGAGATCGCCGCCGACCTGGCAGCGCAGCGCGCGAAGGCGGTGGCTGATCTTGCGGCACGTCTGCCGCGCGGGTTCCGCATCGATCAGCGGGATAACGAGTGGGCACTGGTCGATCCGGCCGGCGATACCGTCGCGTCGGTGTTCGGCTCCCGTCCGCCGTCCGATGAGGCGCTGACGGATTGGGAAGGGACTGCCGCCGATCTGGCCCGCACCGTCGACTACTCCGATGCGCTGCGTGAGGGCGATGGCACGCCAGAGTCGCCGGTCATCCCACAGCAGCCGAGCGATGTCGCCGCCGCTGGCGCGGTCACTGAGGATCCCACGCCAGGCCAGGCCGAGGCGGGCAACTATCGCAAGGGCCGGGTGAAGATCGGCCCTCTGGACATCACGATCGAGACGCCAGAGGGGGGCGAGCGCACAGGGTTGGATGGTGACGGCAAGCCGTGGTCCACGATCATGCCGGCCGCCTATGGGTATGTGCGGCGCACCAAGGGCGCTGACGGCGATCAGGTGGATGTGTTCCTTGGCCCGGACAGCCACAACGCAAAGCAGGGCCCGGTGTTCGTGGTCGATCAGATCGACCCCGCCACGGGTCAGTTCGATGAGCACAAGGCGCTGTTGGGGTATCCGAGCGAGGAAGCCGCTCGGGCCGCCTACGAAGCATCGTTTTCGGACGGGTCCGGCCGGTCGCGTATCGGCGCCATTTCCACAATGACGTTCCGGCAGTTCTCCATGTGGGCCCGGAATGGGAACACCACGGACGCGCTGAAATACCAGCAGCAAATCACTGCACCAATTTCCGAGCCTACTGCGGTGATTTCTGAACCGCCCGCGGTGATTTCCGAAATGAGTGCGGTGATTTCCGAGCCGAGCGCGACTATTCCCGAGCTTGTAAGCCAAGCTGATGAGTTGGAAGCCCAGCTTGCCGCCGCCGCCGCGCCGGGCGCTCCCGATGCCTGGGAAGAAGCCCAAACCATCGCCCAGCCGAGGCAGGAGGAACCGACCGATGCAGGACAGTCTGGACAGCGGCCAGCCGCCGCAACCGGAGACGATACACGACCAAGCGCCGAAGCTGCTGGGCCTGGCGAAGCGCCTGCGGATGCGGGCGACCAGACAACCGAACCTCCCGCTGGAACAGAGGCAAGCAGCCCGCCGGATGGCGAGCCGGCTGGAGGCGCAGGTGGCGTCGTCGCTGATGAGCCTCGGGAAGAACCTGCCCAAGCCCCCGCAAGTGTTCAGCCCCCCGAGCCGGCCGACGACCAAACCGGACGGGATACCGAGCCAAGCGCCGCAAGCCCCAGCCCCGACGCTGCGGGGACCGAGGTCGCAGCCGGGATCGGGAGGCGCGAGGAAGATGGAGAAGACGGCGCCGACGTAGCCGCGCCGTCAGCACAAGCAGAGGAACCAGACAATGTTGGGCCTGCAATACTCGGAGAAAGCGCTGAACCACTGGACGAAGTGGCGGCCGAAGATGGTGGCCGACCTGCGGAAGCAGGGCCTGCTGGATCAGGAGGTGCAACGGGCGAGCCAGATCGCGGCGGAACAGGTGGCGCGGCTGATGAGGGGGGGGATGCAAAAGTTCGAGGCGGAAGAAATCGTGCTGCCCGACGTAATCCTTCTTCCGCCGGAGGCGTAGGGAAGAAGCGGGGCAAGGCGGAGCGCCCCGGGGCAACGCCGGATCGCCCCGCCTCTGCTGAACCGGAAGCCGCGCCATCCCCGGCAGAAGACGATGTGCCGCCCGCCCCGGAACCGATCAACATCCCCCGATCGGACTTCACCATCACCGACGACCTGGAGTTGGGCCGCGGTTCCGAGGGGGAGAAGTACGGCGACAACGTGGCCGCAATCCGCACGCTCAAGGCGATTGAGGCAGAAAACCGCGCCGCCACGGCGGACGAGCAACGCATCCTGGCCCGGTATGTCGGCTGGGGCGGGTTGAAGAACGCCTTCCGCGTGGCAGGTGCAAAGCCGGGCGAAGGTGTGGCCAAGGGCTGGGAGAAACGCGTCGCGGAACTGGAGGAGCTTCTGACGCCCGCCGAACTGAGGGCTGCCAGGGCGTCAACGAAGGCGGCGCACTACACCTCCCAGGCAGTGGTCGAAGGCATCTGGCGCGCGGTCGATCATCTGGGGTTCGCCGGCGGTGCGGTACTCGAGCCGTCAGTCGGCACAGGCAATTTCATCGGCCTGATGCCTCCCGAGCTTCGCGGCCAGTCAGATGTGCTGGCGGTGGAATACGACAGCCTCACCGCGCGCATCGCCCAGATGCTCTACCCGAACCAGACGATCCTGCATTCGGGCTTGCAGAACGTGCCGCTTCCCAAGAACCAGTTCGCGCTGGCGATCGGCAACCCGCCGTTTGGATCGGAAAGCCTGTATTTCCGACATAACCCGGCGATCAACGGGAAGACGATCCACAACCAGTTCTTCCTCTCGTCCCTGGACAGCGTGGCCGAGGGCGGGCTGGTCGCGATGGTCGTGTCGCACTTCCTGATGGACGCCCTGGATGGGACCAACCGCCTGGCCATGGCGGAAAAGGGCGAGTTCATCGGGGCGATCCGCCTGCCGGATACGGCGTTCAAGGAGAACGCCAGGACCGAAGTCGTCACCGACGTGATATTCTTCCGCAAGCGAAGCGCGGACGATCAGGATCTGGCCAGGAAGGCGGGGGCGGCGCTGTCTGGCGGGAAGGACCCGGAAGACGCCCCCGCCCGCTACAAGGAGATCAAGCGCGAGATCGAGGGGTGGACCAGGGCGGCCGAGACGCCAGACCCAGCCGGCACCGACCAGCGCATCAACGTCAATGGCTACTTCCTGCGGCACCCTCAGATGGTGGTGGGCGAGATCAACGCGACCGGGACCATGTACGGGAGCGGCGCGTCCCTGAATGTGACTCTGGACGATCCCACCAAGTTTCGATCGTTGTTCGATGCGGCGGTGGCGCGGCTCCCCAAGGGCCGTCCGATGCACGACGTGGCCGAGGCGAGCCGCGATCAGTTCGCCCTGATGGCCGAAGCCATGCGCCTGGCGGTCGATCAGGTGGAGGTCGGGGCGATCACGCTCAAGGGTGGGCTGCATACCGTGGTGTCCGTGGATGCAGGGGACCGCGGTAAGTCCCTGCTGCGGGAAATCCCTCTGACCGAAACCACGCCATTCGCGCCCGACTACTCCTATACGATCGACGGCAAATGGCAGCGTACCGAGGACGTGCTGACGCCGGACGGGAAGCCGGTCAAGGTGTTGGACGAGAACGGCAAGCCCACCAACCGCAACACGAAGCGCACCGTCACCTTTGATAGCGAGAAGGACATCCCGGCGCGTCACCAGTGGGGTAAGGCCAGGATTGCCGCCGTAACCGACATGCTGCCGATCAAGGACCTGCTGAAGAAGCAGTTGGTCCTGGAAACCCAGGACGCATCCCAGCGGATGCTGGACACCAACCGGAAGAAGCTGAACGAAGCCTACGATGCGTTCGTCAAGAAGCATGGGCAACTGCACGACGCGGCGAACGAGAAGATCGCGCTGACCATGCCGGACGGCGGGCTGATCCTGTCGGTCGAGGAGAACACCGGCACGAAAAAGGCCCCGGTCTACAGCAAGGCCGCGATCATGAGCCGGCGGGTATCGGCGCCTCCCCAGCCCGCCGACAAGGCGGACAATGCCAGCGATGCCGTGGCGATCGTGCTGGGCGAGCTTGGCCGCATCGACATCCCGCGTGTGGCCGAACTGCTGGGCACTGACCAGGAAGGCGCCGAAAAAGCGCTGTCCGAGGGAGACGCCCCGCGCGCGTTCTACGATCCCGAAGGCGAGCGGTGGGAGCCGGCGGACGCATACCTATCTGGGCTGGTGCGGCGGAAGCTGGTCAAGGCGCAGGAAGCTGGCCTGGAAGCCAACGTGAAGGCGCTGACCGCTGTCATCCCGCAGGATTGGACCGCAGCGCAGATCACGCCGAACATCGGCAGCGCCTGGATCCCGGGCGATGTCTATGCCGATTTCCTCAAGCACATGGGTTTCGACACGGCGGCGGTAGCCTATTCCGAGGCGACTAACACGTTCTCGGTGGTGGCGCAGGGCAAAGCGAAGCTGCAATGGGCAACGAGCGGGCGGTCGTGGAGTCCCAGCGAGATCGTCACCCGCTTGCTCAATTCTCAGTCGATGCGGGTCACTTACGTCGACTCGGACGATAAGACCGTCGTCGATGAGACGGCTACGGCCGAGAGTACGCAGAAGGCGTCGGAGATCTTCAACGAGTTCCTGGATTGGGTGTACCGGGATGATGACCGCCGCGTTCGGCTGGTGGCGCTGTTCAACGAGAAGTTCAACACGCGCGTCCCGAGGCAGCGGGATGGGTCCCATCTGACCCTGCCGGGCAAGGTGCCTGACCAGGTGATCAAGCTGCGCCGGCATCAGGTGAATGCCGTCTGGCGTGGGATCACCGATCCCGCGGTGCTGTACGATCACGTCGTCGGGGCCGGCAAGACGTTCGTGGCCATCGCGCGGATCATGGAACGCCGCCGCATGGGCCTATCACGGAAGCCGCTGGTCGTGGTCCCGAAGCATCTCGTCGAGCAGTGGGCTGCCGATGTTGCCACGCTCTACCCAGGGGCCAAGGTGCTGACGGCTGGGGAGGCGGACTTCAAGCGCCAGAATCGCCGCCGCCTGTTCGCGAAGATTGCGTCCGGCGATTACGACATGACCATCATTGGGCACAGTTCGTTCGGGTTCATTGATCTGGACCAGGGGACCGAGGAGCGGTTCCTGATGGATGAACTGGAAGCAGCACTGGCCGCGGTCAAGGAGGCGGAGGAAGTCGCCAGAGAAGAAGGCTTCTCCGGGTTCGGCAAGCCGTTCGGTGTGGCTGAGGCCGAGCGGCTGGTGACGAAGATCGAGAACCGGCTTGCCAAGCTGCGAACCGGGAAGCGCGATCGTCTGCTGACGTTCGAGGAAATGGGGATCGACGATCTGACCGTCGACGAGGCGCACGAGTTCAAGAACCTCGCCTACTCGTCCCGCCTGACTGGTGTGTCCGGCATGGGCAACAAAACCGGCTCGAACAAGGCGATGGACCTGCACCTCAAGCTGCGGTCCCTGCGCGAGCGTCCGGGATCGTCGGTGGCATTCCTGACCGGCACGCCGATCAGCAACTCCGTGGCCGAGATGTACTTGATCCTGCGCAACCTGGCGCCGGATGAACTGAAAGCCATGGGCATCCTGAACTTCGACGCATGGCGGTCGATGTTCGTCAGCTACGCTTCTGCCTGGGAGCCGACAGAGGCGGGCGGCATGAAAGAGGTCACGCGCCTCGGCCGCGAGTGGATGAACATGAAGGCGCTGATGGACCTGTATTACGCCATCACCGATGCCGTCACGCTGGAGGACCTGAAAACCGCCCACGCGGAGGACTATCCGGGGCAGAAGTTTCCGGTGCCCGATGTGGTGTCACAGCGGCGCGGCGAGGGCGATCGGAAGCAGGTGACGGTCAAGCCGTCCCGTGAACAGCGCGCGATCCTGGCCGATTTGGTGGCCGGCTTTGAGGGGCTCAGAAATATCAAAGACCCCAAGGAGCGCAATAAGACGCGGCTTCGCCTGATGGATCGTGGCCTCAAGGTGGCCCTCGATGCCCGTGCCGTTGATCCCGCGCTCACGCAGGAAGATGGGACCGGCAAGATCGGCGCCGTGGTCGACAACGTCGTCCGCATCTACCAGGACTGGAACGACGACAAGGGCACACAGATTGTGTTCCTGGATCGCTCGGTCCCGACCAGCAAGGGCGATGACAAGCTGGTCAAGGCTTACGACGACCTGCGGGCGGAACTGGACCAAGCGATTGCCGCCGAGGACGAGAAGAAACAGGCGGCGCTGGCCGACCGTCTGGCCCTGATCAACGTCAACGAGATCGAAGCGCTGCGGGACGCGCTGCGGGGCGGGTGGAATGGCTACAAGGAGATCAAGAGGCAGTTGATCGCCAAGGGCATCCCCGAGAACGAGATCGCGTTCATCCAGGACGCAGACGGCGACGCGAAGAAAGCAGCGCTGTTCGACGAAGTGAGGGCCGGGCGGGTGCGGGTGCTGATCGGGTCCACACCGCGGCTCGGCGCCGGCACCAACGTGCAAGAGAGGCTGGTCGGCCTGCATCACGTCGATGTGACCTGGAAGCCGTCCGACATCGAACAGCGCGAGGGGCGGATCATTCGGCAGGGGAACGCCCTGTTGGAGAAGTATGGCGACAAGTTTGCGGTGGAGATCATCGCCTACGCCACGGAGATGACCACGGACGCCAAGATGTGGTCGCTCAACTCGTCGAAGCTGAAAGCCATCAACGGGATCCGCAAGTACGACGGCTCCTTCATGATGGAGTTCGA
>CAZZBK010000142.1:0-15419 GCA_964652155.1 uncultured Planctomycetaceae bacterium | reverse complement strand
GACAACTTTGCGACCTCGCGGAAGACCCAAAGCAAGATAAGGTTCCTGACACCTTATCTTCCCCGCCTCATCCATCACCCTCGCGCCATCACCCGCCCCACTCCCCAGCGCGTGAGCGGAGAAGTAAATAGTTCTGCCCCATTTTCATCCCCCAAGCTTCGCTGGCACAGGACATGGGGTTATTAATCGCCCCTGAACGAACACCATCGCATTCTTAAGGGCGTTGGCAATCGGTTTAGCAGCCGAATCATCTATTCCGGTAAAAGGCCCAAAACTTATTGCGATTAGAGACTTGTCCCATTCCTGCTTTGTAAGCTCTGATATGTCCACTGGACAGTTTAGCACAATCTCATATTTCAATCCCGACGGACGCTCCGTATTGCTCCATTCCCTTAATTGATCGAAGAACTGCTTGGATACTTCTATTTTATTATTGATGCGTATGGTGATTGGGTTGCTACCTTCATGAGTCTCGACAAATCCAAGGTGCGTATCACAGATTGCATCAAGTCGCTCGATTGAACGATCGTATGGATATCGGTCTGAGAACCAATAGTACCATATTGTATCCCCGATGAAGGTGATTGTCACGGCTGATACAATTGTCGAAATAATTAGCAGTGTTCTTTTTTTGATCATCGCCAACCTGCAGCAACTGGAGAGTTACTTACAGCCTCTTTGAAGGAGTTAAAAAACGCGCGGTCGCCATTATAGTAATTTACAGACGGCCTCATATTCGAGGGCAATAAGGGTCAGAACTATTATCATGACAAGTCGAAAGTGGCTGTGGTGGGTTGCCCCAATGCCTCGCCCATTACGACCAATGAGGGATGAAAGTGGGCATTCTGCTTTTAATGATAGCGACCGTCTCCAGTCATTATGTTAGGCGCTCTAACACAAAAATTCCTCGACCGCGTCGCGTAGGACGTTGCGGTCAGGGTCGATTGCGGTCCAGAGTTGAATATGCGAAGCGACCTGCTCAACGAGCAGATTCAGGCTGTCGAATGCGATCGCGGCATGCGCTTTGGCCTCACGCAAGAGCGGCGTGTCGAGGGGCGGATCGCTGATGTCGGCCACCAGCAGTCCGGCACGCGCGGCGCTCCAGTCGAGCGGCACGCGCGGGAGGCTGTCGCAGGTGCCCAGCGGCGTGGCGTTGATGAGCAGATCAGTCTCGGCAGAGATCGCGTAGTCTCCTGGCCAGGGCTCGTGTCGCGCGACGATCGAACTGCCGGAGAGCAATTCGACGAGCGCCGCGGCCCGTTCGGGCGTGCGGTTCACGACAATCAGTTCGGCAATACCATGCTGGGCGAGTTCGAGTGCAATGGCGCGGGCCGTGGTGCCGGCCCCTAACAGCACGCAGCGTTTGCCGAGCGGATCGAGTTGCGGTCGCAGCGCGGCGACAAACGCCCGGCCGACGGTGTTCTCGCCGATGAGTTTCCCGTCGCGGTGGACCACACAGTTTACGGCTCCTGCACGCTGGGCGGTCGGCGAGAGTTCGTCGAGCTGCGAAACAGCCGCCGAGAGATGCGGCGCGGCGAGCGCGCAGCCGCGGAACCCGAGTGCTCGCACACCGGAGAGTGCCGCGGCCAGGTCTTCGCCGTTCACCTCGCAGGTCAGCATGCGCCAGTCGAGCCCAGCTTGGGCAAAGGCCTTTTCGACCATGAACTGGCACGGATTACCGGCCACGTTCGCCCCCAGGACGCAGACAATCTCTTGCAACGACGAACTGGGCATATCGGGCGAACTCCACATGGGCGGCAAACGACTGGAGGTATCTTAACTCGTTTCGCAGCCAAGGGGCTAGGGAGGTGGAGGGAGGGATGAGGGATGAGGGATGAGGGATGAGGGATGAGGGATGAGGGATGAAATGAAGGCACGCTCACGCGATCGCGCTCCGTTTTCATCCCTCATACTTCATCCCTCATCCTTTCTTCTCGTTCTTGCTCGCTGACGGTCACAGCGCGTAAAATGGTATCGATTCACACTTCATGATTCTCCTGGCCTGAAAGGCCTGCTGCGCCCATTATGGCTGAAGATTACTACAAGACGCTGGGGGTCAATCGCGACGCCTCGGCCGACGATATTCAGAAAGCGTATCGCAAACTGGCGCGTAAGTACCATCCGGACATGAATCCGGACGACAAGACCGCCAAGAAGAAGTTTCAGGAGGTGCAGAGCGCGTTTGACGTGCTCAGCGACAGCAAGAAGCGGCAGATGTTTGACCAGTACGGGAGCGCGGCGTTCGAGGGGGCAGGTCCCGGCGGGCCCCGGCCTCAGGGACCGTTTGGTGGCGCGCCGGGGGGCGCGGGCTTCGACTTCTCGCAAATCTTTGGCGCGGGGGGAATGCCCGAGGGGTTCGCCGACCTGTTCGGACAAATGGGTGGCGGCCGACGAGGCGCACCGGGGGGCGGCCGGCGTCGTCGCGCGGCCGAGCCCGTGCGCGGAGCCGACCTCGAGGCGAGTATCGAGGTCTCGCTGAATGTTGCCGTGCTGGGAGGGGAGCAGGACCTGGGCATCCGGCGCAACGACCGCGAGGAGCGGATCACGGTCAAAATTCCGGCTGGCATTGAAGACGGCAAGAAGATGCGTCTGCGTGGACAGGGGCAGCCTGGGCCCGAGGGGGGCCCCAACGGCGACTTGTTGCTCACCGTGCATGTGCAATCGCATCCGTACTTCTCGCGGCGGGGCGAGCATTTGTATCTGCGGTTGCCCATTACGCTGCGCGAGGCGGTCGAGGGGGCCAAGGTCGAGGTGCCCACGCCCAAGGGGATTGTGACGCTGCGCATTCCGCCGCACACGTCGAGCGGGACGAAGTTGCGCATCAAGGGGCACGGGGTCGCGCAGCGCGACGCAACGAGCGGCGATTTATATGTCGAGCCGCAGATCATGTTGCCGCCGAAGATCGAGAGCGGCGACGTCGAGTGGATTCGACAATGGGATGAGCGGCAGCCCTCGCAACCCCGCGACAAGGTGCACTGGTGAAACACGCCGTCCAGCACACACTGACGCCGCTGGTGCTGTGTCTTGTGGCGACACCGGCCTTGGCCGAGCCTTTGGCGGCGCAGGGGCCCGAGTTGGCCCGGGCCCGAGCCGGGTTGATCGTGTTGGGGATTCTGGTCATGTTCATCGGCGTGCTTGCGTTGATACGCCTTTATAGCTGGCGATTGAAGCGGCGGCTGCGTCAGCCCATGCAACCGAGCCGGATGAGTCCCAATCAGTGGCAGGCGCGTCGTTGGCGCGACGCGTGGTTGCGGCGCGTGCCGCCTCGTTCCACCGACGATCGTGCGCCATGAGCGCCAACGTGCCGCAGTATCCGTTCTCGGCCGAGCTGCGCATTCGCCGCGGCGATGATTTTCGCCGCGCCTATCGCCAGGGACGCTCGGCGTTCGATTCGTGCTTGACCGTTTACGCCTATGCGAACGGCTTGGAGCACGCGCGGTTGGGTTTGAGCGTGGGGCGCCGCTATGGCAACGCGGTGGCGCGGAACGTCTGGAAGCGGCGCGTCCGCGAGGTGTTTCGGCTTAACCGATCACGGCTGCCCACGGGCTACGATTATGTCGTGTTGCCGCGTGGCGGCGCGTTGCCGCTGTTTGCCACGCTCGTCGAGTCGTTTGTGTCGTTGGCCGCACAGGCCGCGCGGCGCGCCAGTCGTCGGCGCTCGCCAAAAAGTCCCAGTGAATAATCGATCCTAGTGAAGTTAATTAAGGTAGCCCCGACAGTTCGTTGTCGGGGTCGCTAAAAGTGACAAGAGGCATTGCTTTACAAAGCTTCGTTGCCCTCTTGTGGCTTCGCCACCCTGACAACAAGTTGTCAGGGCCACCCATTTGTCAGGGGCACCCACGACATCGCTCGGGCGTTAGGCCGTCTGTTGGGTCGTGTACTTGACCCGGCCGTGATAGACGGCGGTGAGTGACTTGCTGAGGCTGTCTTCGATCGTGCGGAGTTGTTCGAGGGTTAATCCGCACTCGTCGAACTGGCCGTCGAGCAGCTTTTTGAGGGAGATATCCTCGACGAGGTTGTCGATTCGCGAAGGGGTGGGCTCGACAAGGGCGCGGCTGGCGCTCTCGACCGAGTCGGCCAGCATGAGCACCGCCGCCTCGATCGATTGCGGCTTGGGGCCGGGATAACGATACGAACTCTCGTGCAAGCCGCTGCTCGTGACGTCCTCGTCGAGCTGTTCGTTGGCGCGGTGGAAGAAGTACTCGACCAGCGTCGTGCCGTGGTGCTGTTCGATGAAATCAATGATGGCCTGGGGCAGGTGATGCTGGCGCGCCAAGTCGGCGCCGTCTTTCACGTGGGCGATAATGATGAGCGTGCTCATGGCGGGCACGAGGGTGTCGTGCCGGTTCGCGCCGGCCGACTGGTTCTCGACATAATAGTCGGGCTTGAGCATCTTGCCGATGTCGTGGAAGTACGCGCCGACACGCACGAGCAGGCCATTGGCTCCGACCGCCTCGGCGGCCGCTTCGGCGATCGAGGCGACGTTGATCGAGTGGTTGTAGGTGCCCGGCGCTCGCTGCACGAGTTGCTGCAGGAGCGGATGCGAGACGTCGCCCCATTCGAGCAGGCTCAGATCGGTGAGCACGCCGAACCAGCGTTCGATCATGGGCAATAAACCGGTGAGCAGGAATCCGGCCGCCAGGGTCCAGAGCGCGTTGCGGAAGGCAAATCGCCAGAGGGCCCAACCCGGTTCGGCCGTGACGTCGGTGGTCCAGTGCCAGAGCAGCGGCTGTTGGTCGAGCACGCCGATGACGACGCTTGCCATCAGGGCGACCGCCGCCGAGATGGCCCCCACCTGGATCAGCTTGCTGCGGGTGCGGATGCTGTCGAGCTGCACGATCGTGGCGGCCACGACCCCCACGAGCAGCAGAAAGTGGCTGAGCGACTCGCCGCTGGCGAGCGTGACCAGGGCCGCGAGCGAGACGCTCAAGACCATCGCCAGATCGCGTTGATAGCCGATCGTGAAGGCGGTTCCGAACAGCAGCAGCGGCACCAACTCGGCAAGCCCGATGTCGGACGAGGTCCAGGGCAAGAACGTGACCACGGCGATGACGGCGGCGAGCAGCGTGCCGAACCGCCGCACCTCGGCGAGCAGCGGCGGGTTGTGGATGCGGATGTACAGCCCGCACAGGCCAAAGATCGTGGCCATCGCGAACAACATGGCCGAGGCGTGTAGCACGCGGCTGGCCCAAGGCCATTGGGCGACGAGTTCGTCGTGGTCCAGCTTGAGCAGTTTCAAGGCCGACTCGTCGAGCGGTCGACCGGCTGGGGCGATGGTCTTCCCCGCCTCGTAATGCACGAACTGCATGGGCACGAGCGCGGCGGCGCGGTCGCGGGCCTTTTGGGTCTCTTCCATGTCGAGCCGCAGCGTGGGCCGCAGCCGCGGCTTGATCCAATTGAAGACGCGCGTCGAGAGCACCGGCGGCAAATTCTCTTTTAAGCCTTTGTGCACCGCCTCGCCTTGGCCGATGAGCACCTCGTCGACAATGGCCTGATGTCGCTCCTCGGGCTTGCGGAGCGGGTAGACGACGATCTCTTTCTGATTGCCGATCATTTCGCGCATGGGCTCGTCGGCCTCGCTGGGCAATTTGTCCAGCAGCCCGTAACGCTCGAAGGGCGTGAATGCCTTGACGAGCGCGAGTTCGAAGCTGGCGAGCGAAGTTTGATCGCCGACCGCCTTGCGAAACTCGTCGAAGTTTTTTTCCTGTTCGGTCACGTCACTCACGGGCGACGAGTCGAGCTGGGGGCCCTGGAAAGCCTTCCAGAGGTCGAGGTTTACCTCGGCATACGACTGCGCCTGGACCAATTCGCCGACGGCGTTTTTCACCGCCGCCTGGAGCAGTTGCAAGTCTTTGGGATCGTTCTCGAACACGTAGGGCTCGCGTTGCCGAGCGCGTTCGACGGCCCGTTTATGGGCGTCGGGGTCGGGCTGCTTGAAGGCCACTTCGGCGGTGATGTTGCGCGGCGGCACAAAACCCAATCGGTAGCTGCGTGACGGGGCCCAGGCGCGGCACAGCACGGCGATCAGGACGAGCGCGGCGACGGCGAGCGCGAGCCGCACGACAACATCGCGTCGTTGCAGGACGGCGAGCGCCTCTTCGAACCGGCCGGGGCCCATTTCGAGCGTGACCCGATTGCCGCGATTGCGTTTACGATGGACGCTCGACATGGTGGCCGATTGCCGCGTGACGTTAGCGACGTCGCGCGTCCTCCTCGTAGGCTTGAACGATGTCTTGCACCAAGCGATGCCGCACGATGTCGGCTTTGCCCAACGACACGTGCGCGAGCCCCTCGATGCCTTGCAGGCGGCGCATGGCGTCGACCAGGCCGCTCTGGGCGTGCGACGGCAGGTCGACTTGAGTCGTATCGCCCGAGACGACAATCTTCGATCCGCGCCCCATGCGCGTCAGGAACATCTTCATCTGCGAGACGGTCGTGTTCTGCGCCTCGTCGAGAATGATGAACGCCTCGTTCAACGTGCGGCCGCGCATATAGGCCAGCGGCGCGACCTCGATCACATCCTGCTCGGTGAGCCGCTTCATGTGGTCGTAGTCGATCATCTCGCGCAGGCCGTCGAGCAACGGTCGCAGGTACGGGTTGATCTTGGCTTGCAAATCGCCGGGCAGGTAGCCGAGGCTTTCGCCGGCTTCGACTGCGGGGCGAACGAGGACGATTTTGCGAACCCGTTCTTGCCGCAAGGCTTGGACCGCCATCGCGACAGCCAGGTAGGTCTTGCCCGTGCCGGCAGGGCCGGTGCAGAAGATCAGATCGTGTTCCAGGATCGCCTGCACATAGCGGATTTGGCCGCTGGTCCGGGGCTGGATTTTTCGCCCGGCGTGCAGCAGGTCGATTGTCGGGGCGTCGAGCGCGCGTTGCTTGCCCAGCGCGGCGTCGATAATGCGCGTCACGTCGTCGATCGTCACCGCGCCGCGTCGCCGCACAAGGTCTTGCACCTGCTCGATGACGCTCGTGGCCTGGGCCACCGACTCGTCGGCCCCTTCGACCACGATCTGGCCATCACGGGCGGCAATGCGTACCGGTAGCGCGTCGCGGATCTTGCGAAGGTATTGGTCGCGCGGGCCAAATATCGACAGCAAGTCATCGCTGTCGGCGACCGAGATGTTGGCGAGAGACATTCGCAAGATCGCCCGCCATCGAGCGGGACAACCCAGAAGTTAATAATGAGCGGCTACGTTATCTTACCTCAAGCACGGAGGTCTCGACCAGCGAATGTCGACGATCCATCGCAAGTCCATGTGTATTATGCACTTAAATCGATCGGACTGGGGCCATCAGCTGATGGACATGAATGGGCACATGAAGTACGCGACCGGGGCGGCGAACAGGAGCGAGTCGACCATATCGAGCACGCCCCCGAAGCCGGGCATCCAGGTGCTCGAGTCCTTGCGGCCAAAATCTCGTTTCAGGAGCGACTCGGCCAGATCGCCCATGACTCCCGCAAGGCCGACGATCAGGCCGTAGGCGAGCCAATCGGAAGCGGGGAACGGCCGTGCATCTTCGACCAGCAGTGGGAAGAGCCCATTGAAGGCGAGCCAGGCTCCGCCGCAACTCGCCGCGAGACCGCCGACGAGCCCCTCCCAGGTCTTGCCGGGGCTCAGTTTCGGAACAAGCTTGTGTCGCCCGACGAGCCGACCCACGGTGTACGCGCCGATGTCGCCGAGCTTGACGACCAGCAGCAGCGAGGCGAGGGCCACGAGGCCGAGTTGCGGCCCCAACAGTCGCAGCTGACATAAAAACGACGCGAAGAAGCCGACATAGACCAGAGCCAATACCCCGCAGGCCAACCGTTCGGTGACTTGGCCCGGCTCGCTGAAGCGGATCATCTCGGCGACGATGAGCGCCAAGACGGCGGCGGTCAACACGCCCGTCGGCCAAGCGAGCCCCCGGCTACCCAACCCCCACCCAACATGGAACCAATTCGAGAGCACCATCGCCACGACACCGCAGTACACCGTGGGCGCATGCGGCACGATGCCTCGTGTGCCGACCCACTGGAGCAGTTCTTGCGTGCCGGCCACGGCCACCAACAAGATCAGCGGCAAGAACCAGAGGCCGGGCGTGGTGGCTCGCGCGTCGAGCCATAGCAGACCGGCGACGATGGCGATCGAGAGGGTGCCCAGTAGAAGTCGCCAACGCAGCATGTCGCATCGCGCCTTAAGAGTTGAGTCCGCCAAAGCGTCGATCGCGCTGCGCAAAATCGCCTAGCGCGCGGTGCAATGCGGGCTCGTCGAACTCGGGCCAGCAGAGTTCGGTCACCCAGAGTTCGGCGTAGCTGATTTGCCAGAGCAGAAAGTTGCTCAGTCGCATCTCGCCGGCCGTGCGGACAAGCAAGTCGGGATCGCTCATGCCGCCGGTGTACAGGGCGTCGCTCAGCCGTTGCTCGTCGATCTCTTCGGGCTGGAGCTTGCCCGCCGCGACCTCGCGTGCCAAGCGTTGTACGGCGTCGACCATTTCAGTCCGCGCGCCGTAGTTCACGGCCAAGCACAGTCGCAGTCCGGTGTGGGGGCGCGTCAGTTCGATGGTCCGATCCATCGCAGCTTGCACGCTGGCCGGTATGCCGTCGCGCCGGCCGATCACTTCCAAGCGGATATTCTCGCGGATGAGAGTCTGTCGTTCTTCGATCAGGTACTGCTCGAGCAGATGCATGAGGAACTCGAGTTCATGCTCGGGCCGCTTCCAGTTCTCGCTCGACAGACAGTAGAGCGTGAGTTGCTCGATGCCGAGGCGGGCACACTCTTCGGTGGTGCGTCGCACGCTGGCCACGCCGCGGCGGTGCCCCTCGATGCGCGGCAGGCCACGCTGCTGCGCCCAGCGACCGTTGCCATCCATGATAATGGCCACATGACGAGGCAGCCGAGCCACGTTCACGTCGGCCAGGGGGTGCAGCGAGCGATCCGTGTCAATCACGTCGGTCATGGGAACATTCTTGCCGAGAGCGGACTCGTTTTTGGACATCGAGCATTGTCGGAGAAAATCGACCGCTTGGCTACCGTTCTTATCCCATCCATAGCAGAACGTATTCTTGCAGCACTCCTCTCCCTTTGGGAGAGGGTGGTGAGCGCAGCGAACCGGGTGAGGGGAGATCGCAGTCCAACAGCGGCAACCATCGTACGTTACGTCCTCGCGCCACGGCGGCCCCTCATCCGCCCTTCAGGCACCTTCTCCCAGAGGGAGCAGGGAGTGGGCCGTCCACCTGATGAGAAACGTAACCCTATTTGAACATCGTTTGTTCGCGGTCGGGGCCGACCGAGACGATCTCGACGCTTCGACCGAGCACCTGACTGATCTTGGCCAGGTAGTCACGCGCGGCCGAGGGCAAGTCTTCGATCTTCCGCACCGCGGTGACGTCGCTTTTCCAGCCCGGCAACGATTCGTACACCGGCTTGGCGTCGCGCAGGTCGTCGACATGGCTGGGGAAGGTGGTCGTCCGCTGGCCGTTGATCTCGTAGGCCGTGCAAATTTTGATTTCGTCGAGTTCGCTGAGCACGTCGAGCAGCATGACCGCGAGCACGTCGACACCGCTGAGCCGCGTCGTGTAGCGGGCGGCCACGGCATCGAACCAGCCGCAGCGTCGCGGCCGACGCGTGACCGTGCCGTACTCGTTGCCTCGATCGCGGAGATGCTGACCGGTGGGGTTATCTTGTTCGGTCGGGAATGGCCCGCCGCCGACGCGCGTGCCGTACGCTTTGACGACGCCGATGATCTTGTCGAAGTATCGGCCCGGCACTCCCGAGCCGCTCGAGATGCCGACGCCCGAGCTGTTGCTGCTCGTCACAAAGGGATAGGTGCCGTGGTCGACGTCGAGCAGCGCCCCTTGAGCGCCTTCAAACAGTAGCCGTTTGCCGGCTTCGAGCGCGTCGAGCAGATAGGTGGTCGTGTCGGTCACGTAAGGGCGGAGCCGCTCGGCGTAGCGGGTGTACTCCTCGTACACTTTCTGCGGCGTGAGTGGCTGGAACACGCTGTCGTCGTTATCGAGGGCCAACTCGGCGGTGAGGCGATTTTTCTCGCGCGTGGCCCACTCGACCCGCTCCTTGAAGTTGGGCCGATACAAATCGCCCAAGCGGAAGGCGAGTGAGCGGCCGACCTTGTCGCGGTAGCAGGGGCCAATGCCGCGCTGCGTGGTGCCGATCGCCTCGCCCGGCTTGTTCTTGCGCATCTCTTGCAGGCGATCTTCCTCCAAGTGCCAGGGGAAGATCACATGCGCGCGGTCGCTAATCATCAGGTTCTTGCCCACCTCGACGCCGCGGGCGATGAGTCCGTCGATCTCGCCGAGCAGGCTGGGCGGGTTGAGCACCACGCCGCCGGTGATGACCGACTGGACCTGGGGCCGCAGGATGCCGCTGGGGATCAGCGAGAGTTTGTAGGTTTGGCCTCCGGTGACGACGGTATGACCGGCGTTGGCCCCGCCTTGGTAGCGGACGACGACATCGTGCCGCTCGGTAAGCAGGTCGACGATCTTGCCCTTGGCTTCGTCGCCCCATTGCAAACCGATTACGCAAGTCCCTGGCACAGTAGTTTCTCCGCCAAACGCCGGCGATCGCGACGGGAGCGTCTCCGTCGCCTGAAACGAGTGGGTCGCGCGCAGCAGGGCCACGCCGAGCAACTTTCTCACCGGCACAAACGTACCAGTTTACGGAACCACCTCACCCGCTCGCAAGGGTCCCCGTGGGTCGAAAACAGTCGATTCTCAGCGGGATCGCCCCCAGATAATGACGATCGCACCAGCAAAAATGGTTTATACTGTGCAGCGTTTCCGGGGACTCACGGCCCCGGCTCAGAAGCAGCGGTGAGCGGCCAACACCACCGGTGGATGATGAAACTGATTTTGGGTGTGATCCAACCCCTGAAACTCGACGCCGTGCAAGAAGCGCTCGATCACGTCGACGTGACGCGGATGACCGTCTGCGACGCGCTCGGTTACGCGCGACAGCGGGGCCAGACGACCAAGTTTCGTGACGCCGAAAACAACACCACGCTGCTCCGCAAGGTCGAACTCGAAATTCTCGTCAACGACGATTTCGTTGACCGCACGATCCACGCCATCGAATCGGTCGCTCGCACGGGCCCCCACGGGAGCATTGGCGACGGCAAGCTATTTGTGCTCGACGTGGAACGGGTCATCCGCATCAGCGATGGCAAGGAAGGGCCCGAGGCGGTTTAGAGAGTTTTCGGTTTTCGGTTTTCAGTTCTTACACATTACTCCAGGCTCCAGTCTCTCCATGCCTGCCATCCTGTTCAGCGCCGACCTGATGCTGCAATCAAAATTCTCGGCGGCCGGCGCACGCACGGAGATCGCGACACGCTCGGTGCTCAGTGCCGCTGGGTTGATCGAGCACGCCCCGGGAGCCCAACTCGTCGTCATCGACTTGAGCACGCCGCGACTGGAGATCGTGGCGCTGGTTGCGGAGCTGCGCGGACTCGCCCTGCCGCCGCGGTCCATTGTGGCGTTCGGGCCGCATGTGCAGACCGGGCTGCTCGAACAGGCTCAGTCGGCACCGTGCGACCTCGTGCTCAGCCGCGGCGCGTTTCATGCGCAACTCGACGAGCTGCTGCGACAATCTGCCAGCCATGATGAACGCCCCTAGCCGGTCCGTCTCGGACCGGATGTGAACGGCACGAGCCCGGTCGGTCCGAGCGATTAAGGACCGGTCCCAGAGAGGCCGGCTAGGGGGCGAGCGCGGCCTGGACCGAGTCGCGCATTTTGCTCAATCCGGTCTTGACCACCTGCCGGGCGTCTTGCTGCCAGTAGTCGCGATTAAACAGCTCCAGCGACAAATAGCCGTTGAAGCCAATGTCGCGCAGCGTGCGATAAACCTGCTTGAGCGGCGCAACACCGTCGCCGGGGTAGACCCGATGCGCGTCGGTGATCTCGGCGCGCGGGGGCTCGGCCGGGTAATCGTTCACATGGAAGATTTGAATGCACTGACCGCTGAGCAACCGCAGGCTCTCGAAGCTCGAGCCACCTTTGTGCAAGTGATAGATGTCCGGCAGCAAGCAGGCTTGCGGGTGGCCACTCTCGAGCGCGACGAACATCGACTCGCTGATCTTGCCGAGCGTGGTCGAGAAGCCCCAGACTTCGACCTGCGGGACGACCTGGAACTTTTTGCCCAACTCGCACAACTCGCGATAACGCTGCGCGGCTTTGGTCAGGTCGAGCCCGACCGTCTTAATGGCTCCGACCGGCGGGGCGGCCAAGCGTTGGCCACCGAGCTGCGCGAGCATGTCGAAGTTGCGGCGGGCTTCTTCCATGCCGGCGGCGCGTTTCGCGTCGTCATCGACAATCCATTCCGCGAACCCGATCGCGCTTACGACTTTCAGGCCGGAGTCATCGATCCGTTTTCGCAAATCGCCGAGCGAGCCACCGTCTTTAACGTACTGGTCGAGTTCGCGAATCCAAGGCTCGATCGCCGAGTAGCCGGCCTCGGCCGCGAGCTTGACCTCGTCGACGATGCTCAGACTTTGGCCCCGGATCGTGCTCGTGTTGAGGCAGAATCCGAACGGTTCGGCGGCAGAGCGCGTGGCCGCGGCCGAGAGAGCTGGCGTGGTCATGGCCGAGGATCCGAGTACGCTGCCGGCGGCGAGCAGCCAATCGCGACGATCGAGGGCAGGATTCATGGGGTTCAACCGCGAGAAAAAAGAGCTAAATCAGCGTTACGAGCCTAGCCCGTCTGGCCCCGAAAAGCTAGCCTCTAGGGGCTAAGGACGGTCGCTCGGACCCAATTGTTTGCGTTCACCCTCTGAGTGGGCATAATAGAGCTTCACCTTCCGGCATCTCACACGCCTAGCCCCACCGATACGAGGTTTTGTCATGTCCCGTTGCTCTTGGCTCTTCGTTGGCCTGTGCTCGTTGTGCTTGTGTGGCGCTCCGCTCGCAGCGGCCGACAAGCCTGTGCCTAAGAAGCCCGCGCCGAAGAAGCCGGTCAAAGCGCCATTCATCGCGCCGTCGCTCCCTGGGGGGCTGGAAGTTGCGACCATCGAGAGTGCCGACTTGCTCAAGAAGCCCGAGTCGCTCTTGGAAGGTGTCAAGGTCGCCAAGACCGCCCCGCGAGTCGAGTTCCGGTTCTTTCCGGGCCAAACCTACGAAGGCTCGCCGTGGTCGATTTGGGGGGACAGCTCGTTTAGCAACGGCAAGTACTATTCGGCGATCGGCGACCATGCCGCTCCGCAGGGGAACGCCTTCGTCTTCGAGTATGACCCGGCCACCAAGGTGCTCCGCAAGGTGCTCGACATTCAGCAGACGCTCAAGATGCCCGAGGGGCACTATGTGCCGGGCAAAATTCACAGCCGCAGCGAACTGGCTGCCGACGGCTGGTTGTACTGCTCGACGCACCGTGGCTCGCCGCGCGTGACCACCGATCAGTATCACTACGAAGGGGATTGGATCCTCCGCTGCAACCCGGCCACGGGCGCGATGGAGAGTGTCGTCCACGCACCGGTCAAGAAGCACGCCATTCCCAACGGCATGATCGACCCCCAACGGCTCATCTTCTACGGCGGCACCGCGCCGTCCGTCACGCTCGAAAAGACCGAGGGGATTCAGTTCTTCGCCTACGATTTGAAGAACAAGAAGCTGCTCTACTCGGGCCCCAATGGCCCCGCGCGGGCGATGATCCTCTCGTCGTCGACCGGTCGGGTCTATTTCACCCCCGTGCACCAAGACAGCCCGCTGATGCGCTACGACGCCGCGAGCGGCCAGCCGCCGCAAGAAATCCCCGGCCAGATCGGCATCCGCGCCACGACCAACGAGACGCCCCAAGGCATCGTCTACTCGGTCTCGCAAGGCAACCCGATGAACCCCTCGACCATCTTTGCATTCGACTGCAAGACTGAAAAGGTCTCGGTGCTTGGGCCCTCGTCGGTGGCCTCGAACCACTACATCGCCACGATCAAGGCCGACCCATCGGGCCGCTATCTGTATTACATCCCCGGCGCCCACGGTGGGGCCGAGCGCGACCACACGCCCGTCGTGCAATACGACACGCAGACCAAGCAGCGCAAGGTCATCGCTTTTCTCGCGCCCGCCTTTCAGCAGCAGGTCAACTGCGTTCCGTCAGGCACCTACGGCTTGGCTCTCGACGACAAGGGTGAGACGATGTTCGTCACCTGGAATGTCAACCGCGGCACCAAAGTTTGGGACTGCTGCGGCCTGACCGTGATTCACATCCCCGCGTCAGAACGCCCGCTGTAATCGGGCCAGCGTTCAACCCCAAGTCGCCGGCTCGGTCGCCGAACCAAACGGCGACGGAGTCGCCGGCTTGGGGTGGAAACGAAAGCGTGGTCGAGTTAACCGATCGTGACCGAGCGACTGACGGTGTCGAAGACCGGCACGATCGAGAACTCGTCGAGCCAGGCCGAGGTCATGATGTCGCGGCGAAACCCTTCGGCAATCAGGTTGCGTCCGCCGGCCGACTCTTCCAACTCCGACCAGATCGAGAAGAACGCATCCTTTTGGTCGCCGCCCGAGGCCCCCGCCTCGTCCAGGATATGCTGCCAATAACTGCGGGCCAGCACCGCCTCGTCATTCAACTCCCATTCGCCGTGGGCTTCGAGCGCCGCGACCATGCCGCCGGCCAGCAGCGTGTCTTCCAGCGAGATCACGCCATGCGTGCCTGCGCAGACCAAGTGGACATTGTTGAACGGCGCAACCTTGTCGACCACCGCGCGACGGTTTACCAGCGCGCCCGCCACGACGAGTTGAGCCTGCACGCAGCGGAGCATCGCCCGAGTGCCGTTGGTCGTGGTGAAAAAGATCGTCTGCCCGCCGACGCTCTCGCTCGTGTACTCGGTCGGCGAGTTGCCCAGGTCGAAGCCGGGGATCTTCACGCCTTGCCGTTCGCCGCCGAGCAGCGCCGAGCCATGCTGCCAGCTCTGGCGCAGTTGCCGGGCCTCGTCGATGTCGCCACACAAAATGAGCTGCTTGGCCCCGGCGACCAGGGCATGCACCATCGTCGTCGTGGCGCGGAGCACGTCGATCACAACCACCGCCGCGCCGGCTAATGCGGTGGGCTCAACCAGATCGGGCAACAGATGCACATGACACTTACGCATGAGCGGCTCATCTCCACGGCGACAAACAAGCTTTTGCAGAGTATCAACGCGACCGAGTGAGAACGCAAGTCAGGCTCGCGGAATCGCACCGAGGTTTACACTGTGCTCACTCTCCCCAGTGTGGGATAGGGCCGAGGTGCGGGGGTGATTCGCGAACGACACGGCCTCTTTTCTTTGGGGGCGTCTAGTCGTGTTTCCGTTCAATCGCGTTGATGGGGACACAGAAGAACTGCAACGCTGTTTTACCCCTCTCCCTCTGGGAGAGGATGGCGAACGAAGTGAGCCAGGTGAGGGTATCATGAAGCGATGGTTCGCTTCGACGTTCCCTCATCCGCCCTTCGGGCACCTTC
>CAZZBK010000141.1:0-15515 GCA_964652155.1 uncultured Planctomycetaceae bacterium | reverse complement strand
CGAAGGCCAATCGCTCGTGCCATTGGATGACGGAGAGTTCATGAAGTTCAACGACCAGGACCGTGTTCATGAACGGCCGCGTCGGTTGTCTCCCGCGATCGCCCTTTGAGGCGGGACAATCGCCCCGCCTTTTCCCTAGCCCCTAACCTCTAGCCCCTTCCGTATTACTCCGGCAGCGGCTGCCCTTTCGTCTCGGGTGCAAAGGGCAAGGCGATCAGGCCGAGAATGAACACGGCCGACATCGTCACCCCTGCGTACCGCATCGGCTCATGCTCCAAGCCGACAAACACCTTGCTGGTGAGCAGGCCAAACGTGAACGGGCCAATCGCCGCGACAAATCGACCGACGTTGTAGCAGAACGACGTCCCTGTGCTCCGCAAGCGCGTGGGGAACAACTCGGGAAAGTAAATCGCGTAGCCGCCAAAAATCATCAACTGGCAAAAGCCCATCATCGGGATCATCCAGAAGATTTCCGAGAACTCGTCGAGGTTCCAGAACACGAAGGCGGTGCTGCACATGGCGGCCAAGAAGGCGATCAAAAACGCCTTTTTGCGGCCGATGATGTGCGTGAATCGGCTGTAGGCATACACGCCGAAGAACCCGCCGAGGTTCTGCATCACTGACGCGATGCCGCTCCAATAGGTTAGCTCGCCAGAAATCTGTTCGGGGGTCAGGCCAAGTCCCTCGAAATGTTTGCGGAAGACGAGTTGCAACAGGTCGAAGCTGAAGAACCCGATGCCCCACAGCCCCACGACCCCCGAGAAGGCCAGGCACATGCCGACGAGCGCGTTCTTGCGCCAGCGTGGGTCGCCGAATAAATCGGCGTAGAGGCCCAGTGTCTTGTGCGCGACGCCCGCGTGCGCCGTCTTCTCCCAGCGTTCCGGTTCCTTGAGCTTGGCGCGAATCAGCACGGCCAGCAAGGCGGGCACCGTGCCGACAACAAACATCAACCGCCAGGCGGTCATCTTGAAACCGAACAGCGACAGATCGCCCGTCACGCCGGACTGTTCGAGTTGTCCGAGCGACATGCTGATGAGCGCGGCCGAGATATTGCCCACCGCCGAGAGGGCCTGCAACCAGCCGAGCGCGAAGGGGCGTGCCCGATCGGGCATGACTTCGGCAACCAAGGCCACGCCGACGGCAAATTCGCCGCCGACACCCAGGCCGGTGAGGAAGCGATAGAACGCGAAGTCCCAGAACGACGTCGAGAAGGCGCTCAAGCCGGTGCACAGCGAATAGGCCAAAATGGTCCACATCATGACCCGCGCGCGGCCGAAGCGATCGCCGAGCACGCCGAAGGTTAAACCCCCCGTGGCCCAACCGAGCAAGAAGATGGCGGTGGCATAACCGCTGTACTCGGCCACGAGCGCCTTACGGGCAAGTTCCGACAATTCGGCCCAGCCCAGGCCTTCTGTGAGCGGCAACAGCTCCAGCATCGACGGTCGTCGCGCCAGGTTGAACAACTGCTGATCCATCGTGTCGAACAACCAGCCCAAGGCCGCCACGACGAGCACAAACCAGTGATAACGATTCAGTTCGCGATACCAGGGGAGCGATGTTTGACTCATGTTAAAATGACTGCCAGAGATGCGATTCGATGCGGGCTCAAGACAAGAGAAGTCGCATAAGAGCACACCCCCATAGGTGAGTCAAGTCTGCGGCCAGACTGACCGCCCACCACCCAGAGATTGTCTCTCCGCGAGCGGGGAGATACGATGCCTTTACGCTCGTCGGCAGCGGCTGACGCCGCGGGCTATCACAGCCGTTCCCTCGACTCGGATCGCTCATCATGCTGCTGTGGCGCGACCTACTCCGTTGTCTGGCGTTGCTCGCTGGCTTCGGCACCGTCGTCAGCCCCGCCGGGGCGCTCACGCCCAAGAGCCCCGAGGTGCAAAAGTCGGTGCGTCGGGCGGTCGATTATCTCGCCGCCAAGGCCAACGACCCGCGCGTCGGCGCCAAGGCGCTCGTGGGCCGCGTGCTGGTCATGCATCAGCAGAGCGACCATCCCAAGGTCGTCGAGGCCGTGGCCGCCCTGCGCCAATCGCTGAACAACTTGCCCCAGACGCTCGATATCTACACGCTGGGCATCTCGCTCACCTTTCTCATCGAGTTGGATCCTGAAAAGTACCGCGCGGACATCGATCGGCTGCTGGCCGAGTTGGTGCGGCGACAAATGCCCCACGGCGGTTGGGGTTACCCGGGCCGCGCGACCGGCGACACCTCGATGACTCAAAACGCTTTGCTCGGCGCGTGGGTCGCCCAGCAGTACGGACGCGATCTGCCGCTCGACGCCTGGGTGCGCGCGACCCAATGGCTGCTGCGCACACAGGACCCCAACGGAGCGTTCGGCTATCAGGGCGTGTTGGCCGAGCCGGGTAAACGCCTGCCGCAGAATGAGATCACGGTCACGATGACCGCCGCGGGCTGGGGAAGCTTGTACCTGGCCGGCGATCGGCTGGGGCTCATCGCGCTGTCGAGTGTCGAGTCGACGAAGCTGCCCGAGGAGTTTCAGGCGGTGAAGTCCGCCGCGTCGCGGACGATCGTGCCACTCACCGAGTCGATCGACCGCAAAGAGTTTCAGCAGGCTTTGCAGATGGCCGATGGTTGGTACAAGACGCGCGAAAAAACGCTCCCCACTCAGTTTCTCAACTACTTCTTTTACACCTACGAGCGGCTGCAAACGCTGCGCGACATTGCCGCCCAACGGTCCAGCGCCGAGCCCGACTGGTACACCGACGCCGCGCAGTACGTGATCAAAGCGCAGCGTGACGACGGCGCCTGGAATGGCAACGAAGACCTCGTAGCCTCGACCTGCTTTGCCGTGCTGTTCTTGACCCGGTCGACGCACGAGACCATCGAGCGGGCGCGGAGTTACGGGTCGGGCATTCTGATGGGCGGGCGCGGGGTCCCCAGCGGCCAGGGAGACATTGAACTGCGGCTCGGCAAGGTGGTTGCCAAGCCGTTGCAAGGCCCGGCTGAAGAACTTGTGGCCAAGCTCGAAAATCCCAACCATCCCGACTTCGATCGCGCCCTCGAGGGGCTCGATCAACTCGTCGAGCGGGCCGACGTCGCGGTGCTCGGCAAATTGAAGCGGCAACTCCGCGCCCTGGCCGCCGATGGCTCCAGCGAGGCCAAGGTCGCCGCGATCACGGCCCTCGGTCGGTCACGTGACTTTGAACAAGCGCCGCTGCTGATCACCGCGCTGACCGACCCCGACGCGCGTGTCGCGCGCGCCGCGCACGATGCCTTGCGACACATGAGTCGGCGGTTCTCGGTTGCTCGCCTCGTGAACGAGCCGGACGAGGCCGCCAAGCGGCTTGAGGCCGAGAAGTGGAAGGCCTGGTATCGCACGCTGAAACCCGACGCACAGTTCAATTGATCGTACACTCCGTTCAACCAGCACCGCACGACATGTCCTCTGCCGCCACGCCACGCGACCCGCACAGCTCTGCCGCCCAGCGGCTGCGTGTCTCGTCGTATGAACAGACGGCCAGTTGGCTCGTGTCGCTGCTCGTGCTGCTGGGGCTGTGCACCGTCTGCCTGATCGTGATGTGGTACACCAGCCGGTTGCATGTGCCAATCGTGGCCGTGCCCGTGCAGATCGCCGACGTCGGCGGGGGCAACGAGTCGGGGGTGGTCGGCGAGAGCATGCAGCTTGACGCTCCGAACGCCGAGCAACTCTCGCGCGACACCGACCTCACGGAGCGAAACTTTCCGCAAAGCGTCGCTTCGATCGCCGACGCCGTGTCGTCGCGCCAGGCCATGCTCGCCGATGTCGAACAACAAGGCGAAAGCCGCTCAAAGGGGGGCGGCAAACAGCAGGGTACCGGCAACCAAAGCGGCAAAGGGCAAGGTGACGGCCCGGTGGGCATTCCCCGCGCCAATCGTTGGGAGGTCCGCTTTGGCGACTCGCGATCGATCGACGACTACGCGCGGCAACTCGACTTTTTTCAGATCGAGCTGGGGCTGATCGGCGCGACGCAGCAAGTGTTCTACGTGCATCACCTGAGCGACGCCAAGCCGCAAGTCCGCACCGGCACGCGCGAGGCCGAGGAGCGACTCTATATGTCATGGCGACGCGGCACGCTCGGCGAGGCCGATCGCGATTTGGTTCGCCGCGCGGGCTTGGCTCCTGAGAGCAAGGTGATCGTGCAGTTCTTCCCGAGTGCGATCGAGAACCAACTCGCGCAGCTCGAAATGGCCCACGCCAAGTTGCCAGCCCAGCAGATTCGCAAGACGATTTTTGGCGTGCGAGCGGCCAGCAAAGGGTTCGAGTTTTACGTCATCGAGCAGTTCCCCCTCGCGGCCAAGTGACGAAACACCCCGGTATGAATGAGCAACAGAAGCCAGAGAAAGTGACACCCGTATGGAATTAAGCGCTATCAGTCAAATGGCCGGCGACGCCTGTTACGCGGCGCTGGCGTTGGTTGCCTTGTGGGGCGCGTACTGCGCCGTGGTCGTGTGGCGTCGCGCTGCCCAGTTGCGGTTCCGCAGCGAGCACGAACAGACCGAGTTCATCATGCAGCTCGAATCGCACCTGGGGTCCGGCGACTTCGAGGGGGCCGCCTCGCAGTGCCAGGGAGACACGCGCATCACCGCGTATCTGGCCGGCGTCGCGATCGAGAACCGACAACTGGGCTTCGCCAAGGTCAAACACCTCGTCACCGATTTGTTCCAACGGGACGTGCTCGCCGATCTCGAGTATCGCATGAGCTGGGTCACCGTGGTCATTAAAACCGCTCCGATGCTCGGGCTCTTTGGCACCGTGCTGGGCATGATGTCGGCCTTTGCCAAGCTGAGCAGCGGCGACAAAGTTGATCCGACGCAACTGGCCGACGACATCAGCCTGGCGCTCATCACCACGGCCATCGGGCTCGCCATCGCCATTCCGCTCACGCTCGTGCTGGCCAGCATCAACATTCAACTACGCAAGCTCGAAGACCTCGTCGGCCACGGCCTGACACGCTTCCTCGACGCCTATAAATCGGCGCTCGCCGCCACGCAGCGGGTGAACTAATGGCGGTCGACACACTCATCGACGACGCCGACGAAGACGACCTCGCGCCGCTCGTGCCGCGCCGCCGGTATTACGAGGAGCCGGAACTCGACATCACGTCGATGATCGACATGACGTTTCTGCTGCTGATCTTTTTCCTCGTGACGAGCGTGCCCGACGTGCAGAAGGCGCTCGATTTGCCCCCGGCGCGACATGGTGTCGGCGTCGATCATCGGGCCACGCTGGTGGTGACGATTGCCGACGGGGGCATGGGGGAGCCGGCCATTTATCTGGCCGACGGTCGTTTTGGCGCGCCGCTCGGCGGCGCGCACGAGGCCCAGGAGTCGGCGCTGCGAGACGCCGTGCAGCAGGCGGTCGTGGCGGGCAAGACCGGCGTGCTGATCAAGGCCGAGCGCGGCGTGGCTTACCGTCATGTGGCGCGAGTCGCGACCGCCGCCTCGCAAGTCAGCGGCGTCAAGGTGAACCTCGCCGTCATGGAGATCGACTGACCCATGCCGATCGCGTTCTCGTGTCCCCAGTGTGGTCAGACGCTCAAGGCGCCGGAGTCGTTCGCGCATCGCCGTGCCAAGTGCAACCACTGTGGCGCGGCGGTCACGGTGCCCGCCCCGTCATCGCAGCCCAGCGCGAGCGCCGAGCCCGAACGCGAAGAGCCGCCGCTGAAATTCCAGCGCCGCAACGTCGACGAGAGCAGCGACATCGACCTGACGCCGATGATCGACGTCGTGTTTCAATTGCTGATCTTCTTCATGGTGACCGCCGCGTTCGGATTGCAGAAATCGCTCGACTTGCCGAACCCCAGCGCGACCCCCTCGGCCAGCGCCGCGCGCACGATCGAGGATCTCGAACAGGATGACGATTACGTGATCGTGCGCGTCGAGGCCGATAGCTCGATCTGGGTCAACGACAGCGAAGCGCTCACCGAGCCCGACCTGTTTGCCAAGTTGCGGGCCGCTCGCCAAGCGGCGACTGCCGACATGCGTGGGCCCAACAAGCTGCTGGTGGTCGCGCACGGCGACGCGCGACACGAGCGGGTCGTGCAGGCGGTCGACGCCGGCTCGCATGTCGGCATGGAAGAAGTTCGGCTGGCAACGGTCGAAGGGAATCGGTAACGACCCACCCTCGACGGACTACAGAACCCCCGCGGAATCGGTCGATACGGTTGGATGGGTTGACCCAGGTGGGTCGATTCCCGCTCTTTGCATGAGACTCGCGGCATCGCATAATATTGGTTGCCCTGCCTGTAGCGGTTGGCGATACCCTCCCTCCGCATTGCTTTACTCTCTCCCGGTGATTGTCATGTCAACGACCCCATCGCGCAGCGTGCTCCTGCCGCGCCGCGCGGCTTTGCAGGTGGGTTACTCGGGCGCGATGGGTTTGGGACTCGCCCCCTTCATGTCACGCGCGGCCGCGGCCAAGGCGACCCAGCGTGAGCGGCCGCGTCGGGCCAAGCACGTGATCGTGATCTTCTTGACCGGCGCGCCGAGTCACCATGACACGTTCGACATGAAAGTCGACGCCCCGGCCGAAGTCCGCGGCGAATTCAAGGCGATCGACACCCGCACGCCGGGGCTGCAAGTCTGCGAGCACCTACCGTTGTTGGCCCAACGCTCGGAGCATTACGCGATCGTCCGCTCGCTGTCGCACAAAGACAACAACCACTTGATGAGTACGCATCACGTGCTGACCGGTCACTTGCAGCCGGGCGCGTTTTTCGACAAAGTCGCCTCGCGCGACGACTGGCCCTGCTACTCGGCCGCGCTCGACTACCTGCGTCCGCGTGGCGACGCGCTCCCCAGCGGTGTCAATCTGCCGACGTTCCTGATGCAGAACCCGCTCACGTGGCCCGGCCAACATGCCGGCCTGCTTGGTCCCAAGCACGATCCGTGGCAAATCACCGGCGACCCCAACAGCAGCGAGTTCCGTGTCGATGCCCTGCAACTCAGCGAGGGGATCAACGTCGACCGCTTTCAAGATCGCCAATCGCTGCTGGCTCAACTCAATGCGCAGCAACAACGCTTGAGCGAGTCGGCCGAGTGCCGGCAACTCACCGGCCAGCAAGAGCTTATCTTCTCGCTGCTGAGCACGAGCAAGCTCTCGAAAGCGTTTGAGCTGAATCACGAGAGCGACGCGACCCGCGATCGATACGGTCGTAACACGAATGGCCAGTCCTTGTTGATCGCGCGGCGACTCGTGCAGGTTGGCGTGCCGCTCGTGCAGGTGAACATGGGTCGGGTGCAGACTTGGGACAACCACGGGAACATTTTCCCCACGCTGAAAGACCGTCTGCTGCCCCCGGTCGATCATGGCGTATCGGCGTTGCTCGACGACCTGGTGTCGACGGGGCTGCTCGACGACACGTTTGTGATGTTGTTGGGCGAGTTCGGCCGCACGCCCAAGATTAACCTCCAGCAGGGACGCGATCACTGGGGGCCCTGCTTCTTCGGGCTGTTTGCTGGCGCGGGGGTCCAAGGGGGCCAGGTGATCGGCAAGAGCGACGCGATCGGCGCGTATCCGATCACCCAGCCGTACTCGCCCGACGACATCGGCGCGACCCTGTATCATCTGCTGGGGGTCGATCCGGCGAGCGAACTGCGTGATCGGCTCAATCGCCCGTTGCAATTGAATCACGGCGCGCTCATTGAGCCGCTGTTCTCGGGCCGCGCCAGCTAGGGTGTGAGCATTTCAAGCGTTGGTGGAGAATCGGTTGAGGTATCAAGGGTATGGTTCGGAAGGGTGGCTGGAGTTTTGCGAAGCAAAACCCGGTACCCTCTGGCGGTGTCATACGTCCCTTGCCGGGTTTTGCTGTGCAAAACACCAGCCACCCACAACGGTGACGGTCACGCCACGTAAGATTTTTGTCGTGGGCGCAAAAAAAGGCTCCCGGAAGAAACGGGTCCCAGGGGGGCGAAGGACACCATTCGTTTCCGGGAGCGATTGGATCGTACTCACGCGAGCCGGGTAACGAGGCGCGCGGGGTCGACATCCATGTCGACTCGCGCCCCGCGGTCCGCAGACAGCCGCTTGCGCCGCTCTCCGATGCAGACCCGCCCACGTGGTTCCAGTTGTCATTCGAGCCATCGAGCCCGATCCAGTCGATTCGCGAAACCGACCCTGCCGTGCTCGATTGCGGCGGGGAGGATAGAAAAATCGCTCCCACGGGTCAAGGCCGATTCGAGCGACAAACGGCCGAAGTTTTTTTTCGCCCGGACGAACACCGCCTGTCGTGCGCGTGTCTCAGCAAATAGAATGATAGCATCGCACGTAACCCGAAGCCCCCACGCACTTTTTCCCACTGAGAGCCCATGATCGCCATCATCGACTACGACATGGGCAATTTGCGGAGCGTGCAAAAGGGTTTCGAGAAGGTCGGCGCGCAAGCCACGATCACGAGCGACAAGGGGGTGATTGCCGCGGCCGACAAGCTTGTGTTGCCGGGGGTGGGCGCGTTCGGCGACGCGATGCTCGAACTACGGCGGCGGCAACTGATCGCGCCGATTCGCGAGGCCATCGCCGAGGGCAAGCACCTGTTGGGCATTTGCTTGGGCCTGCAATTGCTGTTCGAAGTGGGACACGAGGACGGCCGGCACGAGGGGCTCGGCATCCTTCGCGGCGAGGTCGTGCGTTTCGATCTGCCGCGTGCCTACAAGGTGCCGCACATGGGTTGGAACCAGCTCGAATTTCGCCGCCGCGCGCCGATCTTTGCCGGACTCGACGACGGCGTGCACATGTACTTCGTACACTCCTATTATGTCGTGCCGAGTGACGCGGACATCATCGCCGCCGAGACCGATTACGGCGTCAAGTTCACCTCGGCCGTGTGGCGCGATCGGGTCTACGCCACCCAGTTCCATCCTGAGAAGAGCCAGGCCGACGGCCTGCGGATCCTCCAGAATTTCGCGGCGCTATAAAAGTCGGCCGGTCGAGCCTCGCCATCCGCACATCCCAAGCAGCACTGGGCGTGGAAACGGATCTCACATTGGGTCGCGCAACCTGTTTGACTGCCAAAGGTTAGCAATCGGTGAGTCATTTCGGGCTGGCCTGGACATGGCCTGGGGAAGTTGCGATGATGGATAACATGATGGTGAGTCCCACGTTTCTTGATTCCGCCGTGCCTGCCCAGTGGCAGCTCGAGCGCCGCAGCGACGGTGCCGTGCTGGTGCGTGTGATTTCGTCGGGGCACAATGGCCAGCGGCTGCCCGACGCGGTGTTCGCGTTTCGCGAGGGGGATCCGCAATTCGCCATGTGGAACGATCGGCTCGCGCAGCAAGAGTTGCATCGGCGTTGAGCGTCGGGCCGCGCGGACAACACGGTGTCCTTCCCTGCCTTGCATGAATAGTCGGCTCTATGACGACAGACCTGCCGAGCGAACCCTCTGACGAAGCGCTCGACGAGGCTCTTCCCAAGCGCGAGGTGCGTTACGAGCACTCGCAAGAATTTCTGGCGGTGCTCGAGCAGTTGCAGTCGTCGTTGCTAATCTCGACCTATCAGGCGGGCAAGCTCGCGGTCGTTGGCACGTATCAGCACGAGCTCGCGTTGTCGTTTCATAATTTCGAGCAGGCGATGGGCATTGCGGTCAGCCCGCGTCGACTGGCCGTGGGCTCGAAAGGGGCGGTGTGGGTCTTGCGTCAGTCGTCCGACATTGCGCAACGGCTCGACCCGGTGGGCAAGTACGACGCCTGTTATTTGGCGCGGAGCGGATTTGTGACCGGCAAGGTGCATGGGCACGAGTTAGCTTGGTCGGGTGACGAGCTGTGGCTGGTCAACACGCTGTTCTCGTGTTTGTGCACGATTGACGACGTACACAGTTTTACGCCACGGTGGCGACCGCCGTTTATCTCGTCGCTGGCGGCCGAAGATCGTTGCCACCTGAATGGCTTTGCGATGCTCGACGGCCAGCCGGCGTATGTGACGGTGATGGCCGAGAGCGACACGCCGGGCGGCTGGCGACCGACGAAGGCCACGAGCGGCTGCGTGCTCGAGGTCCCCAGCGGTCGCGTGGTGGCGCGGGGTTTTGCGATGCCCCACTCGCCGCGACTGCATCAGGGACGCTTGTTCGTCCTCGACTCGGGCAAGGGTTTGCTCTGCACGATCGACCCGCGCAGCGGACAGGTGGGAGTGGTCGCGTCGCTGCCCGGCTACACGCGTGGGTTGGCGTTTCATGGCCCGTATGCGTTCGTCGGTCTATCGAAGATCCGCGAGACGAGCACGTTTGGCGGGGTGCCGATCGCCGAGCATCGCGAGGAGCTCAAGTGCGGCGTGGGGATCATCCATTTGCCGACGGGCAAATTGGCCGGTCGGCTCGAGTTTCAGACCGGGGTCGAAGAGATTTTCGATGTCCAGGTGTTGCCCAACATACGCTGTGCCGCGCTGCAAGGTCCACAGGCGCATCGTGACAATCAGCCGACGATCTGGAGCGTGCCGCTGAGCGCCCGCCGCGCCGGCGACATGGATCGCGCCTCGACGGGCAACGCGGCGGCGGTACCGTGGCGCGCGAAGGGCAGCGATCCCCGGGGCGCGCCATGAGCGCGCGAGTCGATATTCGCGAGCAGCTTACCGAGGCCGAGGAGCGTTTCGAGAGGTGGCGTAAAAAGTTGGGGCTGCTCGTCGCGCCGCTGCTCGCCTGTCTGGTGTACGCATTGGACTTTCCAACACTCAAGCCCGAGGCCCATCGGCTCGCGGCGGTGATGTCGGCCGTCGTGGTGCTGTGGATCACCGAGGGGCTGCCGATGCCGGTCACCGCGCTGCTCGGCGCGTGTGCGTGTGTCATCCTGGGGGTCGCGCCGGCCAGCAACGTGTTTGCCCCGTTCGCCGAGCCGCTGATGTTCTTGTTCATTGGTTCGTTCATCTTGGCGCGGGCGATCTACCTCCATCGTCTCGATCAGCGATTGGCCTACGCCGTGCTCTCGTGGCCCATTGTGGGCGCAAGGCCCAGCCGCATTCTGTTCGCCTTCGGCTTGGTGACCGCGACGATGTCGGCCTGGATGTCGAACACCGCCACAACGGCCATGATGTTCGCCATCGGCATGAGCATCCTCGGCTTCTTGTTCAGTCACGAGGCGACCCTCGGCAAGGTCGATCGCCGCTACGCCACCGGTCTGATGCTGATGACCTCGTTCTCGGCCAGCATCGGCGGGCTGGCCACGCCCGTCGGCTCGCCACCCAATTTGCTCGGCATTGGTTTCATTCGCAGCCAGTTGGACACCAACATCTCGTTCTTCCAGTGGATGATCATCGGCGTGCCGGTGGTCGCCGTGATGTATGCGTTCTTGTTTGGCTACTTGAACGTGTTGTGCCCCTCGGGTCTGGGCGAGGTGCGCGGCAGTCACGAGATGCTGCTCAAGCAGCAGAAAAATCTCGGCCCTTGGACAATCGCGCAGCGCTCGACCGTCCTGGCGTTTGCGTTCACCGTGGCGATGTGGATCGTGCCGGGGCTCATCGGGCTGTTTTGGGGCACCGACGACCCGCTCTATAAGCAACTGCAACGATATCTGCCCGAGGCGGTCGCCGCGCTCGTCGGCGCGTGTCTGCTGTTTGTGTTGCCCGGCAACCAAGGCCAACGCGCCATGAGCTGGGACGAGGCGACGCACATCGACTGGGGTGTCGTGCTGCTCTATGGTGGCGGGTTCGCGATGGGGGTCTTGATGCGCGACACCGGCTTGGCCAACGCGCTGGGCACCTGGATGACGCAGGCCATTCCGCTTCAAGGCTCGTGGTCGATCCTGATCGTCGGCACGCTCGTCGCCGCGCTGGTCAGCGAGGTGACCTCGAACACGGCCAGCGCCAACATCGTCATCCCGGTCGTCATCAACTACGCGCAGCAGTCGGGTGGCGATCCGCTCGAAGCGGCCCTGGGCGCGACCTTTGGCTGTAGCCTGGGTTTTATGCTCCCCGTTTCGACCCCCTGCAACGCGATCGTGTATGGCAGCGGCTACATACCCATCGCCCGCATGGTGCGTTACGGGTTGTTGCTCGACGTGGTTGGCGTCGGCGTGATTGTCGTGCTTGTCAAGCTGCTGTTGCCCTGGGCGCGCGGCTAGAGACGCGGCCTGAGCGGGTCCCATTCGCCGCGCGCCTCCAAGTTTCAACCCCTGCTCTTTCATGCTATGCTCAGAACATTCGCCTTGCTCGAAACGAGCCGTTAACGGGAGACCGCCGACCATGCGTGTGTTGTTGGCTGTGCTGTGCATGCTGCTGCTACCATCCCCCGTCGCCTGGGGCGAGCCGCCTGATCTGCGCACGCGGAAAACGGGCGTCGACTGGCCCGGCTTTCTCGGCCCCCAAGGAGACAGCAAGAGCCGCGAGCAAGGCTTCTTTACCGACCAGGGCCTGCGCGGCGTCAAGGTGCTCTGGCAGCATCGCCTGGGCACCGGCTACAGCATGCCCGCGATCAGCCGCGGTCGGCTCTTTCAGTTCACGCGCTTCGGCCGACAAGCACAGCTCGAATGCCTCCAATCCGAGACGGGCGAGCCGATCTGGAAGTTCGAGTATCCCACCCGCTACGAGGACCTGTACGGCTACGATAACGGCCCGCGCTGCTGTCCGGTCGTCGACGATGACCGCGTGTACATCTTCGGTGCCGAAGGGATGTTGCACTGCCTCAAGGTGGTCGACGGCTCGGTGCTCTGGAAGGTCGACACGCAGAGCGAGTTTGGCGTGATCCAAAACTTTTTCGGCGTCGGCTCCACGCCCGTCGTCGCCGGCGACGTGCTGATCGCCAACATCGGCGGCTCACCCGAGGAGAGCCAGAGCGTGCCGCCCGGACAGCTCGACCGCGTCAAGGGGAACGGCTCGGGCGTGGTCGCGTTCGACAAACTCACGGGAACGGTCCGCTACCAATTCAGCGACGAGCTGGCCAGCTACGCGAGCCCCACCCTGGCCACGATCGACGGCCGGCGGTGGTGTTTTATCTTCGCGCGCGGAGGCCTGATCGGCTTCGACCCCACGACAGGCAAACAGGATTTTTACTTTCCTTGGCGCTCGGGCATTTTAGAGAGCGTCAACGCCAGCAACCCCGTCGTGGTCGGCAACGAGGTGCTGATCAGCGAGACGTACGGTCCCGGCGCGGCGCTGCTGCGCGTGAAGCCCGGCGGCTACGAAGTTGTCTGGAAGGACGAGGCCCGCACCCGCGAGAAGATTTTGCAAACCCATTGGAACACGCCCGTCTATCACGATGGCTACGTCTACGGCAGCAGCGGCCGACACACGGAGAACGCCGAGTTGCGTTGCGTCGAGTGGAAGACGGGCAAGCTGATGTGGTCGCGGCCCGAGTTGACCCGCAGCAGTTTGCTTGAGGTCGAGGGGCGATTTTTCTGCCTGACCGAGTACGGCGATCTGTTTGTGATGCATGCCAACCCACAGAAGTTCGATCCGATTGGCCAGATCTCGCTCAATGCTCCGCCCGAGGGCCCCGACGGCCAGCGAGCCAAGTTGCTGCGCTACCCGGCCTGGGCCGCGCCGATCTTGTCGCACGGCTTGCTCTACGTGCGCGGCGTCGACCGGATCGTGTGCATCGAGCTCGCCCGCGGCAAATAGTCGACACCAACGCGTTACGCGACCAGCGGTCGATTGAGTTCGGTGCGCCAGTCGGCCGGGTTCGAGCTGTCGCCCGGCCCGACCAAGTAGCGCTCCCAGAGCTCGACGGCCGGCTTGCGGCCGACGCCACTGATCCACGTTTCGAGCACTTCCCAGGCCGCGCCCAGCGATTCATACGAGCCATGAAAGACGGTTCGCGCCACGGTCGTGGCCGGCAGTTCTCCGCACTGCATGCGCCCAGCGGGGGTCACCGGCTGATCGATGGCCACGCAGATCCGGTAGTTGAACGTCTCCGTCGGCTTGTGCAGATGGTACGTGAACCACGGCCCGATGGGCTTCACCCCCTGCTGGGCCAAAGTTGCAACCAGTTCGTTGAGCCCCGGCCCCATGACCTTCATGATCTCGGTATGCGGCACGATCACATGGATGAACGCGATCCGTTGCGGCACGGTCAACACAATTTGCGGCGGGTCGATCATGGGACGTTGGAATCCGAGGATGATGTTTTAAGCCACGATCGCTGATTCTAGCACGACGGGCGAAAGTTCGGGACTGGACATCATCCGCTCCTCATGTGACAGAAAGCCTACGATTAGCTTAGCCGGATTATCGAGGCCGACAACTCGATACCTTGCATGGGTCGGCCTGGGGCCGTAAATTTCCAATTCTCGTCCACCCGTGCTTGTTCTAAAGCGAAAGATGCCGCCATGAAAGCCGTCGCCGTTCGACCCGGTACCCCCGATAGCGTCCATCTGGCCGAGTTGCCCAAACCCAGCGTGGCCGATGTCCCCAACGGCCGCGGCGTGTTGGTGCGCGTACTCAAGGTGGGCGTCGACGCCACCGACCGCGAGATCAACGAGGCTAAGTACGGCAACGCCCCGCCGGGCTACAACTTCCTCGTGCTGGGGCACGAATCGTTCGGCATCGTCGAGGAGGTCGGTCCCAACGTCTCGCATGTCAAGCCCGGCGACTACGTCACCGCGACCGTCCGCCGCCCCGGCGGCTCGATCTACGACGTGATCGGCACCTGCGACATGACCAGCGAAGAGGTGTACTACGAACGTGGCATCAATCTGCTGCATGGCTACATGACCGAGTTCTACGTCGACGACGCCGAGTTCATCATCAAAATGCCCGTGGGCTTGAAGAAGCTGCACGTCTTGGCCGAGCCGATGAGCTGTGCCGCGAAGGCCGTGCATCAGGCGTTTGAAGTGCAGCGGCGGCTGAAGGTGTGGCGGCCGCGGGTCGCGTTCGTGATGGGGGCTGGCCAGATCGGCCTGCTTGCCACGCTCGTGCTCCGCTTGCGCGGCCTGCAAGTGTACACGCTGGCCCGATCGGCACCGCCAACCCTGTCGAGCGAAATCGTCGCCGGCCTGGGGGCGCATTACGTGAGCATGCGTGAGAAGTCGCTGACGCAATTGGCCGGCGAGGTCGGCAAGCCCGATCTGATCATCGACGCCACCGGCAGTAGCGCGATCAGCTTTGGCGCGATGGAGGTGCTGGGGCTCAACGGCGTGTTGGTCTGGACCAGCATCACCGGCGGCGACGGACACGTGAGCATTGCCGGCGACAAGATCAACCTCAACTGGGTGCTCGGCAACAAGCTGCTGCTCGGCAGCGTGAACGCGAACCGCGAACACTTCGAGATGGGCATTAAGGACCTGGCCTTGGGCGAGGTCATGTACCCCGGCGTGATCGAGAAGATTCTGACCAACCCGATTCACGGGCTCGACGGCTATCGCGCAATGATGGACCTGCTGATGGCCGAGCGTCCGCCGCTCAAGGTGTTTGTTGAGGTCGCGGAAGGGTAGACATCCGTCGAGCCGATCAAAATTCCATCAGCACCTTTAGCCCCCGGCGATAGCGGCGAAGCAGCGTACGCCGGGGGGCAACCTCGCAGAGCATGTGAACGTCACTTTTGCATTCCACACCGAGCCCGTGAACGAGATGGTTCTCAGATCGCGGC
>CAZZBK010000140.1:0-15772 GCA_964652155.1 uncultured Planctomycetaceae bacterium | reverse complement strand
AGGCCGGCACAACCGACTTGCGCGACTGGTGGCAGGTGTTCAACGACCCTTACATGGATCAACTGGTGCGCCGCGCCTACGACGGCAACCTGACCCTGCGGGTCGCCGGCCTGCGCGTGGTCGAGTCGCAGGCGCAACTCGGAGTCGCCGTGGGTGGAATCTTCCCCCAGACACAAAACGTGAACGCAACCTACTTGCGCAACCAGATCAGCCACGCCAACCCCAGCACCAGCTTCTTTCCCTTTCGAGCGATTAACAGCTACAACGTCGGGGCGACGCTGGCCTGGGAGCTCGACTTTTGGGGCCGGTTCCGCCGGGCGATCGAGTCGGCCGACGCCACGCTCGACGCCTCGGTCGAAAATTACGACGACGCGCTGGTCATGCTCTTGAGCGACACCTGCGACGCCTATGTGCAGTACCGCACCGCCCAGCAACGGCTCAAGTATGCCCAGGAAAACGTCGCCATTCAGACCGGCGTGCTGGGCATTGCCGAAGACCGCTTCAAAGCCGGCGTGGCCAACGAACTGGACGTGACGCAAGCCCGCTCGAATCTGTCGCGCACCGAGGCGCTCATTCCGCAGTTTCAGTTGAACAAGCGAGTTCAGGGGAATCGGCTCTGCATCTTGATGGGCATCCCGCCCCGCGAACTGGACTCGCTCCTCGGCGAAGAAACTCCGATCCCCTCGGCTCCACCGGAGGTGGTGCTCGACGTGCCAGCCGAGCTGTTGCTGCGGCGTCCCGACGTGCGCCGCGCCGAACGCCTCGTCGCGGCCCAAAGCGCGCAGATCGGCATTGCCGTTTCGGACCTTTATCCGCACATGTCGATTACGGGCAACCTGAACGTCAATTCGCAACTTCCCAATCTGCTCTTCACGGGTTCAGCCGTGGCGGGCAACGTCGGCCCCACGTTCAACTGGTCGATTTTGAACTACGGCCGGTTTCGCAACAACATTCGCTATCAGGACGCTCGGTTTCAAGAATTGGCCGTCGAGTATCAGCAGGTGGTGCTGAAAGCCAACGCCGACGCCGAGAACGCATTGAACACGTTTCTCCGCGCACAAGAACAGGTGCGCGTGCTGCAAGTCAGCGTGCAGGCCGCCAAACGGAGCGTCGAGATTGTCACCGAGCAGTACAAAGCCGGCACGGCCGACTTCAACCGCGTGTTCAACATTCAAGCGCTGCTCACCCAGGAACAAGATGGCTTGGCGCAGGCACAGTCGGCCGTGGCGCTGGGGCTCGTGCTGCTGTATCGCAATTTGGGCGGCGGCTGGCAACTCCGCCTCGAAGAGTCACGGCCCAACACGACGGTCGACGCCTTGCCGGTCAACGAGAGCCAGTCCACCCCGCCGCCGCCACCTCCCCCCTCAGACGCCAAGCCGATCAACGAGGAAGCGTCGCGCGTCAAGCCCGTCGTCTATCTGGAAGACAAGCTCCCCAGCGCTCCGCCACCGCCCGTGTTGCAAAACTTCAGCCTGCATCTCGACCCACCGGAGAAGAAGTAATGCCCGGGCAACTCACGAGCCGTGCCTGTCTCTGCCTGCTGTTGAGCGTGAACGCGCTCGCGCTGGTGTCGCGCGCCGAGGCCGAGCAGGGGTGGTGGCGCGGCAGTTGCTGGGCTCCCTCCCGCTGCTCGCAACCCTGCTGCGACAACTACTGCCCGAAGCCGATCCCCTGTCCGCCCGGTCGGCCCTGCACCACCTGCGACGATTACTGTCCGAAGCCAATTCCCTGCGTCTGCGTGCATTTGCCGCGTGTTTGCGAGCTTTACTGTCCCAAGCCCTTTCCGCGTCTGACGTGTCCGGGCTGCTTTCCCGACTGGATTTGCGGCCCCGGCTCGTGGCGAGCACCGTCGTCGCAGACGCCCCCTGCGGCGTTGCCGCAGGCCCCCTCGAATGCTCGCAAGTAGTTGGCATGTTATAGATTGCGCCTGTCAAATGCCCCTGAGCCGCGAGGCGTGAGCCCCCGGATAACTTGGCTGCATGTTGGCAACTTATCCGGGGGCTGACGCCTCGCGGCTCGGACCTATCGTTCGGCTCGGATATCTACCCCCGAGCCGCCCCTCTCTGCTTGACGCTATTTTCTTCGGCGCGTTAACAATTACGATATATTGAGTGCCTGCTCCCATCGTGGAGTTGCGTGTCGGTCTGTTACACCCTTCTCGTCAATTTGGCCGATGTCTCAAATCACACTGCGAGTTCTGGAAGGCGCCGACCGTGGGCGCGTCTATGCCGAGTTGCCAACTCCGGTCACCATTGGCCGTGAAGAAGGCAACACCGTGCAACTCAACGACGAACGGGTCAGCCGTTTCCACCTCAAGATCCAAGAGGATCAAGAGCACCTGGTGATCACCGACTTGGAGAGCACCAACGGCACGAAGATCAATGGCGAGCCCACGCAACTGCGCATCCTGCGCTGCGGCGACCTGATCGCGCTCGGCCGTAGCGTGCTGCTCTACGGCTCGCGCGAACAAATTGCCGCGCGGCTCGCCGAGCTGCGCAAGGCCGCCGGCGGCGAAGGGGGCGAGTCGCCCAACCTCGAGTTCGAAGTGAACTGGAGCGACAACCCCGATTTGAAGATGTCGTTCCGCGCCACCGAGCCACCCGAGTTGCCCAACAAGCTCAGCCCGGTCCAGGCGGCCCAAATGTTCGAGATGATCGAGTACCTGCACCTGCGAGTGCGCGACATGATCGCCAGCGTGCGCAGCGAACCAGTCAACGGTCGGGTCAGTCTCGAAGAGCGGCAATGGCAAGGCTTGCTCGACATTCAAGCCCGACTCGCCGAGTACCTCCGCGCCATCGGCGAACCGGAAATCTCGTAAGCGTCGAGTCTTTGTTAGCCGCGACGCTCAGCGGCTAACGACAGCACATCGCGTTAACTCTCGCGCGCCCAGTCACGCGAGCGCTCGACGGCGCGCTGCCAACGGCGATAATCGCGCTGGCAATCAACGCCCGGCCGAGGCGTGAAGCGTTGCTGCGAACACCACAACTGCTCGATCTCGCCGCGATCGCGCCAGTAGCCGACCGCCAAGCCCGCCAGATACGCCGCGCCCAGCGCGGTCGTCTCGCTGACCGTCGAGCGAACCACGTCGACACCCAGCAGGTCGGCCTGAAACTGCATGAGCGGGCCGTTGACACTCGCGCCGCCGTCGACCCGCAATTCGGTCAATGGGCAACCCGCGTCATGCTGCATGGCCTCGAGCACGTCGCGTGTTTGAAAGGCCATCGACTCGAGCGCTGCCCGAGCAATGTGCCCGGCCTGCGTGCCGCGCGTCAGGCCCAGGATCGTGCCGCGGGCATGAGGGTCCCAGTACGGTGCCCCAAGGCCCACGAGTGCCGGCACAAACACCACGCCATCGCTGTCGCTGACCGTCGCGGAGAGGGCTTCGATATCGCCACTCTTTTCAATCAATCGCAGGCCGTCACGCAGCCACTGCACGACCGCCCCGGCAATGAACACGGCCCCTTCCAGGCAGTACGTCACCGCGCCGTCGACTTGCCAGCCGATGGTCGTCAACATGCGATGCCGCGAAGCGATCGGCTCGGTGCCCGTGTTCAGCAGCAGAAAGCAACCGGTGCCGTAGGTATTTTTCGCCATGCCGCTCTGGAAGCAGCCCTGGCCAAAGGTGGCCGCCTGCTGGTCGCCGCACGCCGCCGCGAGCGGGATCGGAGCGCCAAACCATTGCGGGTCGGTTTGGCCGTACACGGCGCTCGTGGGCCGCACCTCGGCGAGCATCGCGCGCGGCACGTCGAGCAGCCGGAGCAGTTCGTCGTCCCAATCAAGCGTATGCAGATTGAATAGCAGCGTGCGGCTGGCGTTGCTCGGGTCGGTGACATGCAGCTTGCCGCCGCTCAAGCGCCAGAGCAAAAACGTGTCGACCGTGCCGAACAGCACTTCGCCCCGCTCGGCACGCGCGCGTAGGCCGCCGATCGTGTCGAGCAAATACTTGAGCTTGGTGCCCGAGAAATAGGCGTCGATGACCAGCCCCGTCTTGTGCGCGAACAGTTCGCTGAGTCCGTCGCGCTGGAGTTGCTCGCAGATGGGCGCACTGACGCGGCTTTGCCAGACGATGGCCGGAGCGACCGGCTGGCCCGTGTGTCGATCCCAGACGATCGTCGTCTCGCGCTGATTGGTGACGCCAATGGCCGCAATGTCCGCGGCGGTCGCGCCGGCCTTCTGAATCGCTTGCCGCGCCGTGCTTAACTGCGACTGCCAGATCGCTTCGGGATCGTGCTCGACGATGCCCGGGGCGGGCAGGATTTGCGGAAACTCTTGCTGCGCGAGCGAGACAATCTGTCCGGCACGGTTGAACACGATCGCGCGGGACGACGTGGTCCCCTGATCCAAGGCGAGAACGAAAGACATGGGGGAAGTGATAAGTGCTCAGTGATAAATGCGAAATGGCGGAACGCTGACGCGGCAGCATTCCGCCATTTATAACTTATCATTCAGCACTTAGCACTTTGCATTCAGCACTTCTTCTAGTCCCACCACCATTGATTGGCGCTGAGCCCTTCGACGCGGATGCCATCGCGAAGCTGCTTGACCTTGCCCTTCTCGTCGGCGAGCAAGCGGGTCGCTTGCAGGGCTTCACGCGGGTGAATGCTGACGCCGCCGCCGACAGGAGTCATCAGCCGCGTCCCTTTCCAACGGCTGGCGACAGCCGTTTCGACCTTGAGCGGAGCGGGGTAGGTGCGGACCGAGAACTTTTTCTCGTCGCCGAAATAATCCATCTTCCAACTCGAACGACCGTAGTAATCGTGCTGGTGGATGTAGGCCGCGGCGACCGACAGGTCAATCAAGTTACGCAACTGCGCGTAGACCGGCACCTTGGCGGCGAGACGCTCATATTGGGTCGTAAAGCCCGTCACAAACGCCAAACTGGCCAGATTGCCTTGCGAGGCCGCCTGACGACGCTGGCCATCGGCCCCGACGACCTCGTCTTCACCCAGCAGCTTGACGCCGTTGCCGACGAGTTCCATCGCCAACTCATCTTCGCTCACACGGACACACTCGTAGTTGGGAACAAACCACCACCGCTGCATCGCGTTGCGGGCCACGCTCGACGGATCGGCGCGGTCCACGTAGCTCACAATCTTGACGGGCGGAATTTCCAAGCCAATTCCGATCAGCTTCATGCGATAGTCGGCCTCGACCAGCACTTGAGCAAAATGCGTGTCGGGCGAGATGCCATAGATCGACACCTCTTGCAGGCCCAGACTGGTTCGCAAACCTTCGACCACGGTCTGCGTAAACTCGGCGGTCGGTTCGGCCTGTGAGCCGATGCGATTAAGGAATTGCTGCATCCGCGCCAAACCGTCCTTGGTGGCGTCGATCGAGCAGCCAATGCTCTGCGTCCCCTTGCTCCCTGGAGCAAACGCACGCAGCGCGACGACCAAGTCTTGCAGCTCAACGGTCGAGCGGCCCGTGCTCATGCCCACCGTGCGACCCGTGAGGTCTTGCATCCACGGCTCGGCCGGACCCGCGATGACGATGTCACCCGAGTCGGGATAGAAAAACACGTTGGTCACGCGCGTCAATCCGGCGAGGAATTTCATCTCCTCGGTGGGCTGATATCCCTTGGCGGTGTGCTCGGCCACGGCCTTCTCAAGCCGTTGCAGCGAGATTTTTCGCAGGGGGCTCTTTTGCTGCAACTTCTGATCGAGCGACGCCTTGGCCGCTGCGGCCTGTCGACGGGTTAACTCGCCGGTCGGGTCGCTCTCGACGCGGGTCCGCAAGACACCATTGGCGTCCACGAACACGCCGGCCGTGCCTTGCCCGCCACCACCTTGGCCAAAGCTGGGATTAACCCAGCCGACGGTGACGGCAAGCGCCACCAAAGCACCCAGTGAATTCCCATGGCGTCGCGCAAACGCACAAAATGATCGAAGCATGACCCGTCCTCGCAAGCTTGCAGCCAGAAACAACCCACGCTGTCCGAAGCGCCCCCAACGGGCCCATTAACCGGTGTTGGGTCCCTTGGGGGCGTTTGTTGATTGGAGGTCCAACCGTGTGATAAGAGGCGAACCGAACGACATCTTCGCCTATTTAACTGATAGTAATTGCCCTGCTGGGCCCAGGCAAGAAAATCTTGCCCTGAAACATCTCCGATCCGCTTCGATCTCTCCGCTCCGGGGGCTCACGCCCCCGGCTCGGAGGAGTCGATGTTCGCAAACGACATTGTCGATTCCAGCCCAAACCGCTAGGCTCGTCAGCAGATCAACTCCCGCCTTACCCCCCACCTTTAGGATGCGATTTCGCGAAGGAGCATTCGAGATGACGCGCTTTGTGCCCGCCTGGGCCATCACCATCGGCCTGCTACTCGGCAGCCCCCTGTCTGCCGCCGAACTCAATACCAACGACTGGTCGCAATGGCGCGGCCCGCAACGCGATGGCATCTCGCCCGACAAGGGACTGCTCAAATCCTGGGACGAAGCTGGTCCCCCACTGCTCTACCAGACCAAGGGGCTCGGCAAAGGCTTCTCGAGTGTCGCCGTCAGCAACGGCAAAATCTACACGATGGGACAACGCGACAAAGCCGAGAAGCTCATGTGCCTCGACGCCGAAACCGGCAAAGAACTGTGGGCCGTCGAGATCGGCTCGGGCGACCACAGCAACTGCACCCCCACGGTCGATGGCGACTTGGTCTACGGCGTCGGGCTCAAGGGGGACTTGGTCTGCGTGAATGCCGCCGACGGCAAAATCGTCTGGCGTAAAAACTACGGCAACGATTTCGGCGGCAAGATGATGTCGGGCTGGGGCTTCAGCGAGTCGCCGCTGATCGATGGCGAGCGGCTGATCTGCACCCCTGGCGCGAACGACGCCATCATGGCCTCGCTCGACAAGAAAACCGGCAACGTGATCTGGAAGGCCGCTCAGCCCAGCGACATCGGCGATCGCGGCAAGGACGGCGCGGCCTACTCGTCGGTCGTCATCAGCGAAGCCTGCGGCGTCAAGCAGTACGTGCAACTTGTCGGCCGTGGGCTGATCGGCGTCGATGCCGCGACCGGCAAGACGCTGTGGACCTACAATCGCATTGCCAATGGCACGGCCAACATTCCCACGCCGCTCGTACAAGGGGATTACATCTTCACTTCGACCGGCTACCAAACCGGCGCGGCGCTCCTCAAGATCGTCAAGACCGCCGACGGCCTCAAGGCCGAGGAGCAGTACTTCCTCAAGTCGGACGTGATGCAAAATCATCACGGCGGCATGATCATTCTCGGCAATTATCTCTTCTGTGGGCACGGTCACAACAAGGGCTTGCCGCTGTGCATCGAGTGGAAGACCGGCAAGGAAGCGTGGCGCCCCGGCCGCGGTCCCGGCGGCGACTCGGCCGCGATCTCCTATGCCGACGGCAAGCTGTACTTCCGTTATCAGGACGGCACGATGGCGCTGATCGACGCCGATCCGCAAGCGTACCACGTCGCCGGCACGTTCAAGATTCCGGTCTCGGCCGGCCCGAGTTGGCCGCACCCGGTGATCTCCGGCGGCCGCCTCTATTTGCGCGAGCAAGACACGCTGCTCGTGTACGACATTAAAGCCAAGGGAACGTAAGCGAGTTCTCAGTTCTCCGTTCTCAGTTCTCAGTTAGCCGCGACGCGACAGCGGAGCGCGTAACGACCGCATCATCTCGAACGTCGCGCGGCCTGGAGGGCTCACCCTCTCCAGGCCGCGATCGTTTAACCCACTCCCCTGCTCCCCTGCTCCTCCACCGCTCGTCCCGCGCCCCTCGCCCCACACCCCTTCCTCCGCTACAATCTCTCGTTTCCCTACGCTCCACCCCCGGCTTTTCAATGGCTCGCCGCTACATCAACCAGTTCACGCATCAAGAGCCGTTCGACCAGATCTTTCTGGCCACGCAAAAGCAACTGCGCCCCAATCGCAACGGGCAACTGTATCTGCAAGTCGAGTTGAGCGACCGCAGCGGCACGATGAGCAGCCGGATGTGGAACGCCAGCGATAGCGACTATCGCGCGTTCGACGACGGTGACTTCGTCCGCGTCGAAGGGGTTGCCCAGTTGTATCAAGGGCAGATGCAATTGATCATCCAGAACATCCATCGCGCCCAGACCGACGAGGTCGACGCCGCCGACTTCATGCCGGTGTCGCCTGTGCAAATCGACACGCTCGTCGTGCGGCTCAGCGAAATTCTGCGTGGGCTCAAGAGCCCGCCGCTACGCAATCTGGCCGAGTGCTTTCTGGTCGACAACGACTTCATGAACAAATTCACCCGCGCTCCGGCCGGTGTGAAAAATCATCATGCCTACGTCGGCGGTCTGCTCGAACACGTGGTCAATCTGCTGGAAGTCGTGCTCCGCGTGGCCCCCTGCTACCCCGAGGTCGACGAGCAGCTGCTCATCATGGGGGCGTTCACGCACGACATGGGCAAAATCGATGAGTTGGGCTACGACCGCGGCTTCAGTTACACCGACGAGGGGCAGCTCATCGGCCACCTCGTGATGGCCGTCAGTCTGCTGGAGCGAAAGATCGTCGAGAGCGAACAGCTCTCCGGCGAGCTGTTTCCGGTCGAGTTGGCTTTAAGGCTCAAGCACATGATTGTCAGTCATCATGGCGAGTACGAGTACGGCAGCCCCAAGTTGCCGATGACGCTTGAGGCGATCGCGCTGCATCAGCTCGACAACCTCGACGCGAAGCTGCACAGTTTTTCGCAGTTGATGCGTGACGACCCGAACGTCGAGAGCCCCTGGACGACCTACAACCCCGCGCTCGGCCGCAAGCTGTTCAAAGGCGCGAGCGCCGCGAAAGAGTAGCGAGCGGCAGGCGTTCAACGATACGCCGTTCACTGACCATCGCAGATTGGCTCAAAAAGTTGCAGTTGCCCCGTGATCGGGGAAGCCTTGCGCTTATTTGCAACCAACAGAGGCACAACCGGGCAAGCTCGATGCATCGCTTGGGCGAGCGACGCAAGATCCAGCTTTCGCAACAACTCGGTCGTGATGGGACGTTTTGCGTCCCAAAAGATGCGTGCCGAAAAGAACTCGTTGGCCAACGGCGAGTTGAGCAATTCTGCCACGCATCGTGCATCTTCTTCGGTCTTGAACGGAAGAAAATAGCACGTGTCGTCGGCCATCATCGGCTTATCAGTTAAGGGACCCAGCAGAGCAAAGTGCAGCCGCTTGTACAGTCCCGAGGTGGCGACCTTCCAAGGGGCGAATGAATAGTCTCCGATGCCAAACATGGCGTATCGAGGTTGCTCGCGATAGATCGAGCTTTTCCTCGCCGCGAATCGCTCGGCGTGTCGTTCCAGGTAGTCCCAGGTGCGTGGCGCTCGCTCGCGAATCACGTGCGTCTCGGCACCAACACGCTCCTGGGTGACCAAGATCCGCCGTTGCGGCCGGTTCTCGGTCAGCTTGAAGAGGTCGGAACTTTTGACTAGTGGAAAGAGGTAATGATCCTCGATCTCGACCGATTCATCCAAGCCATTGAACCAGGCCCCGTCTCGTTCCCTAAACTCCATGACTTTGGCACAATCGTGTTTGATTCCCGATCGCCAAGCCGGAACAGCCCCATGCGCCTCCAAGGGTTGCGTGTGATTGCAGGCGGCAACATTGGCCACGAGTTGCCCCTCGTACCAACCAATGCTCGGTGCCGCATGTGTGGTATGCAAGCCAGTATAAATCTCAGCCTCCAACGCCTGCGTACGCCCATTGAGTTCTAAAACCAGCAGGCAGGCATCTACGGCAGCATCGAAATGGGCTTGAGCGTCTATCTGATAGATGGCCGCCGACGAGATCTGTAATCCGTGACGCCACACGTGAGACAGAACCTTGCGCGCCACGACCGTCTTGCAAAGCATGGCGATGGTTCCAGGACGTCGCTCCAATGCCTGAATCAAGCGTAATATCATCCATTCGGAAATATCAAAATTGCTCTTGCCGGTCAGGGCATCCAGGCCCGAGAAGGCTTGGAAATTCGCCTTCTTCGGCAGATTATCGCTCGCGATTCCACCCAACGTGGCATTGGTCACCCACGGTGGATTACCCAAGATAAGAAAAGGTCCGCCCAACGCATCGAGTTCACGCTCCCAGTCAATACGAAAGAACGAATCTTCGACCAGGCGACCTGCTTGCGAGGATTTTAACGCCTGCAGAGTTTCTCGTGCCAGCTGAGTATAGCTCGGGTTGACCTCGACACCGAGCCAGTGTTTTGCGCCGCTGAAAACCTCGGAACCCGCACGCAAAAAGTTGCCAATGCCGCAGGTCGGTTCGATCACCGTGTGTGGACGAACACCACGCTCGTACACCACTTGGCAAACGGCGCGCGCCAGCTCAAGCGGCGTCTGAAAATCGCCGTACTCGATCCGTCGTGTTCGGCTCTCCATGCTCATGACCTAATCCAATCGCCGAATGCCTTTGATCTTACCAGCCGCTTCAATCACTCGGCCGTATTGCAATCGCCATTGCAACGCATTCGAGATGGTCAAGTAACCTTGACGAGGTCGATTCTTCAAAATGGCGGCGGCCAGATCACGCGAGGCGATGTCATCGAGCGGCAAATTGCGTTCCAGCAAAAATGCCTGCACGTCGTCAGCATTCCCCTGGCGATCAAGAATCTCCAGCAAGCCGCGTGTCGTCTGGTAGTCGCCTGTGTAGTTCGCCTCGACAAAAATACAATGCAGGATATTCAGGCAAGCGCTTTTCGATTGGGCGTCGTCACTCTTGTCGTAGACGAAGATCAGCAAGGAATATCCCAAGCCATAGATTTTCTGCTGCGCGTCACGAAATGGACATGAGGACTGCGGCTGACGAACGCTCGTTACCTTGATATCGACTTGCAACGCCGGAAAGTCGATCCCCTTGGCCGCATTGCCTGCCTGATAGGTGTAATGCTCATGCAGATAGGCTTGGAATTTTTGTTCCAGGTGCGTGCCGACCGCTTTGCCGTCCGTGACGCCGAACAAACTTGGCTCACGCTCTTGGGACTGACGTGCCGCAAAAAGCGAGGCCTCTCGCTGAAGCTGTGCTTCCGTCAAGTTCGGCTTTTTTGAGGTTGCTCCCATGCCTGTCATCGTAGCGAAATTTCGCCAAACAGAAAGAGACTCCTTGCAACATCACTCCAGCGTCTGCTTCAACCACGCAATGGCGCTCTGCCTGGCGGGGGTGTCGGTCACGCTCCACGCGTCGCTGTGGCCGAAGTCGGCCACCATCAACTCGGTGACCGTGGCCCAGTTGTTTTTGCGCAGCAACTCGGCCTGCTTGACGTTGTCGCTTCGGCCGCCATCGTTTTCGCCGTAAGCAATCAGCACCCTTCGACCAGCAAAACGCGGCAAGCGTTGCTCGGCGCCGTTGGGCGTAAAGCGGCCGCCGTCAAAGTGACTGAACGCGATCATGCCGCGCCACAGCTTGGCCGTCTCGTCATCATACAAACCCACGTACCCGCAGGCGATCGCGCCCCGAGAGAAACCACACAACACGACTCGTTGCGGGTCGCCGCCGTACTGCTCGATGGTCCGCGACAGATTGAGCTTCAAATAGCGCACCGTCGCATCCAGGTCGCCCCACCACTGACTTTGATTCCGTTTCTCCTGCTCATTCACGTAGGGCAGCACGAGCCAGATGCAATTCAAATCGCGCGACACTCCGTAACCTAAACGGCAGTCGTCGACGCGGCCGGTTGTGCCGTGGCCGGGCGACTCGTTCGGTGCGTACTCGACGATCATCGGATACTTTCCGTCGCGCTGCCAATTCACCGGCAGGTACAGCCCGTGATAGACGCCGGTCCCCAAGTACTCAGGCGCGACGACCTTAACGAACCGGCCTGGGGCAGCCTCGCCCGTCGTGAGTGCTGGCGGCGCGAACGGCTCGCTGGCCGACGAAACACTCCAACACAACACACTCAACACAGCCAGCGTATTCATCGCAGGGGACTCTCGTACCAGACCACATTCTTGCTCTGCTGACCGGCGATGAGCAGGTCCAAGTCGCCATCACCATCCATGTCGACGGCCCGGATGTCGTAAGCCGCCTGATCGTTGGCCACGACATGCGTCTTGAATATGCCACGACCGTCGTTCTCGAACCAGGCGGCGATCCGATCGCCGTAGGCGCACGTGGCGCAGTCGATGTCGCCGTCCCCATCGAAGTCGGCCACCGCGAGCGAATGCGGCTCTTTGAGCGTGGCGTGAATGACGTGCGGCTGCCAGTCGGGCGCGGCAAACCACAGCACGCCCCGATCATGTCCGCGCGTGGCGATAAAATCTTGCTTGCCGTCACCGTTCACGTCGGCCTGCTGAATGTTCGTCGCGCCACTCTGCATCGTGGCGATCGTGTGCTTGATCCAACGACTGCGTGGATCGCTCGGCGCCTCCCACCAGGCATACCACTCGCCGGTGTTCGGCTCGGCTTGGGGCCCCCCCTTGGCCGCCATCGCAATGTCAGGCCGGCCATCGCCGTTCACGTCACCAAAGCCCAGATAATGACTCAAGCCCGGCGCGTCGCCTTGCGCAAAGATAAATCGCTCCCAGCGCTGCGACTGCCGCGGCTCCTTGGGCACCCGCAACCACGCGGCCGAGTTGGCGAACGCGCCAGTCGGCTGACCACTGTTCGCGAGCAGGTCGAGCTTGCCGTCCTTGTCCACGTCCCCCTTGAGCAGCCCGTGAATGCCGTTGATCTCGTTGTCGACCATCCGCAAGGGCCACGGTTGCTTGAGCGGCTCAGCCGGTTGTTCCAGCCACACGATCAGCCCGGGCGAGTATCGCGCGCCGATAAAATCCAAGTCCCCGTCGCCATCAACGTCGAACGACTCACTGTGAATGAACCCGTGTTGCGGGTTCTCGTCGAGAATAACCTCGCGCCAGTCGGGAGCGACGAACAGTCGAGTCTTGCCCGCACTGTTGCTAATCACGTCGGGCTTGCCGTCACGGGTAAAGTCGCCTGCCACGGCGGTGTTGGTGTGCTGCCCCTCGTGGACCACATGCTTCTTCCACGGCTCGGCCAGGGCACAGGCCGCGCCCGCTAACACGATCACAATCCACAAATAACTCGCGCGCATCATCGCTGCCTCATGGTGAAAAGGGAGTGGCTCGGCTATTCTAGTCAGTGTGTCCCTGCGCCGCGAGCAGGGGAAATATACCTTGGGAAGCGATTTGGCCCGTTAAAACCCTCTCCCGCCGGGAGAGGGTGGTTCGCGCAGCGAACCGGGTGAGGGCTGGGTGGGAATCACCATGTCGGTTTGCAGTTGGAGAAGATTGTGACGAGGCAACCGACCCTCATCCGGCCTTCGGCCACCTTCTCCCGATGGGAGAAGGGCGTGCGCGCGGCACCCTATACGATGGCGAACTTTTTTGTGTGTATTGAGTCACACACTTGGTAAAGAGCAAATCCATGAGCAGCGACCGTTGGCACGACCAGATCATCGAGTGGGTGCAGCGACCGAACTATCGCCCGGTCAAGCCACGCGTACTGGCCAAGCAACTCGACGTCGATCGCGACGACGTCCAGGACTTCAAACGCGCGGTCAAAAAGCTCGTCAAGCTGGGCGAGATTGCCTACGGCGAGAAACACTTGGTCGTGCCCAAAGGCACGGCCAAGGCCGTTAAGCCGTCGGCAAAGGAAGCGACACCAGACACCAAGCCCAAGACGGGACACGTGACCGGCACGTTCCGCCGGGCCCCCGGCGGCTACGGTTTCGTGCGGCCGATCAATGCCCGCGCCGATCACGACCGCAGCCAAGACCTGTTCATCACGGCCGATCAAACGCTCGACGCCTCCGATGGCGACGTCGTGCTCGTGCGCCCCATGAAAGACAAACGCCGCCCCGGCGGCACGCGCGGCGCGATTGTCGAGGTCCTCGAACGGCAAACCAAACAGTTCGTGGGCGCCTACTTCGAACGCGGCGGCACCGCCTGGGTGCAAGTCGACGGCACGCTGTTCGCGCAGGCCATCGCGGTCGGCGACCCCGGCGCGAAAAACGCTCAGCCCGATGACAAAGTCGTGATCGAGATGGTTCGCTTCCCCACGCCTTTCCACGACGGCGAAGGGGTGATTGTCGAAGTGCTCGGTGCCCGCGGGCAACCGGGCGTCGACACGCTCAGCATCCTCCGCGAGTTCAATCTGCCCGAGGCCTTTAGCGAAGGGGCACTCGAGGTGGCTCGGGCCGAGGCGGCGCGGTTCGACGAGTCGATCCCACCCACGCGACTCGATTTGACCCATGAGACGATCATCACGATCGACCCGATCGACGCGCGTGACTTTGACGACGCGATCTCGTTGGAGAAGATGCCCAACGGGCACTGGCTGCTCGGCGTGCATATTGCCGACGTGTCGCACTTTGTGCCCGCCGGCTCGGCGCTCGATCGCGAAGCCTACCAACGCGGCACAAGCGTGTATCTGCCCGACCGTGTGATTCCCATGATCCCCGAGCTAATCAGCAACGGCTTGGCGAGCTTGCAGCCCGATCGGGTCCGTTACACCAAGACCGCGATTCTCGAATTTAACCCCGAAGGGATTCGTGTCGGCTGTCAGATGCGTTCGGCGGCCATTCGCTCGCGGCGGCGATTTACCTACGAAGAGGTCGACGAGTTCCTGGCCGATCGCGAGTCGTGGAAGCCCAAGCTCACGCCCGAAGTGCATGGCCTGCTCGCGCGGATGCACGAACTGGCCATGCTGCTGCGGCGGCGGCGCATGACCGCCGGGGCGCTCGAACTGACCATGCCCGAGGTGAAGATCGATCTCGACCGTGACGGGCGCGTCCAAGGGGCGCATGTGGTCAAGAACACCGAGAGCCATCAGATCATCGAAGAGTTCATGCTGGCCGCGAACATTGCCGTGGCCGAGACGTTGGCCGATCGCGAGATTCCGTTTCTGCGTCGAGTACACGAGAGCCCCAACCCGCTCAAGCTCAAGGCGCTGGCCGATTTTGTTCGCGACCTGGGCTTTCAGGTCGACAACGTCGAAAGCCGGTTCGCGCAACAAGCCCTGCTCAAGCAAGTGGCCGGCACGCCCCAAGAGCGGGCTGTGAACTATGCGTTGCTGCGCAGCATGCAGCAGGCTCGCTACAGCCCGGCCGACGAGGGTCACTACGCGCTCTCGGCCAACTGCTACTGTCACTTCACCAGCCCGATTCGCCGCTACCCGGACCTCACCGTGCATCGGCTGTTCGACGCTCTCGTCGAAGGACGCAAGCCCAAACGTGACGTGACCGAGTTGGCCGTCGTCGGCGAGCATTGCTCACAGCGCGAGCGACGCGCTCAGTCGGCCGAACGCGAGCTGACCAAGGTCAAGCTACTGCATTATTTGTCCGAGCGGATTGGCGAGGAGATGGACGCTGTCATCACCGGGGTCGAGCAGTTCGGCCTATTCGTGCAGGGGCTCCAACTTCCGGCCGAAGGGTTGATCCAGAGCACCACGTTGGCCGACGACTATTATCACTTCGAGCGCTCGACACACAGCCTGACCGGTCGTCGCAGCGGCAACGCCTTCCGCTTGGGCGATTCCTTGCGCGTCACCGTCGCCCGGGTCGACATCGACCGCCGCGAGTTGCACTTCCGCCTAGTGGCCAAAGAGCAGCGTGTACCCAAGGTCGCCAAGCCAACCCGCGAGCGTAAGGAGCGTGACGCGAAGCACTCCAAAGATGAGCGTCGTCCCAAACGCAAGCGCCCGTCATAACGCTGCCGCTCAGTGGCGAGCCGCTTGCGGGGCAGAACGCACAAGGCTCGGTTCAAACTTTCATCGCACGCGGGCTCGTCCTCTGCAGCGAATGGATACTCATCATGGCCTCCGGTCGTCGGGGGCGGCAGTCCTAAGTGATAATC